>NZ_JABBJN010000036.1 GCF_012928505.1 Achromobacter sp. Bel | reverse complement strand
CTCTTCCGATCTCCACCGAGGATGCCGGTGATCGGGCTCAGCAAACCGCCGGTGCCGCCCGCGCCGCCCGTCAGGCCGCCGGTGACGCCGCCCAGCCCCAGGCCGCCGGTCAACGAAGCGACTGCGCCGGTGGCGTTGGCCAGCGTCGCGCCCAGCGGGTTCGGATTGGCAGGCGTGGCGTTCAACAAGCCGCCCGCACTGGCAACGGCGCCGCCCAGGCCTTGCAGCACGCCGTTCAGGCCCGCGGTATTGCCAGGCAGCGAACTGCCCGCCGAGGCGAGTGTGCCGCCCAGGTTAGACAACAGTCCCGCGACCGGCGCGCCCAGCTTGGTGGTTGCGCCGAGTTGTTGTGTCAGGCCGGTGACCGTGCCGGCCAACGGGCTGGCGGTGGGGTCAAGCGCGGCGCCCAGGCCGGCCAGCGTCGGCTGCAACCCCAGGGGCAGCACGTTGTCCACGGTCTTGCCGACATTGCCCAGCGCGGGCTCCAGGATCGGCGTGGACGGGCCACCCAGCACACCGCCCGTGATGCCGCCGACGGCTTGCGTCACCGGATTCAACAGGCCGCCCTGGCCGGAAAGGCCGGCGGTCAATGCGCCCACGGCGTTGGTGGCGTTGCCGAGGATGGTCGTCAGCGGCTGCGGATTGGCAGGGTCCGCATTCAACAGGCCGCCGGTGCTGGCGACTGTCTTGCCCAGGCCATCGACCAAGCCGCCCAGGCCGGTGCTCAGTCCGCCCGGCAGGCCGGTGCCCTTGACGGTGGTGCCCAGGTCGCTGACCAGCCCGCCTACTTGTTTGGTGACGCCGTCCACGGGTTGGCCCAAGCCGGTCGTGGCGCCCACTTCCTGAGTCAGTCCGACCACCGTATTGACGACAGGCGCCAGGGTGGGATCCAGCGCTTTGCCCACGCCGCCCAACGTCGTGCCCAGATTCAGGGGCAGGGTGTTATCCACGGCGCTGCCGGTATTGCCCAGGGTGGTTTGCAGCAGGCCGGTCGTCACGGGATTGACGGGGGTGGTTGGGTCCGTACCGCCGGGATTGGTGGGATCGGTTCCCCCAGGATTGGTGCCGCCGGGGTTGGTTGGAATATCGGTGCCGGGCAGGCCCGCTGACTTCTTGCCGCCGCCTCCGCCGCCGCAGGCAGCCAGGGCGCTCATCAGCGCGGCGGCCATGACGGTAGAGGTCAAAATACGTTGAATGCGCTTTGCGTCGACTTTGGTATACATGGCGAGCTCCTCGGGTTGGATAGGTCAGGCGATGAAACTGCCCGATACGTCTCTACATGCATAAACCGTGCCAATATTTTCCAGGCTCCTGTTATCAGGCCCGCGCGTAGTGTTTTTTGGTTTAAAAAGTCCTTTTATATCAATGGCATGCGTGTGGATCCAGGGTTTATACCAATCTTGGGAAACCCGCATTTTTGCGACGACAAAAACCCTGCGAATGTTACGAATGACGGGTTATTCCCCGTTACGTTACGGGCAACGTTACGTAACGCGGTGTGTGGAATCCGCAAAAAAAAAGCGCCTGTGAGAACAGGCGCCAATCAGTCCAGCGTGCCCCGGCGTTCGGTCAGAACGCGTCGTAGAACAGGGAATAGTTGGCGTTGAAGCGCACGTCCCGGTCGTTGTTGACGGGGGCGGAGCCGATCGGCTTGGCCACGTTGAAATCGAACAGATAGTATTTATCGTCCGTGAACCGCAGGCCCAGGGCAACGGAAGACAAGTGCCGCTGGTTAAGTTCCTGCAAGCCCTTGTTGTTGTACCAAGTGCGCGCGTAGTCCACCAAGGCATAAGGCTGCACGCTGGACAGGTATTCCCAGCCCGTGCCGAAACGGCGGTTGACTTCGGCCGATACGCCCACGCCCTTGTCGCCGCTCTGCTCGCCTTGCGCGTAGCCCATGGCATATCTCCAACTGCCGAAAGAGACTTGCTCCGATGAAGGCAGGATATTGCTGGAGTATTGGGCGGCGCCCGAAAATGTCAGTCCGAACTGCGCCGGCAACGCAAACGTTTGTTTCGCGTTCAGGTTGTATCGGGTGAAATCCAGGTCAAGGATCGGCGTGGCCGAGTATCCATAGTTGGTCGAGATGTCCTTTTTGGCACCTGCTGCGTCAAAACCCTTGGACACGCTCGCGGTAACGTCCGTTGTCTTGCTTTCTGAAATCTGAATATAACGAAGCTCGGCATTGGCGGCGCGCACCCGCGCATCCTGCTGCAGCCAAAGATCCGTAGTGCGCGAGTCGTAGCGGTCCTTGGAATTGGCGGCATAGACGCCGAGCGTGCCCGTCAGCGAACGGGTGTTGTTCAGCAAAAACGGATAACTGACGCCGACGCCGATGCGGTCGTTTTTTACCCGCCGCTCGAAGCCCAGGTATTCGATGGCGTCGTCCTGGGGTTTGGCGTCGTAGTGATAACCGTCGACTTTGATTGCCAAGCCGTCCGGGCCGATCGGCACGCGGACCTCGCCCATGACATATTTGACGTCATCGGTATTGAACGGGATGGATGCGGTCAGCTTCACCTGTTCGCCCAGCGGCGTCAGGCTATTGGTGCCTACATTGACCAGCGGCTGCATGCCGGTGCCCAGATCGGCGATGCCGCCTGTCACGCTTACGGGCTGGCGGGTGGCGGTCAGTACCAATTCCGTTGCCCCATCCGCGCGGCGCGGCAGATCCAGATTCGGGGTGAACTTCACGCCAGGCACGGTGCGCATCAGATTCAACTGGCGCTCCAACGTTGCCTGCTGCAAGGGCCGATCTTCTTTCAAGGGGCCGGCCAGCGTTTCCAGACGGTCCAGCGCATTGCCGATATCGCCTTCGATACGCACGTTTCCGATATAGCCCTCGACCACCGTCACGACGACCAGTCCATTGGCGAACGTCTGGTTCTGCACCAGCGCGAACGACAACGGAAATCCCTTGTCGCGGTACAGCTGGGTGATCTTGTCGACCTGCTGCACCAGTTCGCCCAGGCTGATTTCTTTTCCTGACAATGGTGCAAGGATGCCGGAGACCTCGTCAAACGGAATGGCGTGGACGCCGCTCACGTCGAAGTTCAACGGAACGATGCGTTGCGCCAGCCTGGCTTGCAGCGCCAATTGTTCGGGGGTGGCCGTTTCCACGACGGGGGGCGGCTGCTGGGCGCCGGGTGGTGTTTCCAGCTTGGGAAGCGAGTCGACGGGGTTTCCCCGAAGCGGCCCGTCTGCGCGCGCATTCGCGCTGAAGGCAAGGGCGCAGATAAGGGCGAGGGTAAGCGGGCTTGCCGGGTACGAACGTCTCATGCCTTGTATGTCTCTCGTTTCTGCAGGCGCTGTCCCGCCATGTATTCGATATTCATTCAATATTGAACATATTGAGGGACACAACATTAGTAAGAAGTGCATCCATGCGCCGTAGGCGGTATGGTGCCAGTCGCACCGGATAATGACAATTTATTTCATTGTGACCGATCGGAAACGACAAGATAACAACATTGCGAAATGCTCAGGAACCGATTCATATAGAAAATATCAGGGTTAACTCGTGGTTTTTAATAAGATTGATATAAATTTTGGGGTATCCGTTACATGTCTGATGCACGAGTATGGGGAATATTGGTGTAAACCCTGATGTGTATTAAATGTTAATAGATAAGACTATATAAACGTATCAAAACACATCGGTTTTCAGGCCATCGGGAGTCCACAAGATGGGCGCGTGTGACAGCAGTACTTCTCGGATATGCCTGCCGGCGCAACGCCACGATTGCGGACCATTTCATTGGGGCCGTCCATGAACCCGGGCGACGTCGTTCCCCTTTCATTTCATGGCGGTCTGGTCGCGCTGTCGTTCCTGACCGCAGTGCTGGGCTCGTACGTTGCATTGCTGGCCGCGGCGGGTATACGCACCGAAACCCAGGACGGTGAAATACGTATCGGTTACATCCTCATCGGCGCTATGGCCATGGGCGGGGTGGGTATCTGGAGCATGCATTTCATTGGCATGCAGGCGCAGAACCTCCCTTTTGAAGTGGGTTACCAAGTCGGTCTGACCATACTGAGTTTCATTGTCGCTGCCGGGTTTTCAGGGTGGGCATTCTGGTATGTCGGTCGCGACCGTTTCACGTTCGGGCGTTGCCTTGTCGGTGGCCTTGCCGCCGGCTTGGGCGTCGCCGCGATGCATTATCTGGGCATGAGCGCCATGCGCATGCCGGCGGTATTGCTCTGGAATCTTCCGATGGTTGTTTTATCGGTGCTTATCGCGGTAATCGCGGCGTCAGCCGCGCTGTGGCTGGCTTTCAATACGCAGAATGAGTTTCAACGCGGTGGAGCGGCCATTTTGATGGCGGTGGCGGTGTGCGGCATGCATTACACCGGCGCAGCGGCCGGCACGGTTATCTGCACGACCCCTCGTGACTATTCCAGCCTGCAAATCGGCGGGCTCATGTTGCCGTATATCGCGTTTGTGCTGTCCGCCGTCACGCTGCTGATCATGCGTTGGCAGTTGCAGCGGGCATCGTCCCGGTTTCGCGCCCGCATGGCGCAACGGATTGACTCGTTTATCGAATCGGCGCCGGTGGCGGAGCCTGGCAAGGTGCCAGGATCCACGCTAGGGCCGGGTTAGCAGGGCCCCGGTTTGCGTGCGGGCGAGGAATGCTCCCCGCAGAGCAAGCAGTTCCGGGCATAGGGGGCTGGTGTCGCGCGGCGGCGCAGCTCAATGATCAATCGAGTCTTAGGAGCTCGACATGAAAGCGAAACTTGCGCAGTTCTGGAATGACGAAGATGGCATCACTGCCCTGGAATACGGGCTGATTGCTGGGCTGATGGCGGTAGCGATCATCGCTGCAATAGGCTTCTTCACCGGAGGCCTGACCAGTCTGTTCACAGACTTGGGCGCCAAGCTTACCTCCCAGGGCGGGGCAGTTTAACGCCCGGCAAGCCGGTCCATGTCGAGGATGGCCCTTTGGGCCATCCCGACGGGCAGGCTGGCCACCCCGTTCATTGGCTTGAGCCGAATCGTTGAAGCCTGGTTTTTGAAATATCGGAAGGTCCCGCCTTGTATCCAGGGGAAGTGTTGTGGTGGCTGCTATTCGCAAGCTGGAATCTGGTGCTGATCTACAACGATCTGCGCTACCGCCGTGTTCCCAACGCGTTGATCGTCGCGGGGTTCGTGGCTCAGCTGCTTTGGCTGGCGGCCGCATGGGCAGTGCCTGGCTGGCTCTATCCGCCCAGATGGACTGGCGGCGCCATGGCGCTTGCCGGATTTCTGGCGGCGATCCCGTTCCTGATCTTGTGGAGCCGGCGCCTGATGGGCGCGGGCGACGTCAAGGCGATCGCCATCATCGGGCTGCTGCTGGGTATCGCGCCCCTGATCCTGGTGCTAGTGCTGGCGAGCCTGATGGCCGGCTTGCACGGCCTGCTGTATCTGATCGCGTCGCGGTACTGGACTCTGACACCGCGCATCCGCCAGATTCCGTATGCCGCATACCTGGGAGCCGCCGCGCTCAGCGTGGCGTGTATGCCGTTGAATTCGGCCTGGTATTCGTGGTGTTCTTCCTGGTGTTCTACGCGATTCTGACGTACTCGCTGGTGGCCGCCGCACAACAATCCGTGACGCTTGCCGCGCAAGAAGGCGCGCGCAAGGTCTTGCAGTGGCAAGAGGGCACGCCGTCATCATTGGCCATGCGGGCCAATGCCGGCCGCGATGCGGCCCTGTATCAGGCGCAGTGGATCAGTTCCATGTCTGCCGCCGGCGTCCAGGTGGCGGTCTGCGGCAGCACGGGCGCGCTGAGCAGTTCGGCGGGCGGGGCCTGCAGCGGCCGCACGCTTGCCGATGGACAGGTGGAAGTCACCGTGTCTTACGCCTACGGCGCTCACCCGCTGATTCCGGCGCTGCCGTTGCTGCAGACGGTGCTGATGCCGGCCTCCGGCGTATTGAGCGCCCGCGCCACGGTGCATCTGAATGGGGAACGCTGATATGCGCGCCAACCTTCGGCACCGTAAAGGCCGCTCTCAGTGTTCCCGTCAGCGCGGCATCGCCGCGCTGGAATTCTCGTTGACCTTGATCATGCTGCTGATGTTCATCTGCGGCGTGCTCAGCTTCGCGGTGTTGTTCTGGATGCAGCAGCAATTGGCGTCCGCCGCGACTGACGGCGCCCGCGCTGCCGTGTTCGCCCGATTCAACGGCCAGCCAAATGTATCGGTGGCGGCGTGCTCGGCCGCGATGAGCGCGTTTTCCTCGGGCTCCGCTGTCGTCTGTGCCACCACCAGCGCGCCGTGCGCTTGGACTGGCTCGGGGGGGCAGCAAGCCAATTGCGCCACTGTCGGCCTGACATACGACACCCAATCCTGGCCGCTGCTGGCCACCTTGCAGCGCCTGATCACCACATTGCCCGGCATGGGGCCGAACTGGATTCCTACCCGATTGCATTCGCAAGCCGTTGTTCAGATATCGCAAGGGACACCATGAGCAGTTTGAGCAAGATCGTCGCGGGATTTTTGTTGGTGGCGGGCCTGGTTCTGGCCTTCGTCGCTTGGCGGCTCGCGTCCGCGCCCACGAACCCGCCGGCAAGCGTCGCGCCGGCGACTTCCGCACCGACGGCCGCCGCGCCAGTCAAGCTCTATCCGGTGGTCGTGGCCAAAGCGGCCATTCCTGCCGGTACGAGCATCAACAGCGAAGGCATGCTGAGAGTGGACGACTGGCAGGCGCCGCTGTCCGGCGGATACAACGCCGTCGCCGCGTTGGAGGGCGCCGTCACGAAAGTCGATATCGCTGCGGGCGACCCGATCCTGCCCAGCCTGCTGGCGCAGGGGCTGGCCCGCCAGTTGAAGGCGGGCGAGCGCGCCGTGGCGATCGCGGTGGACGAAGTGATCGGCGGCGGCAACCGCATCGCGCCCGGGGATTGGGTTGACGTGTTCTTCATGATCGAAAAGGGCCAGGAAGTGCCTGGCGGCCAGTCGCGGTTGCTGCAATCCCAGGTGCGCGTGTTGGCGGTGGGCAAGGATTCCGTGGACGGGCCTGAGAAGAACTCGGCCGGACAGCCTGGCGTGCCGGCTCAGCCGGCCCAGCCCGCCAAGACCGCGGTGCTGGCGGTGCCGGTGGAACACGTGAATGAACTGATATTGGCCAGCCGCTCAGGCCGGCTGCAACTGGCCTTGCGCCCGTTGAATGACGACAGCGTGCCCGATACGCAATTGTTCGCTCAGCGCGGCACGGTGTTGCCGACCCGCGCGGATTTGACGCCGGAACAGCGCGAAGCGCTCAAGCAGGGACCGAACCGCGCGTTCGCTGGCGAAAGCCTGGTTCAGCTTGACGGGACGACGACTGCCGCGCGTGCCCCCACCGCACCCGTGCGCGGTGCGAATTCCAGCGGGGGCGGAGGCAGGACGGTTGAGATCTTGCGCGGAGACAAATCCGAACGTGTGCGTTATTGAACGTGGCTCCGCGCGGCTTGGCGCCGCGCGCGGCTGGACTCTCTCTCATGACTAGATTCAGCACAATGAAGAACTATCAGCGCACCACCTTGATCTGCGTCCTGTCGGCGGCAGCGGCGATGTCCTACGGCGTTCTCGCCACCGCGCAGACTGCGGCGTCCGCGCCCGGCTCGAATGCGCCGGCGCCGGCCCGAGATCTTGCGTTGTCCGTGAAGGGGCAGCAGACGCTGCTGCTGGACGGCACGGCGCCGTCGCGCATTGCGATTGGCGACCCTGACGTGGCTGACGTGAAAGTCCTGCCGGCCTCCGGCAAGCGGGCGGGATCGATCCTGATCTACGGGAAAAAGGCCGGGACCACGCAGTTGCAGATATGGAGCGGCAACAACACGACGCCGCAGGTCTGGAACCTGCGCGTGGGCGGCAGCGTCCAGGGCGCGCTGGCCACACGCGGCATCGCCGGCGGGGCCAATGTCGATATCGCGGGCGACCGAGCTGTCGTGTCCGGCCATGCCGAGACGCCGATGGGGCAGGTCGCCTCGGCCGCCATTGCGGCCTCCGCGGTGGGGGGAGAGAAGAACGTCGTCGACGTGTCTTCCGCTGGCAACGGCGGCATTGTCCAAGTCGAGGTCAAGGTCGTCGAAGTATCGCGGTCGGTGATGAAAGAGGCGGGCATCAATTGGAGCGCCGGCGGCAGCGGCCCGTGGAGCGCGTCCACCAGCCTGGTTCCGTCCAGCCTGGCTTCCGCGGCATCCGGCTTCTCGCTGTTCTACGACACCAAGAATTTCGCCGCGAATCTGCGCCTGCTGCAGACCAACGGCATGGCGCGCGTGCTGGCCGAGCCCACGCTGGTGGCCATGACCGGGCAAAGCGCCAGCTTTCTGGCAGGCGGTGAACTGCCGATTCCCGAAGCCGGCGGGCTGGGGACGGTGTCAGTCACGTTCAAGCCTTTCGGCATCGGGTTGACGGTCACGCCCACGGTGCTGTCGCGTGACCGCATTTCGCTGAAAGTGGCGCCCGAGGCCAGCGAACTGGACTACAGCAACGGCATCGTGCTCAACAGTGGCACGGATTCCAGCTCGATCATCCCGGCGTTGCGCACCCGCCGCGCAGACACGACGGTCGAATTGGGCGATGGCGAAAGTTTCGTGATCAGCGGCCTGGTGTCGAGGCAGACCAAAGCCATGGTCAGCAAGGTGCCTTTGCTGGGCGACCTGCCGATCATCGGCTCGTTCTTCCGCAGCCTCGACTACTCGCAAGAGGAAACTGAGTTGGTCATCGTCGTGACACCGCGCCTGGTCCGCCCCATCGCGCGCGGGGTGAATCTGCCATTGCCGGGCGAAAAGCAAGAGCGTGCGGACAACGGCTTCAACGCCTGGGGCTACTACCTGACGGGTCCCATGGGCGGCCAGCAAATGCCGGGTTTTTCGCGGTGAACAATATGAAGACACACGCAAGCGAGTGGGTAGGCCTGCAAAACAGCAAGCGGTTTTTGTTTTGCTCCAAAGGCGCGGATGTCGCCGTGCAACTGGGGCAGGTGCTGGGCGACATGGGGATGCTGACCCAGGAGTCCCCGAGCAACGAGGAATTGGCGCGCCGCCTGGCCGAGATATCGCCCCAGGTGGTGTTCCTGGATTTCACGCTCAGCGAAGACGAGCCGGGAAAGCTGTTCAAATCCGCCGAATTGGCGCGTCTGCTGGCGCGCATCGCACCCACGTTGCCGCGTGTCGCAGTGGGCCTCTTGAGCCAGCCTGAGGGCGCCATCGCCGCGCTCCGAGCGGGCGTCAGCGATTTTGTCGACCCCACGGTCGCGCCGCAGGAAATCAAGGACATCGTGCTGCGGCTGCTGGACGCGCAGGCGGACGGCGGGCGCGCGGACGGTTCGCGGCGCAGTGTCCTGTTGCTGGGCGCTCGCCCCGGGGTGGGCGCCAGCACCTTGGCCGTACACCTGGCCCACATGGCTCAGGATCGTCTGAAACAGGCGCATGGAATGCGGGCCACGGCCAATGGGTCCAAAGGCGCCAAGGCAGCTGCCGCCGAGTCGGGGGCCTCGCTGCCCCTGTCCAGCCGCGTTGCGCTCATGGACCTGGGCTGGCCTGTGGGCGATTGCCAGCTTTATCTGAACATCGGCGGCGAGTTCGATTTCTCCGAGGCGGCGCGCAATCTGCGCCGGCTGGATTCCACCTTGCTGGCGTCAGCCATGCCCCACACGGCCAACGGCCTCAGCGTCCTGTCCCTGCCGCGCGATCTGGGCCTGATGCGCGATGTCTCGCAATCCGATTCGCTCCTGGTGTTCGAACGCATGCGCCAGCATTTTGGCGTGGTGATCGCCGATTCGGGGGGCTTCACCAACCCGGAATTCGTAGCCGGGCTGGCGCGCGCGTCCGAACAGAACTGGATCGTGACGGACCAGAGCGTCGGCGCCCTGGTGTCGCTGGCCGGATTGCTTCAAGAACTTGAGCAATTGCATGTGGACCGCCGCAGCCTGGGTCTGATCGTCAACCGGTACGACGAACGCTACGGCATGACCGCGCAGCAGATTGCCGAGCGCTTCCAGCTGGAACTGGTGGGCACTTTGCCGGACCGCACGTTGGCCTTGATGGTGTGCACGAACCAGGGCCACCTGCTGCACGAGGACGCCGAGCGCGACATCTATGTGCGCGCGGTGCAGGGGCTGGTGGAAAAGCTGGGGGCGGAAGAAAGCTCGTCCGGTGGACGGGCAAGCTGGCTGGCCACGTGGCTGCCCGGCGTGCACCGCCGTATGGTCGTCGGTTAACGGAACGACGCAAGGATTGCAACGGAAGCCGACATGATCATGACAGCGACGATAGAGTTTGGCGGTGATGGCGATAAGGGATTCTCGGCGTCGAACCGCTTCCAGGAAGTGAAGACGGCGGCGTACGAACACCTGCTCTCCCGTATCGAGGAACTGGGCGCCGAGTTCGGCCGATGGGCGCGGTCCGCGATCCAGGAATTCGTCGACATCGAGGTCGCGAGCTTCGTGCGCCTGCGCAGGGTGCCGATCAACGAAAGCGAAATGCGGCAGATCGCGGAGGCCCTGACCAAGGAATTGGCGGGTCTGGGGCCGTTGGAGGATTTGCTGGCCGATCCGGCCGTCGAGGACATCCTGATCAACGGCTATGACAACGTGTTCGTGTCGCGCCGCGGTGTGCTGGCCCGCGAAACGCTGCGGTTCACCGACAACCAGCATGTGCTGCGCATCGTGCGGCGCATCCTGGCGCCGATCGGCCGCCGCCTGGACGAATCCAGTCCCATGGTGGATGCCCGTCTTCCCGACGGCGGCCGCCTGAATGTGGTGATCGAACCGCTAGCCGTCGATGGGCCGATGGTGTCGATCCGCAAGTTCCGGCAAGACCCGTTAAAGCCCGCCGATCTGCTGACCCTGGGGTCGTTCGACGAAGAGATCTACCGGCTGCTGCATGAAGCGGTCAAGAACCGCTGCAATGTGCTGGTTTCCGGTGGCACCAGCTCCGGCAAGACCTCGCTGCTCAATGCGTTGGCGTTTTTCATTCCGGAGACGGAACGCGTCGTCACGGTGGAAGACACGGCGGAATTGTCGCTGAACCACCCGCACGTGGTGCGGCTGGAATCGCGCCAGGGCGGTTTCGACGGCAGCGGCGCGGTCAGCATCCGCGAGCTGATCCGCAATAGCCTGCGGATGCGCCCGGACCGGGTGGTGGTGGGCGAAGTGCGCGGCGCCGAGGTCATGGACATGCTGCAGGCGATGAACACGGGCCATGAAGGGTCGATGGCGACCATCCACGCGAACTCCCCGCGCGAGTGCCTGTACCGGATCGAGATGCTGGCGGGTTTCGCCGGCTTCCAGGGAAGCGAGGACAGCTTGCGCAGGCAGATCGCCAGCGCGCTGGATTTCATCGTGCAGATCGGCCGCCTGTCCAACGGCAAACGCCGCGTGCTGTCCGTGACCGAAGTCACCGGCATGGGCGACAACGTGATCTCCACTCAGGAACTCTATCGCCACGAGACCTTCACGACGCCAGAGGGTGAAGAGAAGGACCGTTGGAACTGGCTGGGGATCCACCCCCACACACCCAAGCTTGCCAAGATGCGCACCGAGGCGCGCGCCAACGAGCCCCCGCCGGGCGATACCGACGGTGGCGGATTCTGGAGCCGGAGGCGCTGATGATGCAAGCCCTGGTGCTGGCAGGCCTGGCCTTGGTGCTGGCGATCGGTGCGGTGCTGCTTTGGCGTCATGCCAACAGCGGCGCACGCCGCGCCGCAAGCTCGTCGTTCCTGGAAAACCAATTGAACCGGGGGCGCGACGCGTCGTCCAAGCCCGAGCCGATTTTCGAAAGCGCGCGTGCGGTGCGCAGCGGCCTTCCGGGCTGGGACCGCCTGCTGCTGCTGGCGGGCGTGCGCCAAAGCGCGGGGCTTTATGTGCGGCTTGGGGTACCCCTGTTGGGCCTGGCCGTGCTGGCGTGGCTGATATTGGGGGTCTTGTCCGGCATCGTGACACTGTTGCTCGTGGCCATCCTGGAGTACTTCCTGTTGTGGTTGCGCGCCGACAAGCGCCAGCGCCGGATGATTTCGCAATTGCCAGCGTTCCTGGACAACATCGTCCGCCTGATCACGATCGGCAACAGCATGGGGGCCGCGTTCCAGACGGCGGCGGCCACCACGGATGAACCATTGCGCGAGGTGGTGGAAATGGCGGCCAGCCTGAGCCGGTCCGCCAAGGAACTGGATGCGGCCCTGGTTCACGTGTCGCGGCTGTATGGATTGAAAGAGCTGTACATGATTGCCGCCGTGGTGTCGCTGGCGATGCGCTTCGGCGGCCGCAGCGACCAGGTGCTGGAGCGCATGGCCGCCTTCATGCGAGACGTAGCGCAGGCGCGCAATGAGCTGTCGGCAAGTTCGGCCGAGATCCGCCTGTCCGCCTGGGTCCTGGCGCTGCTGCCCGTCGGCATCGGCGGCTTCATCATGTTGACGAACAACGATCTTTTCATGAATCTGTGGCGCGACCCGGCCGGATTCAAGATGCTGGTGACCGCCGTTCTCCTGCAGATCGTCGGCAGCTATTGGCTGTACCGCATGGCCAAGTCCATTTGATGGGAGAGGCGAGATGGATATCCTGAAATCCTGGAGTGTCTCCTCCGTGCTGGCGATGGGCCTGATGCTGATCGCGGCGGCCATGCTGGTATTGGGCGTGGGCATCGTGCGCCGGCTGCGCGGCCAAAGCAGAAGCCGGCAGGTCGTGGACCATGCGCTGGCGTCGCGGCAAGTGGGTGGCTCGGCGGCGTCGGCCTTGCCCGCGCAAGACGGGCAGGGCAGGTTCGCGGCCGCCACGCGCGCGGCGGATTCCTTCGGCAAGCGCCTGAGCGAAGGCCGGTTCGCGGAAGCCTTGCTGGCCGCCGAAGACCGCAAGCTGGTGGATATCGCCGGCTATGCCAATGCGGCGACCGCAAGGTCGCGCTTCGTCGCGTTCCGGTTCGGACTGGCGATCTTGTTGCCCATCGCCGCGGTGACGCTGGGTCTGCGCTACCACTACGTCGATTCATTGTCGGGGATGCTGGTCGCGGCCTTCCTGGGCTTTGCCGTCGGCTACATGCTGCCCAAATGGATCGTGCGGCGGCGGGTGGCGCAACGCCGCAGGATGGCGGCGGACGAGCTGCCGCTGTTGATCGATCTGCTGCGCCTGCTGCAGGGCGTGGGGCTGTCGATCGATCAGAGCATGCAGGTGCTGGTGACCGAGTTCGGGCAGGTGCTGCCGGTGCTGTCGCAGGAATTGCGCCTGGCCTCTGAACTCTATGTGCGCGGCCGCACCCGCGAGCAATCGCTGGCGCGGCTGGCCACCGGATTCGACAACGATGACCTGTCCGCCATCTGCCGCCTGATCGCGCAGGTCGATCAGCATGGCGGGGCGGTGCAAGAGCCGTTGAACCGCTTCGGCGAAAGGTTGCGGGATTCGCGGCGCCTTGAATTGAAAGAGAAAGTCGGCAAGACCACGGTCAAGATGACGGGAGTCATGATCGTGACTTTGCTGCCCGCGCTGCTGATCGTCACCGGCGGGTCGGGGTTTGTAGCGGTGATACGCGCGATGTCGCGCATGGGGGGTACATGATGGCGGGCGCGATGGGAAGTCGGCAGGGCGCATTGCGCTGGACCCTTTTAGCCGCGGCGCTGTCCGCGGCTGCGGGCTTGAGCGGATGCAAGACCAACAGTGCGGAAACTGCCTGGCAGTTAATGCAGCAACAGCAGCAGGAGCAAGCGCTTGCCCGCCAGAAAGAGGACGAGGCGGAGGGCCGTCGGCGGCCCAAGGAACCGGAGATGATGCTCTCCCTGATTTCCGAAGCGCAGCGCCAGGAACGCTATTTCGCTTCGCTGGCGTATATCGAGGCGTACCAGCAGAAATTCGGCAACGACAACCGGCTGGCCGTGATGCGCGCGGATGCCTTGCGCCAGACCGGCCAGACCGCGCTAAGCGAGCAGGCCTATCGCGCCTTGACCAGCGGCGATCAGGCGGCGGACGGGTGGCATGGCCTGGGCCTCATCGCAGGCGGCCGCGGGCAGTTCGATCAGGCGGTCGACGATTTCGCCCGTGCGGCCAAGCTGGCGCCGATGAATGCGCGGTTCCTCGGCGATCTGGGCTATGCGCGATTGCGCGCCGGCGATGTGGTCGGCGCCCGGGTGCCGCTGGGCCAGGCGGCCGAGCTGGCGCCGGAGAACGGCAAAGTGCTGGCCAACATGGCGGTGCTGCTGCTGGTTGAAGGCGACTCGGTCAAAGCCCAGCAATTGATGGACCGGGCGCAGCTTGGCGAGGACGCGCGCGGTCAGGTGCTGCGCCTGGCTTCCGAGATCCGCAGCCATCGCATGCCGCCGCCCATGCCGGCCGCCGCGGCGGTGGGCGGCGCGCCGACCCGCGTGTCCAGCGGCGAGGGCACCGTGATGCCAATGATGAGTCCGTTGATGGATGGCCTGGGCAATGGGCCCATCGTGCGTTAACTCCGTGTTCAGGAAACCTCTTATGTCTCAACCTCGATTGACTCGTTCCTTCACCCTGGTGCTGGCATTGGCCACGCTGGCGCCTGTGGGCGCCCTGGCACAGTCGAATGCGCCGCTGACCGGAAACATGTCGGGCGGGGCAGCGGCAGGCGCCGCGCAACCCGCGCCGCCACCGGCCGCGACCTTGCCCAACCGGCCCGTAGTGCAGCAAGTCCAGACGTCGATGCCGCAGGCAGACGCGCCCTCGGCGACGCCGACGGCGGCGCCGGCTGCAGCACAACCGCCCGCCGCCGAGGTCCGGGAAGGCTTCGGCGACGTGACGCGGGGGTTGCTGGCGGCCCAGGCCGACGGCCGTCGCGCAGGCGGCGTGTTGCCTATCCTGGGGCCGGTCTCGTCCGCGGCCTGGACCCGTTACGTGGATAGCTTCAGGCAGCCGATCCCGGAATGGTTCCAGAAGCGGGTGGAAACCAAGAACACCAATTAGGGCTCGGACACGAGCCGGAGCCGTCAGACCATGTCAGCCGTCCCGTTACGTTCCCGTTCCTTGTCGCGCCAGCGCGGCAGCATCACCGTGGCTGTCGTGTTCGCGGTGCTGGTGGGGCTGGTGCTGCTTGGGGTCGCACACATTTCATACAGCTTCTACATGAAGCGAGAGATGCAGAAGGGGGCGGACCTGGCAGCGCTGTCGGCGGTGCAGGTATTGGGCATGGGGGCCGCCGCGGACTGCGCGCGTGCGGGCACCGCTGGCCGTACGTCGGCATTGGCCAACCTGCCCGGTTTCTTCCAGACGTTCACGGCGGCCGACGTCACCGTCGAATGCAAGGTATGGGATTCAAGCCGGGCTGACGCCTCCGGCATGCATGTCTTTGATGCCGCCAGCGGGCAAACGTTCAACGCCGTGCGCGTGACGGTGCGCAAACGGCTGACCAGCATTGTTCCCAGCTTTTCCGGCGGCGCGGACAGCGGCACGCTGGTCACGACCACCGCCGTGGCCACGAACACGCGGCCCGTCGCGGCATTCATGGTGGGGTCACGCCTGCTGCGCCTGGAAAGGGGCGGGTTGCTGTCCCAACTGCTGGCCTCGGTCGGGGCGACGCCCGCACAATTGGATGTGCTGGATGCGGCAGGCTTGGCCAGCGTCAACATCACGCCGTCGGGCCTGCTGAAAGCGCTGGGCTTGCCCCTGTCGGTGGCGACCGGCGTGGGCACTCCCGCGGAACTGGCCGCCGTCAACAACCTGACGCTAGGCCAGTTGCTGAACGCCACGCTGACGGTGGTCAACCAGAGCGGCACCGCCGGGGCCAGCATCGGCCTGATCAACAACGCCATCAATACGGTGCTGGCCGTGATGCCGCTGAACCTGCCGGTCAAGCTGTTCGGAGACGGCGGCGTCCTGAACCTGTCGGTCGTGGGGGGGGACGCCACCGGCGCCCTGGCGGCGAACGTCAACGCGTTGAACCTGCTTGAAACCGCGCTGGTCGTCGCCAACGGGCAGAACCTCATCAACCTGGGCCTGAGCGTGCCGCTGCTGGGCGTGGACGCCCGGGTGCGCGTGGTGGAGCCGCCCACGCTGGCTGTCGGGGGCATCGGCACCCAGGCCACCAGCGCTGGTATTCGCGTGTATCTGCGCGTCAACACCGCGAACATTCCGCTGGTGGGCCCCTTGCTGGCGAATACGCTGGGCACGAAGGTGGATTTGCCCATCATCATCGACGTGGCGCAGTCCACCGGCACCTTGACGAACCTGTGCCAGGCGCCTTTGACGGAGTCGCAGGCCACGATCGCCGTGACGTCCTCCGTCGCCAATATCTGCCTGGGGCGCTTTCCGGGCATGACGTCCAGTACCGATCAGAACGCTGCCAACTTCGTGTCCCTGACCAATAGCTGCCAGCCCAGCTCGTTTTCAGCCATCCAACGCCACCAGGTGTTGAATGTGCTGGGCATCCTGCCGTTGACCGCAAAGGTCACGCTGCCGGTTTTCAACTCCGCCGCGCCGGTTTCGGTGACGCTGACCGAGCCACCCGGCACCCCGTCGACGCAGACCGTAACCGCCACGTCCATCGACCTGGGGGCGTTGGCATCCAATCTGTCGGATGCCTTGATCGGCGGCATTCTGGGGGATCTCTTCAATACCGGCACCGCGTTGACTGCGACCGAGCGCACTGCGTTGGCGACCAAGCTGGTGGGCGGGGGCGGCAGCAATGCCGGCAAGTCCATTACCGAAGTCTTCAATGACATGCAGTGGTCCACGACCGCCCTGAACCAATTGGGCAACCGCCTGAGTACCGGCGGGTTGACGGGGGTGCTGGGGGGCACATTGCAACTGGTCGGCAATATCCTGACCTCGCTGCTGCTGGCGCCAGTCAATGACCTGCTTTGCACGCTGGCGATCACGCCCAGCGCCGTCCGGCAATGCCGCATCGATTCCGTCGCGACGATGGCGCTTAGCGGTTCGTCCCAAGTGGGCGGGGTGCTGTCCGTCGTTGTGAACCTGTTGCAGCCTGTCCTGGCGCCGCTGTCGGGCCTGTTGCAGCAATTGCTCAACATGCTTGGCCTGAGCGTCGGCCAGACCGATGTTTCGCTGCTGTCCGTGGACTGCGGCCAGCCCCGTTTGGTGTATTGATGATGCCTGTGATTTCCGCCCGTTATTTGTCGTCCATGCCATGACCCAGAAATTCGCCCGCGACGAGTTCGACGTGTATGTATGGGAGGGGACTTCCGATATCGCCTCCCGGGCAGAGCGTTGCCTGGTCGGCATGGACGTGTCGCTGGTGCGCGCGGACGCCGGCACCGCGTTTCCGCCGCCGCGCGACCCGACGCGCCCGGCCGTGGCGCTGGTGTCGGTATCCGTGATGGGTGACAACCGCTTCAGTGGCTACGACTGGCTGGCGGTGCAGGCCATGCCGGTGATCTGGGTGGCGGCAGAGGCCCGCGGGCGCGATTCGCGCTACTACCCGCCCGAATATTCCTACACCTTGCCGCTGTCCTTTACGACGTCGGACTTGCGCAAATTGCTGTTCGAATTGCTCGGCACGCTGGACCAGTTCAACCGCACCGCGCCCAAGCGCGAACAGCCCTTGATCGCCGTGTCCGAGCCGATGCGCGCGCTGTTGGCCGAAGCCGAGATGTTCGCCGACTGCCGCAGCAATGCGTTGATCCACGGCGAAACGGGCGTGGGCAAGGAGCGCATCGCCCGGCTGTTGCACGACCGGGCAGAATGGTCGGATGGCCCATTCGTGGCCGTCAACTGCGGCGCCATACCGGAGGGCCTGTTCGAAGCGCATTTCTTCGGTCACGCGAAGGGCGCCTTTACCGGCGCGGTCGGCGCGCATAAGGGCTACTTCGAACAGGCCAATGGCGGCACGCTGTTCCTGGACGAAATCGGCGACTTGCCGCTGTATCAGCAGGTCAAATTGCTGCGAGTGCTGGAGCAGAGCGCCGTCACGCGCCTGGGTTCCAGCGTCGAGATCCCGGTGGATTTCCGGCTGGTCGCGGCGACCAACAAGGATCTGCGGGTGCTGGTGGGCCAGGACGAGTTCCGGGCGGACCTGTATTACCGCCTGGCGGTGATCGAGCTGCGTATCCCGAACCTGGAGCAGCGCGGGCCGGAAGAGAAAATCGCCATTTTCCGCGCGCTGCTGGAGCGGGTGGGCGGGGAAGGCGACCCGCCGGACTGGCTGCTGGAGCGCGTGGCGCGCACCCGCTATGCGGGCAATGTGCGCGAACTGTCCAATGTGGCGGAGCGCGTGGCGATCATGCGCCGGCAGTTCAAGAGTTGGGACCAGGCGCGCATTGAACGCATATTCGATCAGATCGGCGAGCCATTGCGCGCCGCCGGCTCCCTGGGCGGGCCCGGCTCGCTGTGCGAACCACCCGTTTTCACCGATGCCGAGCGCGCCGAGCGCGCCCGCATCCTGGCTGCGCTGGACGTCAATGGCTGGCGCCGCCAGGACACCGCCAACACCTTGGGCATCAGCCGCAAGGTGCTCTGGGAAAAGATGCGGAAATTGCATCTGGGGGGCGGCCAGGGCGAAACGGCGGAAGGGATTGTCGAGGCATCCTGATCATGCAATAGGGAAAGGCCCGTACAGGGCCACAACTTTGCCTGCGGCGAATGTAAGTGGATCTGCCGTGAACGAAATAAATTGCTATAGTTCCGCAACGATTTTTTTGGGGAAGGCATGAACGTCCAATTTATCCGTGCCGCCACTCGCATGGCGCTGTTAGGCACGGCACTGTCCGGCCTGGCGGCTTGCGCCAGCGCGCAATCCGAAGCGCCGAGGCCCACGGTTAAGCAGGTCGAGGACAAACCGGCCGCCTCCACGCCCGTGACCCCGCCGCCGCCGCCGGCTGCTGCGCCGGCCGCGGCCGCGCGGCCGTCCTCCACCGTGGCGGAATTGCAGGGCCTGATCCAGAGCCGTCAGGTGTCGGAGCTGCGTACCGCCTATAACGGCACGTATGGCGCCAGCCTGCTGTTCAAGCCGGACGACCTGACCTATTACGTTGCTTTGTTCCAGCAGAAGGACTTCTGGCGCGTGCTGAAGACCTTGTCGGAAAAGCAGGCCGAATCCACGTACCGCGCGTTCGCCGCGCAATCTGCCGACCTGGCCGAAGTGGACATCAAGCGCATCAAGCTGCAAGCCGAATACGCGAACGCCGAGAAGCTGCTGGCCAGCCGCAGCGCCCAGCTCAGCACGTTGCAGGCCGACCGCACGCTGCGCATGCAGCAGGAAGAGCAGGTCGCGGCACGCCAGGAGCAGTCGCGCCAGGAAGCCACGGCATTGGCCGATCAGCAAAAGGACGTGCGCCAGCAACTGCGCGATCTGCAGCGCCAGATCGATTCGTTGCAGGCTCAGCAGGCGCAAATCGACGCCGGCCCGGCCGCCAAGCGCGGCAAGTAAGCCGGCGCCAATCACCAGAACGGGCCTTCGGGCCCGTTTTTCTTGGGCACCGCCCCGCCTGCCTGCTTGACGTGGGGGAATGGCGCCCGGTGCGGGCGAATTCTTGTATTCTGGCTGCTGGACCCCATATAGCAACCATGGCTCTTAAAGTTTTCGACCTTCAGTGCGAGCACAGCCACATTTTCGAAGGCTGGTTCGGATCGCACGACGACTATGACGCGCAGCAGGCGCGTGGCTTGGTCACGTGCCCGGTTTGCGGATCGGCCAGCATCACCAAGCGCCTGTCTGCGCCGCGTCTGAACGTGTCCCACCTGCATGCGCCGGCCAAGCCGCCCGCCGTGCCGGCAGGCGCGTCCGACGCCGAGAAAATGGCCGCCTTGCAGGCGGTCGTGATGAAGCAGGTGCGCGCCTTGCTGCGCAATACCGAAAACGTGGGGCCGCGTTTCGCCGAAGAGGCGCGCCGTATCCACGAGGGCGATGCCGACGAGCGCCCCATCCGCGGCACGGCCACGCCCGAAGAGCGCGAAGCGCTGGCCGATGACGGCATCCAAGTCATGGCCGTGCCTGACTTCCTGGACGACGAGCGATTGCAGTAAGTCTTCGACCATCAGGACGGTGGGCAAGTCGATGCCCAGCAAGGCTGGCACGCGCGGCACATGCTCTAGAAACAGCCTGCCCGCCCGAGTCAGTCGCGGCCACGGCCAGGAAGCAGCGTAGATGCCGAAGCGCTATGCATCACCTCACAATTTCCCAGTTAAGTGGTGCTGAAGGAACGGCCCGGTCACTGACTCCGGGGCGTTGATCATTGTTGCGGGTGCACCCTCAAACACGAGTTTTCCTCCATGCTTTCCGGCTCCAGGTCCCATCTCGATCAACCAGTCTGCATGGGCGATGACATCCAGGTTATGTTCGACCACGATCACGGTGGCACCTCGCCGCGTGAGTCCGTCGAGAATGGCCAACAACCGATTCACGTCGGACATATGCAGGCCGGACGTGGGTTCGTCGAAGACGTACAGACTGCCTTCCTCGGCCAATCGGGAGGCCAGCTTCAAACGCTGGCGCTCGCCCCCTGACAGGCTGCTCAGGCGCTGCCCCAGCGACAGATAACCCAGTCCCACGTCGCAGAGCCGCCGCAACGACCCGGAAATACTCCCGCAGGACAGGAAATGCTCCAGCGCCTGCTCCACCGGCATAGCGAGAACCTGGGCGATGTTGCAGCCCATCCAGATGATCGCGCGTGCCGCCTCGTTGAAGCTCGTGGCGCCACAGGCGTCGCAGGGTGTTTCCACACTGTCCATGAATGCCAGGTCGGTTTGAATCAGCCCCAGCCCCTTGCAGACCGGGCAAGCGCCCTGGGCATTGCTGCTGAACAGGCTCGGGGGGTGGCCGCTGGCCTTCGCGAAACCCGCGCGAATCTCGTCGAGCACGCCGATGTAGCTTGCCACCGACGAACGTCGCGTTCCTCCCAAGCCTTTCTGGTCGATCAGGATAGCCTGCGGACAATGGCGCGGAAGCAGGCGGTTGACCAGTGTGCTTTTGCCGGAACCGGCGACACCCGTCACCACGGTGAGTACGCCCGTGGGGATGGATACGCTGACATCGCGCAGGTTGTGTAGTGAAAGGCCGTGCAAGACGATTTGCCCGGTCGCGGTGCGCGGCTCGCGTTTCACGGATGTGGGCCGCCGCAAGCAACGTCCCGTAAGGGTATCGGCCTGCCGTAAACCTGAGTAGTCGCCCTGGTACACCACCTGGCCGCCATCCTTCCCGGCACCCGGCCCCATGTCCACCACATGGTCGGCAATAGCCATCACGTCGGGGTCGTGCTCCACCACCAGGATAGTGTTTCCCTTGTCGCGTAGTCCACGCAGCAAGGTGTTGAGCTGGTGGACGTCGCGCGGATGCAGTCCCACGCTGGGTTCATCGAAGATGTAGGCGATGTCGGCCAGGCTGCTGCCCAGGTGGCGGACCATCTTTACGCGCTGCGACTCCCCACCCGACAAGCTGGCAGTCTCCCGGCCCAGGCTGAGATAGTCCAGACCGATGGCGCGCATCTGCTCCAATCTCTCGTCGATAGCGGTCAGCACCGTCGTTACCGGCTCGGCGCTGATCGTTCGGATGAAGGCCAGCAGGTCGGCAATCTCCAGACTGGCACAGTCCGCGATGGATTTGCCGTGGATCTTGCAGGACAGGATGGTGGGGTTGAGCCGTGCGCCGCCACAATCCGAACAGCGCTGGCGGGTGATGACGTGGGCGAGCCCTTCGCGTTCGGCCTGCGTCATGCGGCTGGGCTCATGGTTCAGATAGGCGCGCCGAAAGCGCGGAACGACCCCCTGAAACCGCGCCGACGACGGCCATCCAGGAAGAGGATTACTCACGGCAAGATCGTCGGCATACAACAGCGTCTGCCATTCGTCCGGGCTGTAGTCGGCCAACGGCTTGTCGCAATCGAACAGGCCGGAGCAAGCGTAGCGCTTCCAACGGAATGTGCCCCGGGCAAACGTGGGGAAACGGATTGCCCCTTGGTTAAGGGACTTGCTGCGGTCAAACAGCAGATCGAGGTCAAGCTCGTTTACCCAGCCCAGGCCTTGGCAGGTCGGGCACATCCCCTGTGGGTGATTGAACGAGAACACATTGGAGTAGCCCACAAAAGGCTGGCCCAGGCGCGAGAACAGCAGCCGCAGCAATGGCTGTATGTCGGTGGCCGTCCCAACCGTCGAGCGCGCATTGCCGCCCAGCGGTTTCTGATCGACCACGATGGATGCCGGCAGGTTGCGCAACGCGTCGGCCTGAGGCTGGCCGTAATGTGGCAATCGGTGCCGCACGAAGGCGCTGTGGCTTTCGTTGAGTTGGCGCTGGGACTCGGCAGCGATAGTGTCGAACACCAGCGACGACTTCCCGGAACCGGACACCCCAGTGAACACCGTGATGCAATGCTTGGGAACCTTCAGGGTGACGCTGCGCAGATTGTTGTTGCGTGCGCCAATGATGTCCATGTCGCGGTACGGAGTCTGTAGAGGGCTCATGAGCTTGCCCCTTGTTCGGCCTCATGCGCGGTCAATGCCGCGCTGACCTTCTCGCAGAGTTCTGTGAACATGGCCTGTTCACCGGGCGTCAGCGCCGCCATGACGCAATGTGCCGCATCGCGCCTGCCTGTGGCAGCGCGCACGAGGAAGTCACGCCCTTGCTGCGTCAATGCGGTGACCTGTTCGCGACGGTCACCATCCCCCTGCATTTGCTCCACCAGATTGAGGTCTTTGAGCACGCGCAAGGCCTTGGAGATGCCGGTGCGCGCCGCCCCCAGCCTGTCGCCCAGCAGCGAGGGCGTCATGGGACCTTGCAGGCGAAGCAGTTCCAGGATGTCGTACTGCGCCCAGCTCACCGCCTCGGGTGTGTAGCGGGTGCGTCGCGCCACGAGGATGCATTGGAGGTGCGAGAACGCGTTCTCCAGAGCGCCAGGTTCTTCGTCAGATTGATCTATGTCCATGAGGTCTCACAAGATTTCCCTTGTGCAACTTTATACCCATATTTTTCGATAAATTATGCCTATTTGATTTCTTTTTGGCAATTATATTGGGTGTCCCTGTTCTCGCCCGACATCCGACGGCATACCGTTGCCGTGTACCGTGGCGGCAAGGTCTGCTGGAGTCATCGTGCAATAAAAAAAGCCAGACCTTCCGGTCTGGCTTTTTTGTCGCAGGGCCGTCCCAAGACAAAGCGCCCCCTCGGGGGGCACAAGCAAGCACACGAAGTGTGTGCCGCGTGGGGGCCCTTGTACCGGCTTGCCGGATCAGTTGTTGACGCGGCTGCGGTATTCGTTCGTGCGGGTGTCGATTTCGATCTTGTCGCCGATGGCGCAGAACAGCGGCACGTTCAATTCGTAGCCGGTGTTGATCTTGGCCGGCTTCGTGACCTTGCCCGACGTATCGCCGCGAACGGCGGGTTCGGTGTAGGTGATTTCGCGCACGAGCGTGGTGGGCAGTTCAACCGAGATGGCGCGGCCGTCGTAGAAGACCACTTCCACGGGCATCGCTTCTTCCAGGTAGTTCAGGGCGTCGCCCATGCTTTCGGCTTCGATTTCGTACTGGTTGTACTCTTCGTCCATGAAGACGTACATCGGATCGCCGAAATAGGAGTAGGTGCACTCCTTGCGGTCCAGCTGGACGACTTCGAACTTTTCGTCGGCCTTGTAGACCGATTCGCTGGCCGAGGCGGTCAGCAGGTTCTTGAACTTCAGCTTCACAACAGCAGCGTTACGGCCAGACTTGTTGTATTCGGCTTTCTGGACCACGAGGGGATCCTTGCCGACCATGACCACGTTGCCGACTCGCAATTCCTGAGCGGTTTTCATCGATAAAACTCCGGGGGGGATGGGTGCACTCGCCGTGCTTGCAAAAAGCCGCCTTCGCGAAAAATCACGAGCTAAAGGTCCGGGTCAAAAGTCCCTGACAAGCGGTTTCATGCACACCCCGGGAGGCGTCATAGTTGAGGCCCGACAAATCCAGGGCGACTCAGAAAACTCTCTATTCTAACGTTTCTTGGCCAAGTCTGCGCAAAAGTCCGCCAGATTTTCAGCCAGATCCGGCAGGGTGGCCTGGCTGGCATCCCACTGCCGGGCGGCGGCCGACCAGGCTTGCCAGGCGTCGGGCGCCAGCGCCTGGGCGACGGACGCCGCCGCCTGGCCCGTTTCCGGCTGGTTCCACGCGCGAATCAACGCCTGCGCGGATTCCGGGGCCGGGTAGCGGGCCAGCCAGGCTTCCAGTTTTTCCAGGTGGATGTTCTCGTCTTGCGGGTAGATCTGCCACACAAGCGGTCGAGCGGCCCAGGCCGCACGGATGAAGGAATCTTCCCCGCGCACGAAGTTCAGGTCCGCGCACCAGAGCAGGCGGTCGAAGTCCGGCTGGGCCACGAAGGGCAGGCGCGCCAGAAGGGGGGCGTTTGGCGCGGCGCAGGCCGCCTCCAGTCCGGGCGCGACGCCCTCGGGCACCAACAGCACGCTCGCGCGCGTGTCGGCCGCCAGCGCCTGGACGAGGGCATCGGCGGGCGCCGTGGGATAGCAAAAAAGGGACACTGTGCGGGCGCCGTCGCGGCGGCGCAACAACACGGCCTCGTCCACGCCCAGCGATCGCAGGAAGCCGTTCTGCAGGTCCATCGAGGCCTGCCAGGCGTCGCGTTCGGCGCCAAGTCCGGGTTCGCGCAGCAGGCCGCCCGTGGCGGCCGTGAAACCGGGAAAGAAAAAATGCTTCACCAGGCCGTCGGGACGCTGCGACGGCAGGCCGTGGCAACTTTCCACCCAGGCCTCGGCGCTCAGGTATTCCAGGTTGATCCAGGCCGGATGCACGCGGCGCATGCTGTCCACGAACGCAGGCGGGGGATCGCACGCGAAGGCTTCAATGACGACGTCGCGCGCGGTCAGGGCCGGATCTGGCGTGTTGGACCAATGCACGATATCCACGCCGCCCAGCTGCTGTCGCGCCGCGTGAGCGTCGACGCCGGGCTGGATGCGCGCAAAGCTGGCCAGGTCGTCCACCCACAGGCGGATATCCCAGCCGCGGCCTTGCGACAGCCGGCGCGCCAGCCGCCAGCAGACGCCGATGTCGCCGTAGTTGTCGACGACCCGGCAAAAAATGTCTGCTTGCATGGCGGCTTAGTGGAACTTGGCGGGGGCCGCTTCGGCGTCTTCGGGCAGTTCGGCGTGGACCAGTTCGCCCAGCGGGTTCGGGAAGTAGGGCGCGCCGCAGTCTTCGCAGTACTCGGCAGGCAGCACGCCGGGGATGCGGCGCACTTCAGTGACGCCGTATTCCTTCAGCAACGCCGTGATTTCGTCGACCACGTCGGGCTGGCCTTCATCGGACGGCAGTTCTTCTTCCCGTCCGTACAAGGGCCACACGCAGCCGTAGTAGACGTCGTTGCTGCTGCGGGCCGTAAAGCCGATGCGGTATTCGTCGATGCGGCTTTCGCCGCAGCCGGCCACGACCGCGCGCAACTGCGAGGCTTCCAGGCTGACCGCGCCTTCCAGCCAGCTGATGGCCGCGCGCAGGGACAACGGACGTACGCGCCGGTCCGCTTCGCGGTTGCTGACGTAATAGGCGTCGGGCAGCAGCGCTTCAAAGCCGCAGCCCGGCAACAGCGCGGCCAGGGTCGGCTGCGCCTGCGCGGCCCACTGCTCCTGGCACGCGTCGCGGCTGGCCTCGGCTTCGCCCATTTGCTCCTGCCAGCGGAAGATCGGCGCGTTCTCGGGCACCGCCACGGCGCCGATGATGTAGCGCGTATCGGCCAGCATGTTCGCAGTTTCGGCCTCGGTGTTCAGGGCCGGCTTGGTGGTTTCGGCGCCCAGCGCCTGCGAGCCCAGGCGTTGGAGCCATTGCCAGGTTTCACCGAAGGTGCGGGGCATCTGGTCCACGCTGACCAGCATGGGCATCAGCGCGGTGCGCGCCTGACTGGACAGCACATGGCCATGCAGCTGGGCCAGCAGCGCCTGCTGGGCGGAGGCGGAGACGGGGCCGGTGGGGATCGCGTAACGGGTCCAGGCGACGATGGGCGCGACGATCAGCAGCACGTCGTACCGGACGCCGTTCTTCTCGATCTTCATTGATTCGGACAGGGTTTCGGCCTGTTCGATCAAGACTTCGTAGGCGCCTATGTCGCTTTGCGCGAGGTGGTCCAGGGCCGCTTCCAGCGGGGCATCCTGCCCAGCCTTCAGCAGCTTGGGAATCGCTTCGCCAAGCTGGTTCTCCCAGAACACGTCTTCGACGCGGCTGCCCGAGCGGTTGAGCGCCTGGGCAAGCGCAACCAGGCGGGTCGCGTCACGGGTCATGCGGGGAGCGGATTGGCTGCGGGATCGGGCCATAACTTCGGGGGACGTCCAGTAAGTGGTGTAACGGTGTAGTTTAACGCCCGCCGCGCGCCTCGGCATTGAGGGCGGACCCGGGCGTCCGGCACAGGCGATGGCATGGGGACGGCGGGCTGGGTATTGGCGCAGGTGCCCAGATTGATGCGCATATGGCAACAGATCATCCCTGGGCAGGGGGTTTATTGCTGAATCGAAACGTCCGAAAATGCTTTCATCGACTTGATCTATGGAGGCATCGCCATGCGTTGGCCTACGCTTTTCGTTTCCCACGGCTCGCCCATGCTGGCCGTCGAACCCGGCTTGACCGGCCCCGTGCTGGCTGACTGGAGCCTTGCGCAAGGCCGCAAGCCCCGCGGCATCCTGGTGGTGTCTCCCCATTGGATGGGCGAGGGGTTGGCGCTGTCCACGCGCGACCAGCAGGTGGCCTGGCATGATTTCGGCGGCTTTCCGCCCGAGCTCTACACCTTGCAGTACGCGGCGCCGGGTTCGCCCGAACTGGCGGCGCGGGTGCAGGCCTTGCTGGCCGAATCCGGCATCGCTGCCGACCGCGATCCGCGCCGGCCGCTGGATCATGGCGCCTGGGTACCGCTGCGCTACCTTTATCCCGAGGTCGACGTGCCGGTGGTGCAGTTGTCGCTCGACATGGGGCGCGACGCCGCAGGGCAGCTGGAACTGGGCCGCGCGCTGGCGCCCTTGCGCGACGAGGACATCCTGATCATCGGGTCGGGATCGTTGACGCACAACCTGCGCCACGTGCGGATGCCGCAGAACGCGCCGGCCGTGCCTTACGTGCCGGCCTTCCAGGACTGGTATGCGCGCCGGCTTGCCGAGCACGACGTGCCGGCCCTGCTGGATTGGCAGGCGCAGGCGCCTGGCGCCATGCAGGCACATCCGCATGACGACCACCTGATGCCGCTGTACGTGGCGCTGGGGGCGGGCGGCGCATCGGCCAAGCGGCTGAACGACGAGATCTCGTACGGGGCGCTGGCGATGGACGCCTATCAGTTCGACGACTGAATCCGCCGATTGCCTGCGTAAAAAAGCCCCGGAACCTCAAGGTTCCGGGGCTTTGTTCAACGCGGGGCCTGCGAAGGGGCTCAGGCCGCCAGCAGTTGGCGCAGCACGAAGGGCAAGATGCCGCCGTGCTGGTAGTAGTCCACCTCGATCGGCGTGTCGATGCGCAGCAGCACCGTCACATCCTGCTTCGAACCATCCTTGCGGGTGATCGTCAGCGTCACGTCCTGCATCGGCTTGATGCCGTTTTCCAGGCCCGAGATGTCGTAGGTTTCTTCGCCGGTGATGCCCAGCGATTGCACGCTGTCGGCGCCCTTGAACTGCAGCGGCAGCACGCCCATGCCCACCAGGTTGCTGCGGTGGATGCGTTCGAAGCTGCGGGTGATCACGGCCTTGACGCCCAGCAGCTGGGTGCCCTTGGCCGCCCAGTCGCGCGACGACCCGGTGCCGTATTCTTCGCCGCCGAACACCACGGTGGGGGTGCCGTCGGCCACGTACTTCATGGCCGCGTCGTAGATCGACATCTGTTCGCCGGTGGGCTGGAACAGGGTTTCGCCGCCTTCGAAGCGGCTGCCGTCCGGCAGCGACGGGATCATCAGGTTTTTGATGCGCACGTTGGCGAAGGTGCCGCGCATCATGATTTCATGGTTGCCGCGGCGCGAGCCATAGCTGTTGAAATCAGCCTTCATGACACCGTTGGCCTTCAGCCACTTGCCGGCGGGCGACGTTTCCTTGATGGAGCCGGCGGGCGAGATGTGGTCGGTCGTGACCGAGTCGCCAAATACGCCCAGCGCGCGGGCGCCCTTGACGGCCGGCATGGCGGACGGCGTCATGCCGAAGCCTTCGAAGAAGGGCGGTTCGGCGATGTAGGTCGAATCCGGCCAGTTGTAGGTGTCGCCGCTGACGCCCTTGATGTTCTCCCACAGCTTGCCCGGGTTGCTCTTGACCTGGCCGTAGTTGGCCTCGAAGACCTTCGGGTCCAGCGCATGCTTCATCAGCGCTCCGACTTCTTCTGCGGTCGGCCAGATGTCGCCCAGCCAGACGTCGCCATTCTTGCCGCGGCCCACCGGTTCGGTCATCAGATCGCGCGTGACGGTGCCGGCCAGTGCGTAGGCCACGACCAGCGGGGGCGAGGCCAGGAAGTTGGCCTTGATGTTCGGGTGGATGCGCGCTTCGAAGTTGCGGTTGCCGGACAGCACGGCCGAGCAGACCAGGTCGTTGCCGATGATGGCTTCGTTCAGGTCCGGCGTCAGGTCGCCCGCGTTGCCGATGCAGGTGGTGCAGCCGTAGGCGGCCACGTCGAAGCCCAGTTTTTCCAGGTAGGGCAAGAGGCCCGTCTTGGTCAGGTAGTCGGTGACGACACGCGATCCGGGGGCCAGCGAGGTCTTGATGTGCTTGGGTACCTTCAGCCCGGCTTCCACGGCCTTCTTGGCCAGCAGGCCGGCGGCCAGCAGCACGTTGGGGTTGGACGTGTTGGTGCAGGACGTGATGGCGGCGATCAGGATGTCGCCGTTCTTGATCTGCGTGCCCGCGCTGGTGGTGAAGGTCTGGGCCAGCTTTTCGGCGGGCTGGTTGAAGCCGTTTTCAGCGACGGGCTTGGAGAACAGGTCGATGAACGTGTTCTTGACGTTGCCGATTTCGATGCGGTCCTGGGGACGCTTCGGGCCGGCCAGCGACGGCGCCACGGTGGACAGGTCCAGCGTCAGCAGCTTGGTGAAGTTGATGTCCTGGGCGGCCGGGATGCCGAACATCTTCTGCGCCTTGAAATAGGCTTCGAAGGCGGCGATCTCGTCTTCCGTGCGGCCGGTGCCGCGGAAATAGTCGATGGTGCGGTCGTCGACCGGGAAGAACCCCATGGTGGCGCCGTACTCGGGCGCCATGTTGCCGATGGTGGCGCGTTCGGCCACGGTCAGGCTGGCGGTGCCTTCGCCGCAGAATTCGACGAACTTGCCCACCACTTTTTCACGGCGCAGCATTTCGGTGATGGTCAGCACCAGGTCGGTGGCGGTGACGCCGCCGCGCAACTGGCCCTTGAGTTCCACGCCAACCACGTCGGGCGTCAGGAAGTACACGGGCTGGCCCAGCATGCCGGCTTCGGCTTCGATGCCGCCCACGCCCCAGCCCACCACGCCGATGCCGTTGATCATCGTGGTGTGGCTGTCGGTGCCCACCAGCGAATCGGGGTAATAGACGTTGTTCTTCTTGTCCTGGTGCACGCCGCGCGCCAGGTATTCCAGGTTGACCTGGTGGACGATGCCGAAGCCCGGAGGCACCACGCCAAAGGTGTCGAACGCCTGCATGCCCCACTTCATGAACTGGTAGCGCTCCTGGTTGCGCTTGAATTCCAGCTTCATGTTCAGGTCCAGCGCATCCTTGGTGCCGAAGTAGTCGATCATGACCGAGTGGTCCACCACCAGGTCCACCGGCACGAGGGGCTCGATGCTCTTGGGGCTTTTGCCCATCTTGTCGGCCACCGAGCGCATGGCGGCGATATCGGCCAGCAGCGGCACGCCGGTGAAGTCCTGCAGCACCACGCGGGCCACCACGAAGGGAATCTCGTCTTCGCGGCGGGCGTTGGCCTGCCAGTTGGCGAGCTGCTTGACGTGTTCTTCGGTGACCTTTTTGCCGTCGCAGTTGCGCAGCACGGATTCCAGCACGATGCGGACCGAAACCGGGAGCCGCTGCACATCGATGCCGAGGGACTTGCCCAGCGCCGGCAGCGAATAGTACTGACAGGATTTATTGCCGATCTTGAAATTCTTGAGAGTATCTAGGGTGTTGTGCGGCATGATGGACTCCGTGGTTTTGCCTGGCTTTATCTACCCAAGCGCAGGCGGCAATTTTTGGCGTTTTTGCGCGTTTGTCATTGTAGGGGAGACAAACCCGCGTGCGGCGGTATGTCTTATATCTTATATAAGACTTGGCCTGCACGTCAAAGTTCCGCCCCTGTTCCGGTAAACGGCATCCGGAACTGCAAAACCCCTACTTTGGCGGACATGGGCCAAGCCCGCAAGACCCAGCGGTTTTACCAAGAAAGTCCTACCGTTGGATGGCGGACGGCGCGGGCGTCTGCCGCAGGGCGGCGGGCCCCTTCATGCCAGGAAATCGCGCAGCAGCGGCTCGAGTTCGGCCTTCAGGTAGTCCACCAGCGCGCGTTGGGCCGTGGACGGGTATGGAGTGGGCGAAGTCAGGATGAAAAGCTTGTCGCCAGGCCCCTCGGCCTTGTAGGCGGGCAGCACTTCGCGCAGCCGCCCGGCCTGCAGGTCGGGGCGCACGATGTAGGCGGGTAGCAGCGCCACGCCTGCACCGTCGCGGGCGGCGTCGGCCAGGAAAGGGAAATATTCGGATTGCAGGCGGGACGCCAGCTTGATCTCGTAGGCCTGGCCCTTGCGGTGCAGGCGCAGCGCCGCCTGTGGCTTGGGGCCGGGCGGGCATAGAAAGTCCAGTCGGCCCAGGTCGCGCGGATGCGCGGGCGTACCGGCGCGTTGCAGATAGGCGGGGGCGGCGCACAAATGCCATTTCACGTCGCCCAATTCGCGCGCCACATAGTCCTGCGGCGGCGACGAGACCACGCGCAACGCCACGTCGATCTCTGAGGAAATCAGGTCGCTGACCCGGTTCGAGAACAGCACGCGCAGGCTCAGGCTGGGGTGTTCCAGGGCAAATCGCACCAGCAGCGGGCGCAGGGCGTCAAGTTCGCCCAGCCCGGTGGGCAGGGAAAGGCGCACGTGGCCCGTGGGTTCGGCGCCCATTCTCTGCAAGGCGTGGCGGGCGGACTCCACTTCGCGCGCCATGCGGGCGCCATGCTCGTACAGCACGCTGCCCTGATGCGTCAGTTCCAGGCGGCGCGTCGTGCGCCGGATCAGTTGCGCCCCAAATACCCGCTCCAGCTTCTGCAGGTTGCGGCTGACGTGCGACCGGGTGACGCCCTGGCGCAAGGCCGCCTCGCTGAGCGTGCCCGTTTCGACGATGGTCACGAATAGCTGGATCAGGTTCAGGTCTAGCGCGGGCAAGGCGGACATGGGCGGGGTTGATTGTTGCCTGTGAGGAAACAGAGTTTACTCAAGGTGAAGGATTGTCGCGATATCCGGGGATTGATATTCTGGGTCCGAACCGCATCGGACCCATCCGTCCGCTGCTGGCATTCCAAACGACAACAGGAGACAAACCATGCCGCAAAGCATGTTCCGGGCGGACTTGTTCCACGGCCAGCGCATCCTCGTCACGGGCGGGGGAACCGGCCTGGGCTACGCGATGGCGGAGCAACTGGCGTCGCTGGGCGCCACTGTCCACCTGTGCGGACGCCGCTTGTCCGTGGTGGAGGAGGCCGCTGCCGCCTTGCGCGCCAGGCATGGCGGCCAGGCGTATGCCCACGCGGTCGACATCCGCGACGCGGATGCGGTCGACGCGATGGTGGCGGGCATCTGGAACACGCACGGGGGCCTGGACGGCCTGATCAACAACGCCGCCGGCAACTTCATCAGTCCGACTGAAAAACTGTCGGCGCGCGGTTTCAACGCCATCGCTGACACCGTGTTCCGCGGCACTTTCTATACGACGCAGGCCGTGGGCAAACGCTGGATCGCCACCGGTGCGCAGGGCGCGGTCGTGTCCATCGTGGTGACGTGGGTGTGGACCGGATCGCCGTTCGTGGTGCCCTCGGCCATGTCCAAGGCGGGCATCGACGCGATGACGAAATCGCTGGCCGTCGAATGGGGGCGGCACGGGATCCGCATGAACGCCATTGCGCCCGGGGTGATCCCCACCGAAGGCGCGACGGCGCGGCTGCGCCCGAACGGCGATGGCCAGGATGCCCTGATCCAGCAGAACCCCATGCGGCGCCTGGGCACCGGCCACGACATCGGCGAACTGGCGGCCTTTCTGCTGGGGCCGGGCAACGACTGGATCAACGGCCAGACGATTGCGCTGGATGGCGGCGACTATCTGGCCAACGGGGCGTACTTCAAGCAGTACTTCGAGTGGACCGAGGAAGACTGGGCCGCCGCCCGCGCCGCGATCGAGGCGCGCACGGCGCAGGACAAGGCCCTGCGTGCCGGGAAGCCGGCATGAGCGGACGGATCATTGCCGGCGACGTTTGCCTGGACCGCGATGCGCTGATCGCCCGCGGCGAACAGGTGGCGGCGGGCCTCGCGGCCATGGGGGTGCGGGAAGGCGACGTGATCGCCGTGCTGCTGCGCAACGGCATGCCCTATCTGGAAATCATCCAGGCCTGCAAGCGGCTGGGCTGCTATTACTGCCCGATCAATTGGCACTACACGGCCGACGAGGTGGCGTTCCTGGTAAGCGATAGCGGCGCGAAACTGCTGATCACCGAAGACGACCTGTGGCGCGGGGTCTGTGCCGCGCTGCCGGCAGACCTGCCCGTGCTGCGAGTGTCGGGCGGCACGGACACCATGTCCGAGGCCGACAATTTCGAGGCGAACGACTACGAGGCGTGGCGCAATGCGCAGCCGCGCCATGACGGGCCGCTGGTCGCGCCGCGCGGCCACATGGCCTATACCTCGGGCACGACGGGCCGCCCCAAGGGCGTGGTGCGCCAGCCCTTCCCGGTGGAGCGGCTGGCCGAACATCTGGCGGCCGTGGAGGCCGTCGTCGAACAGGCCTATGGCTTGCGCCAGGGAAGCCGCGCCTTGCTGCCCGCGCCGATCTACCACAGCGCGCCCAGCGTCTTCGCGCAGGTGGCGCTGCGCGTGTGCGACACGCTGGTGCTGATGCCGCGTTTCGACCCGGTCGAGGTGTTGCGCCTGATCGAGCAGCACCGCATCGACACGATCTATCTGGTGCCCATCATGTACGTGCGCTTGTTGAAGCTGGATGCGCGCACGCGGGCATCGTTCGATTTGTCGTCATTACGCTTCGTGGCGTCGACGGGCGCGCCGTGCGCCCCAGAGCTCAAGCGAGCGATGATCGACTGGCTGGGGCCGGTGGTGCATGAAACCTACGCGTCCAGCGAAGCGGGCATGGTGACCGTGATCGATTCACATGAGGCGCTGGCGAAGCCGGGTAGCGCGGGGCGGCCCATCGGGCCAGCGCAGGTGCGCATCTACGCCGAGGATGGCTCGGTCTGCGCGCCCGGGCAGGTCGGGCGCATCCACGTGCGCCAGCCCGCGTATGCCGACTTCACCTACCGCAACCATCCCGAGGCCCGCCAGGCGGTCGAGCGCGACGGCCTGATCGGGCTGGGCGACCTGGGCTATGTCGACGAGGACGGCTACCTGTTCGTGTGCGACCGCGAATCGGACCTGGTGATTTCGGGCGGCGTGAACATCTATCCGGCGGAAATCGAACACCACCTGATGCAGTACCCGGGCGTGGCCGATTGCGCGGTTTTCGGCGTGCCGGATCCCGAGTTCGGCGAACGCCTGCTGGGCTTGGTTCAACCCGCCCCGGAGGCCGTCCTGGATGTGGAAGACGCCCTGCGATGGCTGTCCGCCCGGATCGCCCGCTACAAGGTCCCGCGCGAGCTTTCCCTGCGCCAGGTCCTGCCGCGCGACGACAACGGGAAGATCGCCAAGCGCCGGCTCAGGGCGGAATTCTGGGAAGGCCACGCGCGCAAGGTGTAGCGGCCACGCGGCCTTTGCGAATGGCCGCCGGCGCCGTCGTCCAGTTCCTTCAGGCAGTACCCATTACAAGAGTCCGTGAAGACTCGGGAGACAAGCATGTCGCAGATGAATCGTTGGTTCGGCCGCGCCTTGGCCGCGATGCTGGTGTGTGCCGCCAGCGTCCCGCAAGCCCGGGCGGCGTTCCCGGACAGGCCCGTGAAGCTGGTGGTGCCCTACACCCCGGGGGGCGCGGCCGACCAGTTGTCGCGCGTGCTGGCCGAGCGCCTGTCGCGCGAGCTGTCGCAACCCGTTGTGGTCGAGAACAAGCCGGGCGCCAACACGATGATCGCCGCCACGCAGGTGGCTCGCGCCCAGCCTGACGGGTACACGATATTTCTGGCCAGTAACGCCAGCATGGTGCTCAACCCTCTGCTTTACCGGAAGATCTCCTATGACGCGGCGCGCGATTTCCGCGTGCTGTCGGTCGTGGCGGAGTTGCCGCTGGTGGTCGTGGCGAATAACGAGGTGCCCGCCACAACGTTGGCGCAGTTCGTCAGCTACGCGAAGGCGCACCCTGGCAAACTGAACTACGCGTCGGTCGGCATCGGCAACCCCTTGCAACTGGCGACTGAACTGCTCAAGTCCCGGACCGGCGTCGACATCGCGCACATTCCGTACAACGGCAGCGCGCCCGCGCTCAGTTCGCTGATGGCCAACGACACGCAATTGATGGTGGATGTCATCAGCACGTCGCTGCCCCTGGTGAAGGAAAACAAGATCAAGGCGCTGGCGGTGACCACGGCCGAACGGCTGCCCGTGTTGCCCGACGTGCCGACCGTCGCTGAAAGCGGGTTTCCGGGCTTCCGCGCGGCGACCTGGTTCGGCGTCGCCGTGCCGCTGGCCACACCCGCCGCCGATGCGCGCGTTTTGCAGGACGCCGTTGCCCGCGTCATGCGCCAGCCGGATTTCCGCGAACGCTTCCAGACATTGGGGCTGGCGATCCAGGCGCCGCGCGACCAGGCGGAGGTCGACAGGTACGTCTCGGAGGACCGCGAACGCTGGGGCGCCGTGATCCGCGCGAACCGGATCACGCTGGACTGAGTCCGTGGCGTCGCTACCGGGGCGAGGGCGAGAAATTGGGGGGATTGCGCGGGGGGCGCGGAACCCATAAGCTTCGCGTCAGCTAGGGCCTGCGCGCACGGAAGGGAGCCTCCTTTTACGTGTGTGGCAGGCCCTAGCGCCACTCCCTCATCAGGCAGCATTTTTTTGACTATCCATCTCAGCAACGTCGTTGCCGGCCAGACCCAGTCCGCGGGCGATGCCTGCACGCTTCGCCCGTTCCTGCACACCGATTTCTCCCATAGCCCGTCGCCCGTCGTCATGGTGGACCACTTCATCATGACCGGGGCGATGGCCGCGCCGCAGCCGCACGCCGGCCTGTGCGCGGCCACGCTGCTGCTGGAAGACGCCAAAGGCGTCATGCAATGCCAGGACAGCGAAGGCAACGATCACGAGGTGCGCGCAGGGGACCTGCACTGGACCGTGGCGGGCACGGGCATCCTGCGCACGCAGCAACCCGCCGGGCCCGCGCGCCTGAATGGCCTGCGCATCGCGTTGAATCTGCCGGACCGGCTCAAGTCGCTGCCGCCGGAGGTCTCGTTGCTTCGCGCCTGGGAGATGCCTGTCATCCAAACGGACGCCGGCCGCGTGCGCGTCGTGGCGGGCAAGCACGGCGGCTGGCAGTCTCCGCTAGCGACCCCCGAGGCACTGATGATCCTGGACGGCTGGCTGCGCCCCGGGGCGACGCAATTGCTGCCCTTGGCGCCCGGCTGGAATGCCTGGATCTACTCGGTGCAGGGGGAGCTGGGGGTGCGTGCCCGCCATTGCCGGAGCGGGGCGCCGCCCTTGCCGAAGCGGCAGGGCGGTGATCCGGACTTTGCCGTTCTGCACGTCGGTTCCGCGTTGGCGGCGTCGGCGCGACCGGCCGACGACGAGGGGGTGCTGCTGCTGATGGCAGGGAAGGCGCCCGCGCATTACGTGCTGATCGCAGGTCCGTTCGTGGACGAACCCGTTTTTCGGCGCGGGACCGTCGTGATGGCCAGCCAACGTGACCTGAGCCGAGCGCTGGCCGCCTATGAAGCCGGCGATTTCGGGAAAATGCGCCAGGATCAAGCGGCTTGACCCTGTAGGCATCAGGGATATCTGTTGCGCGCCGGCAACGATCCGTCTTTCTAAAATAAGGGACGGAATGAGAATGATTCTCTGTTTGATACCATTTCCGGCATAAATCCTCCAAGATTCCGTGCGTGACCCCTGCGGGATGTTGCGTTTCTTTGCGCAACGACGCGCTTCTCTTGCCTCTCGTGATCCCGATATGAAAATCAGAACTCTTGCCTGCATGGCCGCGACGCTGCCGTGCCTGGGCGTCGTCTACGGTCAAACTGCCCCCGAAACCCAACCCGCCGCCAATGGCTCCGTCGTGTCGATGGAGGCCATCAAGGTCGAAGCCAGCGCTGATGCCTCGGCCGGCGGCCTGGCGGCGCCTTTCGCGGGCGGCCAAGTCGCCACAGGCGGCCGCGTCGGCATTCTGGGTACCCAAGACAACATGAGCACGCCGTTCAGCATCACCAGCTACACGAACGAGCTGATCCAGGACAAGCAGGCACGCAGCGTGGGCGACGTGCTGCAAAACGATTCCGGGGTGCGGGTGGCGCGCGGCTTCGGCAACTTCCAGGAGTCGTACTTTATCCGCGGCTTCATCCTGAGTTCCGACGACGTGGCCTACAACGGGCTGTACAGCCTGCTGCCGCGCCAGTACATCGCCACCGAACTGTTCGAGCGCGTGGAAGTGCTGCGCGGCGCGACGGCTTTTCTGACGGGCGCGACGCCCGGCGGCGGCGGCATCGGCGGCGTGATCAACCTGGTGCCCAAGCGTGCGCCGAATGAACCGCTGACCCGCGTCACCACCGGCGTGGGCAGTGGCGGCCAGTTCCAGCTGTCGACCGACATTGCGCGCCGTTTCGGCCCTGACGACAGCACCGGCATCCGTCTGAACGCCGCGCAACGCAGCGGCGATACGGGTATCGACGACGAACATTCGCGTACCAGCCTGGTGTCGTTGGGCATCGATTGGCGCTCGGCCGACACGCGTTTGTCCGGCGATATCGGCTGGCAGGAAAACAAGCTCAAGCGCGCGCGGCCGAACGTGACGATGGGCGCCGGCGTCACCAGCGTGCCCGACGCGCCGGACGCCAGCTCCAACTACGCGCAGCCGTGGTCCTATTCCAACGAGCGAGATGTGTTTGGCACGTTGCGCGCCGAGCACGATTTCAGCGACAAGCTGACGGGCTGGGCCGCGTACGGCTTCCGCCGCAGCGACGAAGCGAACTCGCTGGGCAACGTGACGCTGACCAACGGCAGCACGGGCGCGGGCAACTTCTACCGGTTCGACAACACTCGCGAGGACAGCGTCAACACGGGTGAATTGGGCTTGCGCGCCAAGGTGCGCACGGGTCCGGTGGGCCACGAGTTCGTCGTGTCGGCATCCTTCTTCGACCTGAAGAAGAAAAATGCCTACATCATGGATTACGCCAACACGTTCGCGACCAACATCTATGACCCGGTGTCCTACGACAAGCCCGCCTTCAGCGCCGGCGCGTTGCGGGGCAACGACATCGACAACCCTGCGCTGCAAGGGCGCACGCGGATGAGCAGCTACGCCTTTGGCGACACGATGTCGTTCCTGGATGACAAGGTGCTGCTGACCTTGGGCATCCGGCATCAGCGGCTGTCCCAGCGCGACTACGCCTACAACACCGGCAAGGAAAACGGCGCCTATGACGCCAGCCGCAATTCGCCTGCCGCCGGCATCGTCTTCAAGGTGGCGCCCAGCGTTTCCCTGTACGCGAATTACATCGAAGCGCTGGTCGCAGGCCCGACCGCGCCCGCCAACGCGAACGGCAGGCCCGTGCCCAACGTCGGCCAGAGCCTGCAGCCGTACGTGTCCAAGCAAAAGGAAATCGGCGTGAAGTACGAAGGCGACGGCCTGGGCGCCGGCCTGGCGCTCTTCTCCACGGACAAGCCGCGCGCGATGTACAACGCCAGTAACGAGCTGACCACGTCCGGCAAAGACCGCCATCAAGGCGCGGAACTGACTGTCTACGGCGAACCCATCAAGAGCGTGCGCGTGCTGGGCGGCCTGACGTGGCTGGACGCCGAGCAGCGCTCGACCGGCACGGCGTCGCTGGATGGCAACCGCGTGATTGGCGTGCCGCGCTTCCAGGCCAACATGGGCGTGGAATGGGACATTCCCGGCGTGCAGGGCCTGGCCGTGGACGGCCGCGTCGTCTACACCGGTTCGTCCTATGCGAACGACGCCAACACCCTCAAGGTGCCGGGCTGGACCCGTTTCGATGCGGGCCTGCGCTACATGATGGACGTCGACGGCCACGTCGTGACCCTGCGCGCGCGCGTCGAGAACATCGCCAACCGCAACTACTGGTCGTCGGTGGGCGGCTACCCGGGCAACGGCTATCTGGTCCTGGGCGGTCCGCGCACGTTCCTGCTGTCGGCCAGCATGGACTTCTGATTGTGGCCGGCATGAGCCGGCATGCATGAAAAACCCCGGCTTGGTGCCGGGGTTTTTATAAAGACTGCCCCCTCACCAGAACCATCCCCCCCGCGTCAGATCCGCCTCGCAGCTCTTGTACTGCGACGTGAACTTCTCCGCGCGTGCCTGCACCTTTTGCGACACGGTCTTCAACCAAGCCTTGCGGTCGTAGCTGCGGTTGCGGTAGCCGGTCCAGCCTTCGTGATAGTTCAGGTATTGGCCGTAGGCGTCCCACTTCGATACGCCGTTGATGCGCTGCGACTTGCTCATGTACCAGCCCATGAAATCCAGCGCATCGGCGAAGTTGTCGCGGCTGGCGCCCCAACCGCCGGCGTCATTCTTGTAGTCGGCCCAGGTTTCGTCCTTGGCCTGCGCATAGCCGTAGGCGGAGCTGACCCGGCCCCAGGGGATGATGCCCAGGAAGTAGTAGCGGGGCGGCACGGCGTCCTGCTTGAAGGACGACTCCTGGTACATCATGGCCATCGGGACCGGCACGGGGGCGCCCCATTTCTTCTGCACCTTCAGGGCGGCGTCGTGCCAGTCCGGTTTTTCGCGGAAGATCGCGCAAATGTTCTCGGGGTTGGATGGCGGCGCGGTGGCGCAACCGGCAAGCGCCAGCAGTAGCAGCGGCGGCAGCAAAAGCCGGGTCATTGGCAGGCGTCCTCCTGAATAAGGGGGGCGCAGGCGGCAAGCCGCGCCGGTTTAAGGGCCAAGTGTCACAAGGTAGCGCGATTGTATGAAAACGTATCGCCGGAAAAGTTCCGTCCCTGAAATTTTTTGAGGACACGTGCAGCCCCGGGTGCTTCGCGCCAACGCGGGCACAAAGAAAAACGGCCCCGGATCGCTCCGGGGCCGTCGTGCAGGCAGCAGGGCCTGGCTGGGCGTTCGAGGCTTAGACCTCGATCACATCCGCCACGTCCTTGTAGTCCGCGATTTTGTCGAAGTTCAGGTACTGGTAGATCTGGTCGCCGCTCTTGTTGATGACGCCCATATCGCCCATGTATTCTTCCTTGGTCGGAATCCGGCCCAGCTTCGAGCAGATGGCGGCCAATTCAGCCGAACCCAGGTACACGTTCGTGTTCTTGCCCAGGCGGTTCGGGAAGTTGCGGGTGCTGGTCGACATGACGGTAGCGCCTTCGCGCACTTGTGCCTGGTTACCCATGCACAGCGAGCAACCCGGCATTTCCGTGCGGGCGCCGGCGGTGCCGAAGACGCCGTAGTGGCCTTCTTCGGTCAGTTGCGTGGCGTCCATCTTGGTCGGCGGGGCAATCCACAGCTTGACCGGGATGTCGCGCTTGCCTTCCAGCAGCTTGGAGGCTGCGCGGAAGTGGCCGATGTTGGTCATGCAGCTGCCGATGAACACTTCGTCGATCTTTGCGCCGGCGACTTCGGACAGCGTCTTGACGTCGTCCGGATCGTTCGGGCAGGCCACGATGGGCTCGTGCACGTCGGCCAGGTCGATTTCGATGACGGCGGCGTATTCGGCGTCGGCGTCCGGAGCCAGCAGCTTGGGGTCAGCCAGCCAGGCTTCCATGGCCTTGATGCGGCGGCCCAGGGTGCGCTCGTCTTCGTAGCCGTTGGCGATCATCCACTTCAACATCACGATGTTGCTGTTGATGTATTCGATGATCGGTTCCTTGTTCAGGTGTACCGAGCAGCCGGCGGCCGAACGTTCAGCGGAAGCGTCCGACAGTTCGAAGGCTTGTTCGACCTTCAGGTCGGGCAGGCCTTCGATTTCCAGGATGCGGCCGGAGAAGATGTTCTTCTTGCCTTGCTTGGCGACCGTCAGCAGGCCTTGCTTGATGGCGTACAGCGGGATGGCGTTGACCAGGTCACGTAGGGTGACGCCAGGCTGCAACTTGCCCTTGAAGCGGACCAGCACCGACTCCGGCATGTCCAGGGGCATCACGCCCGTGGCGGCGGCAAAGGCCACCAGGCCCGAACCGGCGGGGAACGAGATGCCGATGGGGAAGCGGGTGTGCGAGTCGCCGCCGGTGCCGACGGTGTCGGGCAACAGCATGCGGTTCAGCCACGAGTGGATCACGCCGTCGCCCGGGCGCAGCGAGATGCCGCCGCGGGTGCTGATGAATTCCGGCAGCGTGTGGTGCGTCTTGACGTCCACGGGCTTCGGGTAGGCGGCGGTGTGGCAGAACGACTGCATCACCAGGTCTGCCGAGAAACCCAGGCAAGCGAGGTCTTTCAGTTCGTCGCGGGTCATCGGGCCGGTCGTGTCCTGGCTGCCGACCGAGGTCATCTTCGGTTCGCAGTAGGTGCCCGGGCGGATACCCTTGCCTTCCGGCAGGCCGCAGGCGCGGCCGACCATCTTCTGGGCCAGGGTGTAGCCGCGGCCGGTGTCGACCGGGTCCTTCGGCAGGCGGAACAGCGTCGACGGGGCCAGGCCCAGCGCTTCGCGCGCCTTGCTCGTCAGGCCACGGCCGATGATCAGCGGAATGCGGCCGCCGGCGCGCACTTCGTCGAACAGCACGTCGGATTTGACTTCGAATTCAGCGATGACTTCGCCATTCTTGATGGCCTTGCCTTCATACGGACGCAGCTCGACGACGTCGCCCATTTCCATCTTGGACACGTCCAGTTCGATCGGCAGCGCGCCGGCGTCTTCCATCGTGTTGTAGAAGATCGGGGCGATCTTGTTGCCCAGGCACACGCCGCCAAAGCGCTTGTTCGGTACGAAGGGGATGTCTTCGCCCGTGAACCACAGCACCGAGTTGGTGGCCGACTTGCGCGACGAACCCGTGCCGACCACGTCGCCCACATAGGCGACCAGGTGGCCCTTTTCCTTGAGCGATTCGATGAACTTGACCGGGCCGCGCTTGCCATCTTCTTCCGGTTCGAAGGCGGCGCCGTCGCGCTTGTTCTTCAGCATCGCCAGGGCGTGCATCGGGATGTCGGGGCGGGTGGTGGCGTCAGGCGCCGGCGACAGGTCGTCGGTGTTGGTTTCGCCCGGCACCTTGAAGACGGTGATGGTCAGGCTTTCCGGCAGTTCCGGACGGCTCGTGAACCACTCGGCATCGGCCCAGCTTTGCAGCACGGACTTGGCGTTGGCGTTGCCGCCGTCGGCCTTTTCCTTCACGTCATGGAAGGCGTCGAACATCAACAGGGTCTTTTTCAGCGCATCGGCGGCGATGGTGCCGATTTCCGCATCATCCAGCAGGTCGACCAGCGGGCCAATGTTGTAGCCGCCGAGCATCGTGCCCAGCAGTTCCGTCGCCTTGGCACGGCTGATCAACGCACAAGCTTCCTTGCCCAGCGCCACGGCGGCCAGGTAGGACGCCTTGACCTTGGCGGCATCGTCCACGCCGGCCGGCACACGGTAGGTCAGCAGTTCGACCAGATTCTGCTCCTCGCCAGCAGGCGGGTTCTTCAGCAGTTCGATCAGTTCAGCGGTTTGTTTAGCCGTAAGGGGCAGCGGGGGAATCCCCAGAGCCGCGCGTTCGGCAACGTGTTGGCGGTAATTATCCAGCATGTGAGGCCTGCTCAAAGTCGGGTTGGAAGAAGGGTTGTTGGCGGAATTGTAGAGGGAAGACGGGGGGCAGGCAAATGTCTTATATCTTATATAAGACTTGAGTTGATAGCTGTTGCTTACGGGCGACGGCGCGCAGGGGGGCGGTGCGGGGCGGGCAAGCAAAAGGCGGCCTTGCGAGCCGCCTTTCCATAGAGGCGCGCCCGAAGGCGGCGCGGTGCCAGGCTCAGCGTGCCGTAGCGTCGTAGACCAGGCCCACCCGGGCGAAATTGCCGCCGTATTGTTTGACTTGGGCTTCGAACGGGGCAGTTTCGCCCGGCTTCAGCTTGGGCAACCGCAGTTCCTTGAACGTGGCCCCGGACACCTGGTCCTGGGCGTCGTACAGGGTGATCCAGACCCGCACGTTGTCGACCTCCGCCTGGTCTTCATTGCGTACCCGGCCGTGGACCGTGACGTACTTGTAACGGTAGCGGTAGCTGAAATTGAGGGTGCCGGTGCCGACGTTGGCCTCGGTGTTCTCCACGGAGACGGCCAGCTTGGGGCGGGGGCCGGGCAGCGCGGCGCGCTTGGCCGGCCGCCAGTCAGGCTTGATCTCGGTCACGCGTTCATAGCGGCCGCCGGGCATCGCCACCGTCACCCGTTCGCCCGGATACAGGTGGGTGGGCAGTTCCCAGTCCTGGCGCAAGTCCACCGCGCGCGACCCGTCGAACACGGCGATCTTCACCCGTGGCGACAGGGCGACGTAGCGATCGCTGGTGTTGACGAGTTCGGCATACAGGACGGGGCGTTCGATTTCGTCCAGCAGGCGGCGCGGCGCGGACAGGCTGAACGCCTTGGGGTCGAACAGCGCAAAATCGGGGTCCAGCAGTTCTTCCGTGGTCAGGCGGACCTGGTCGATGACCCGGGCATTGGCCGGGCTGACCCGCACGATGCGGCTGGCGGGGGCCGCCTCCTTGGGCGCATCGTCCTTGCCCGGGGCCGCGGCTTGCGGCGCGGCTTTCGGGGCAAATTTCTGCGCGATCCAGGGGCCTGCGGCCGTGTGCTTGTATAGCGCGAAGCCGATCGCGGCCAGGATGATCAGCGCAAGTCCGGCCTTGGCCGGCCAGGACAGGGATGTCGCTTCGGGGCGGTCAGCTTTCACTTTGCACCATGTAATCGTAGGACGCGACATTGCCGTCGCCAAGCATCTCGCAGCGCACGTCGAACGACGTCAATGCGCCGGGCGCCAGCGGGCTGGCAGTGCCGTAGCCGTTGCCCGTGCCGATCATCGCGCCGTCCTCGCCGTACAGGATGACGGTGATCTGGGTGCTGTTGGCCTCTGTCGCGCCCTGATTCTTCAGCAGGCCGACCAGCCGGTAGGCCCCGTCGTTGCGCACGAGTTGCACCTTGCTGGGCGCCACATTGTTGGTCTTGCCGCGCGCGGGCGACGGCGTGGCAACCTCCAGCGCGTAGCGGCTATAGGCCTTGTCCGGCACCGAGATCAACACCGGGGCGTATTCGCCGGGTTGCAAGGTCCGAGCCGACGGCGAACTCCAGGACGACGACAGCGTCAATTCGCCCTGGAAAAACGTGGCGGTCACGCGCGGCGCGTCGATCTTCCTGCCGGTCTCGTTGCGCATCATCATGACCAGCTGCTTGCGGCCGCGTTCCTGCGTTTCGCGGACATCGGTCAGCTTGACCAGCGAGGCATCGATCGGCGGCGGCTGCACCGGACGGTGCGGCGCCGGCGAACTGCCCGAACTCAACAGCGAGGCCACCAGGGGGATGGTGATCACCGCGGCCACGGTCAACGCGATGGCCGCGAGCACCGCGGGCTTCACTTGCGGCGCCTGGTTGGGCTGCTGCATGCCGCGCAGGATCTTTTCCAGCCGCTGCGCGACGTCGTCCTCCACCAGCGTCAAGGCGTGGCAGTGGTTGCATCGGTATTCGTTGGGGGCCAACTTGGTGAACTGAGCGCTGCCGCACGTGGAGCAGGTCAGGGTCACGGTGTTGATCGTGGTGTGTTTGGGCGTCATTCAGGCAAGGTCAAACCGGCTAGGACGGACAGGGCGGCAAGGATAGCGGCAGTCCGTCGGGGACAGGTTCAGGGACGCTTCCATTTGTGACAAGATATGTGATTCGACCGTCCGGGGGCCTCGGGGGGAAGGCCCCCAGCGCGGTGATATCATCGCCGCGGCAGGCCGCCTCCACGGGGCGGCCCAGCGATAAGAAAAACACGCGCCGCTATGCAGGCGGCCCGGCGACAAGAAATTCCCTACGCATGAGCATCTCCCAACATCTGCTGTTCCTGGTCTGCGTGGCGCTTGCCACGTATGCCCAGACCATGACCGGCTTCGCCTTCGGGCTTGTGCTGCTGGGGCTGTCGGGCGTGTTCCAGCTGGCGTCGGTGTCTGAAGTGGCGAACGTGGTCAGCGTGCTGTCGCTGGTGAATGCCGCGGTGACGCTGGCGCGCGCCAAACCGCAGGTGAACTGGTCGCTGATCGGCCCGGCGATGGCTGCCAGCCTGGTGGGAGTCGGCGTGGGCGTGGCGGTGCTGACCTGGATCAGCGGGTCGACGACGGTGTTTTTGCAATTGCTGCTGGGCGTCACGATCCTCGCGTGCGCCGTCTTGCTGGTGGCGCGCGCCAAGCCGCTCGAACGGCTGTCGTCCAAGGCGTCTTTCGTGTTCTTCGGCGGGATATCGGGCGTGCTGGGCGGCTTGTTCTCAAGCGCCGGGCCGCCAATGGTCTATCACTTGTACCGCCAGCCCTTGCCGCTGGCGTCCATCCGCAACAGCCTGCTGGTGCTGTTTTCGCTGAACGCCTTGGTGCGTCTGAGTCTGGTGACCGGGCAGGGGGCGTTCATGGCGTCGTCGTTCTGGCTGAGCGTGCAGGCGTTTCCGGTCGTGATCGGCGTGACGTGGGTGGCGCGGCGTTATGGCACGGCGGGCTCGATGAAGACCATCAAGCGCATGGTGTTCGTGCTGCTGCTGGCTGCGGGACTGGGGCTGATCGTGCCCGCGGCACGGATCCTGGCGGCGGGCTAGCCCGCGCCCGCCAGGTCCGCGGCCAGGGGGGTCAGGCGTGGCCGCCGCTGATGTAGCGCTCCAATTCGTGGATGATGAACTTCTGTTCGCTCATGACGTCCTTGACCAGATCGCCGATGGACAACAGGCCGATCAACTTTTCGTCGTCGATGACCGGAAGATGGCGGAAGTGCCGTTCGGTCATCATGGCCATACAGTGTTCCCGCGTATCGCCGGGGCCCACGTAGTAGACCGAGTCCGTCATGATGTCGCGCACTTTCGTGCTACGCGACGAGCGGTCTTGCAAGACGACCTTGCGGGCGTAGTCGCGCTCGGACAACATGCCCAGCACGGTATCGCCTTCGACGACGACGACCGCGCCGATGCTGCGTTCGGCCATGGTCTTGATGGCGTCGTACACCGATGAATCCGGTGAAACCGTCACGACGGAGTGGTTCGGCTTTTCCCTGAGAATCTCAGCAACTGTCTTCACGATGTGCTCCCGAATCGCTGGCAAGGTTCAAACGTGGACCGCGCGCCGCACTTCCAGCCCCGCGAGGTGCCGTGGCGCAGCCATGCTCCATCCTAAGCCTGCCGGCCACCTTGCCGCAAGCGCGGCACCGGATATTTGGCAGGCTTGTCGCGGAATGCCTGGCTGGCCATCTCGCGCAGGTTGCGCGCGGCGCTGCGTTCCGTGTCGGGATTCCATGCCAGCGAAATGCCGATCGAGGCGTCGGCGGGAAAGTCGGCCAGCGTTTTATAGACGACGTTGGGTCCCGGATGGCGCCGGCTGCCGGCGGGCACCAGCGCCACGCCCAATCCGCTTTCGACCAGGCTCAGCAGCGTCTGCACCTGCACCGCTTCCTGGGTGATGCGGGGCGTGAAGCCGCGCAATTGGCATGCGTTGATCGCCGCCATCCGCAAGCCGGCCGCCTCGGTTGCGGTGTACATGATGAACGCCTCGTCCGCCAGGTCGGTCAAGCGGATGCGGCCGCGCCGCGCCAGCGGATGCCCTTTGGGCACGGCCAGCGCGAAGTTCTCGGTGGTCAGCGGGGCCAGGCGCACGTTCGACCCCATGGCCACCGGCACGCGCACGATACCGACCTCCAGCGTGTCCTCCGCCAGATCCTGCATGATGCGGATCGATGTCGCTTCGCGCAGCACGACGGTCACGCCGGGATAGCGTTGGCGGAACAGGGGCAGGATGCGCGGCAGGATACCGTGCGTGGCGGACCCGACGAAGCCGATGCGCACGGTGCCGCCTTCGCCCGCGGCGCCGGCGCGCGCAGCCAGCTTGAACTGCTCGGCATGGAATAGGGCGCGACGCGCTTCATCCAGGGCGGCCAGGCCGGCTTCGGTCAATTGCACGCCCTGGCGTCCACGGACGAACAACGGCACGCCCACCATGTCTTCAAGCTTGCGGATCGAGACCGACAGCGGGGGCTGAGACATATGCAGCTTCTCCGCCGCGCGGTGGAAGTTCAGCGTCTCGGCAAGCACCAGGAACTGCTGTAGATGGCGGAAATCCATAAGGGCGGCCCGGGAGGATGGTTGCCCTGGATGATACGGCGCGCGTATCGATTGCGGCATGCGTGCTATCCCTTCGATATTGGCCTCATCCCGGGACGCAGAGTGCCGTGCGCAGGTAGGTCAGGGCATCTGCGTCGTTCTTCAGCGCATGGGCGCCGATGCGTTCGTGCCAATAGGATTCCGACCCGCCCGCCGTCCGCCATTCGCGCAGTCGCCGGGTATACAACTGCAAATCGTATTCAGCGGTGACGCCGATGGCTCCATGCACCGCGTGCGCGATGTCGGCGACCAGCGGTGCTGCCTGGCTGGCGCGCGCCTTGCCCATCGCGGCCAGCATCGCTCGCGGTCGCCCGCCAGCGCCCTGGAACACCAACTGCGCGGCCATGCGGACGGCCCAGACCTGTTCGGCCATCACACTGATCTGCTGCTGCACGGCCTGGAAACGGCCGATGGGTTTGCCGAACTGCGCCCGCGTATTGGCGTAGTCCAGCGTCAGCGCCAGCACCCGGTCCATGGCGCCGGCCATCAAGCCGGCATAGGCGGCGGCGGCCAGCTCGTCCAGCGGACTGCCGTGGCCCAGGCATTGCGCGTCCGCCATCATCCACGAGGCTTCGCCGTCCAGGCTGCCCTGCACGCCGTTCGGCTGGACGCGGCCATTCTGCGTGGCCAACAGCCAGGCTTGCCCATTGATATGCGCCAGGACGTTGTCGGCCGCGCGGATCCACGGTACGTTGGCGCCTGCGACGCGGTTGCCCTGGATCGACAGGCCGTGCGGGGCGATGGCGATCGATCCTGTCGGCCGTGCGCGTCCGGCGGCGGCAAGCCAGGCACGCGCCAGCATCGTGTGCGCAATCGGATAGGGGCAAAGATGGCGGCCGGCCGCCAGCATCACGGGTAGCGCATCGGGCAGGTCCAGCCCCGCGCCGCCCTGCGCCTCGGGCACCAGCGCGTCGGCAAAGCCGGCGTCTTCGCAGGCCTGCCACGCCGTGGCGATCGGTTGGCCTTGTTCGATGCCGCGAATCAATGCGGGCGTGCACGTCTGGGCGAACAGGCGTTCGGCGGCGTCGCCAAGCAAAGTGTCCATGATGATCGTCCTTATCGAAGGCCAAGACCGCGGGCGATGATGCCGCGCAGGATTTCGCGCGTGCCGCCGCGCAAGGAAAACGTGGGGCTGACTTGTTCCAGATAGGCCAGGGTGCGCAGCAGCGGCAGGGGCGGCGGCATGTCGGGGCGGCGTCCCAGTGCGTCGCCGATCAGGCGCGGAAGGGCTTGTTCAAGCTCGGTGCCCAGATCTTTCACCAGCGCGGCCTCGGTGGCCGGACTGCCGCCTGCCGCCAGCCTGCCCGCCACCGCCAGCGACATGGCGCGCAGAACAGCCATCTGCGACAGGATGCTGCCCAGGGCGGCCCGGTCGCTGGCGTCATGCGAGACGGTCCGGCATTGTGTCAGCCAGCATTCCAGCAGGGCAATGCTGGAATACAGACGCTCGGGGCCACTGCGTTCAAACGCGAGTTCGGCGTTGACTTGCGCCCAGCCCGCGCCTTCCGCGCCGATCAGCGCGTCATCCGCCAGCTCGACATTGTCGAAGAAGACCTCCGAAAAATGCGAATCGCCGGCCAGGTCTTTGATGGGGCGGATGGACACGCCAGGCAGCGACAGATCCACGATCAGCTGCGACAGCCCCTGGTGCCGGTCTTCAGGCGAACCCGACGTGCGGACCAGCGCAATCATGTAGTGTGAGCGGTGCGCATTGGTGGTCCAGACCTTGCTGCCATTCAAACGCCAGCCGCCCGCAACGGGCGTGGCGCGGCTGCGGATGCTGGCCAGGTCCGAACCGGATCCGGGTTCACTCATGCCGATGCAAAAGAACGCCTCTGCGCGGCAGATGCGGGGCAGGTAGAAGTCCCGTTGCGACGACGTGCCGTACTTCAAGATCAGCGGCGCGCTTTGGCGGTCGGCAATCCAGTGGGCCGAGACCGGCGCGCCCGCGCCCAGCAGTTCTTCGGACAACACGAAACGGGCGAAATGACCGCGGGCCGCGCCGCCGTGCTCGCGGGGCAAGGTCATGCCCAACCATCCGCGTTCGGCCAGTTGGCGGCTGAACGCCGCGTCGAAACCCATCCATGACCGCGCGCGCTCGTCGGGTTCCAGCCCATCCAGCGTATCGGACAGGAAAGCGCGCACGTCGGCGCGCAAGGCTTCATCCTCGGGCGGGATGGCGGTCAATTCCAGCGTATCAATCATGGGCGCTCCGAAGCGGAAGGGCGCCCCGCAGCAGGGCGTCCTCGGCCACTATCACGCCGCGTGGCGACAGCCGTCCAATATTATTTGTTGGATATTTGATACTAATTTCGTATCGGTGGCGGCCCGGTGGGTGATACGTGGCTGGTATCGCTTGCGCAAAAATTAATATTAGACGCGACCTGTCCGTGTACCTACGCTGCCTCCTGCGCCGTGCCGCGTCCAACGCGCCAAGCGACGATAACAACAGGAGACAAGCAATGAACAAGCTGATGCGCCTATTGGCGCTGGCAGGCGCGGCATGGCTGGCGCTGTCCGCGGCGTCGGTCCAGGCCGCTTACCCCGACAAGGCCATCCGGCTGATCGTGTCGTTTCCTCCGGGCAGCGGCACGGACAGCAACGCGCGCTATGTCGCAAAGAAAATGGAAGAAAAGCTCGGCGTGGCCGTTACGGTGGAAAACCGGCCGGGCGGCAACAGCTTTATCGCTGCGCAGGCGGTCGCCTTGGCGGAACCCGACGGCTACACCCTGCTGCTGGCCAGCAATTCGCCGGTGGCGACCAACGCGGCCATGTTCAAGCACTTGCCGTATGACCCGGTGAAAGACTTCGCGCCCGTGGCGCGTCTGGGTTACGGCGCGATGGCGCTGGTAGTCAAGGCTGATGCGCCCTACAAGACAGTGGCGGATCTGGTGAGCGCGGCGCGCCAGCGTCCGGGCGAGCTGAATTTCGGCAGCGGCAGCGCGTCCTATCAAATCGCTACCGAACTGTTTCTGGCCATGGGCGGCATCAAGGCCAACCACGTGCCGTATCGCGGCGCGGCTCCCGCGTTGACGGACCTTGCGGGCGGGCAGGTGGACTTCGTGTTCGCGGATTATGGCGCCGTGATTCCCTTCCTGCAGAGCGGCCGCATGCGTCTGCTGGCGGTCACGGGAGACACGCGGCTAAAGAGCGCGCCCGATACGCCGACGTTGCAGGAATCGGGATTTCCGGGCTATTACATGGTGAACTGGACCGCGGCGTTTGCGCCGGCCCGCACGCCGGCAGCTGTCATCGACAAGTTGGCCGGCGTGCTGCTGGAGATATTTCGCACGACGGACGCTGTCGAGTTCATGGCGCGCACGAACTGGGAGGTATTCCCCGTAGGCCCGCAAGAACTGGGCGTGTTCCAGCGCGACGAAATCCGCAAGTGGGACGAAGCCGCCCAGCGCGCCGGCATCCCGAAGCAATAGCACGCAACCCTGCATACAAGGAGAAAGGCATGACGGAACTCGTGCATTACGAGCAAAGCGCGGACGGCGTCGTAACGCTGACGCTGGACGATCCGGCCACGCGCAATGCGCTGACCGGCAGCGGCATCGTGGACCAGTTGCTGGCCGCGTTCGCGCGCATCGAGCGGGATCCTTCCGTGCGCGTGCTGATCCTGACGGCAGCGGGCAAGGTGTTTTCGTCTGGCGGCAATATCAACGACATGCAGCGGCAGATCGGCCCCGAGGTCGGCAGCGCCGCCTTGCGCCAGGAGTACCGCCACGGCATCCAGCGTTTGCCGCTGGCCCTGCATGCGCTGGAAGTGCCGACGATCGCGGCCGTCAACGGCCCGGCCGTCGGCGCGGGTTGCGATCTGGCTTGCATGTGCGATGTGCGCATCGCCGCGGAAGGGGCGACGTTCGCGGAAAGTTTCGTCAAGCTGGGGATCGTTCCGGGGGACGGCGGCGCGTGGTTCCTGCCGCGGCTGATCGGCTCGGCGCGGGCGGCCGAGATGTCGTTCACCGGGGACGCCATCGACGCGGGCACGGCGCAGGAATGGGGGCTGGTGTCCCGCGTCGTGCCGGCTGTTGAACTGCTGCCTGCGGCGCAGGCGCTGGCCGCGCGCATGGCGGCGAACTCCCCCGACGCGGTGCGGCTGACCAAGCGCCTGCTGCGCGAAAGCCAGCATGTGCGGCTGGACACCTTGCTGGAGCTGTCGGCCGCGTATCAGGCGCTGGCGCACAAGACCCAGGCACACGCGGATGCGGTGGGCGCCTTCATCGCGCAGCGGGCCGCGCGCAAGCCCCGCGCCTGACGCCGGGGTCGTTCCGGGGGGCGGCGGGCCGGCGGTATGATGGAAAGCACTACAAGGAGGAAACACCATGAATGAAGTCATCGTCGCTTCGGCCGTCCGCACCGCCATCGGCGACTTCGGGGGCGCGCTGAAAGACGTGCCGCCGTGCGACCTGGGCGCCACCGTCATCCGCGCCGCGCTTGAACGCGCCGGCGTCAAGGGCGACGAGGTCGGCCATGTCGCGGTCGGCCACGTCATCAATACCGAACCCCGCGACATGTACCTGTCGCGCGTGGCCGCCATGAATGCCGGCATCGCCAAGGAAACGCCCGCCTTCAACGTCAATCGCCTGTGCGGTTCGGGCCTGCAGGCCATCGTGTCGGCGGCCCAGACGATCTTGCTGGGCGACGCCGAGATCGCGATCGGCGCAGGCGCCGAAAGCATGAGCCGCGCGCCCTACATCGTGCCGTCGCAGCGCTGGGGCGCCCGCATGGGCGATAGCGTCATGCTGGACATGATGACGGGCGCATTGTCGGATCCGTTCGGCCGCATGCACATGGGCGTCACGGCCGAGAACGTGGCGGCCAAATTCGGTATCAGCCGCCAGGACCAGGACGCGCTGGCCGCCGAATCGCATCGCCGCGCGGCAGCCGCCATCGACGCCGGCTACTTCCGCGACCAGATCGTGCCGGTGGTGCAGAAGACGCGCAAAGGCGAAGTCGTGTTCGACACCGACGAGCACGTGCGCCGCGATGTCTCGGCTGCCACCATGGCCACGCTCAAGCCCGTTTTCCAGAAGGAGAACGGCACGGTCACGGCGGGCAACGCCTCGGGCTTGAACGACGGCGCGGGCGCCGTGGTGCTGATGAACGCCTCGGTGGCCGCCAAGCGCGGCATCAAGCCGTTGGCCCGCCTGGTGGCGTACGCCCATGCGGGCGTCGATCCCGACATCATGGGCATCGGCCCGGTGCCGGCCACGCAGGCGGCGCTCAAGCGCGCCGGCCTGACCGTGGACCAGCTGGACGTCATCGAGGCCAATGAAGCCTTCGCGGCGCAGGCTTGCGCCGTGTCGCGCGAACTGAAGCTGGATCCGGCCAAGGTCAACCCGAACGGCAGCGGCATCGGCTTGGGACACCCCATCGGCGCCACCGGCGCGATCATCACCGTCAAGGCGCTGCATGAACTGCAGCGCGTGGGCGGGCGCTATGCCCTGGTGACGATGTGCATCGGAGGCGGGCAAGGCATCGCCGCCATTTTCGAGCGCATTTAAGGCCGCCCCAAGCCCGGCCGCAAGCCCGAACGGTCCAGGCGTTTCGCCCGGACCGCGTTCCGCCACCCCCGGCGGAACGCGCCGCCTCAGGCGTGGCCCAGGTAGTCCTGGGCCCACGCCAGGCATTCGGCGCGCAGCAGCGCGCCCATCTGTACACGGCGCGGCCCATCCAGCCGGCTGCTGATCGCCCCGAAGCTGAACGCCACCCAGGTCAGTTCCGACACTGGAAACGCGACCCCCACGCCCGACACGCCCGGCGTGATCGTGTCGACGATCTCGGAGTACCCGGCCGTGCGCGTCTGCTTGACGGCCTTCATCAATGCGCTGCTGGTGACGCCGATCTGCGCGTAGCTTGCCGCGTGCCTGGCGTATAGCGACGCGATGTCCTCGTCCGGCAGGCTGGCCATCAGCGCCAGCCCGCCGGCGCCCACACCGAGCAGGCGGCGTTCGCCCTGGTCGATGGTGAACACCTTCACCGGAAACGACCCGGCTTCCCGCAACAGGCACAGCGCGTAGTCGCCCTGGCGGATCACCAGGAAAACGGTGTCGCCGGACAGGCGCGCGAGCTTTTGCGCGAACGGCCGCAGCGCGTCCAGCAAGGGCGTGCGCCGCAGGGCGGCAAACCCCAATTGCATCGAATCCACGCCGAGGCGGTAGCGACGGTTGCGGTGGTCGCGTTCGGCGAACTGCTCTTCCAGCAGGCAGCTCAGCAGGCGGTGCGCCGTTGAGCGCTCCAGCCCGGTGGCGCTCATCACGCCCTGCAGGTCGATGCCGTCTTCCTGGTGCTGCGCCAGCACGCGCAGCAGCCCTAAGGCGCGGCGCATGCTTTGCGTGCCGCCGGTGGCAGTTGGTTTGTTCATATTGTGGGAAATATTTATTGAATATTTTGTATTCTAGGATTTGGGGTGCGTTAATTCAATCCAGTCGATCCGCGCCGGTGTCGAGCGCGGACATTGCAAGAGACGAGGAGACTATGGAATACACCACCCTGGCCATCGAGCAGTTTGACTCGGTATGCCGCATCAGCCTGGCGCGCGAATCCGCGCGCAATGCCCAAAGCCAGCAGATGCTGGACGAACTGGACGACGCCCTGACGCGTGCCGAGCAAGACGATTCCGTGCGGGTTGTCGTGCTGGCCGGCCGCGGCGCGCATTTCTCCGCGGGCCACGACCTGAAAGAAGCGCAGGCCAAGCGCGCCGACTTCACGGTGGAAGAGCGCTGGGACTACGAATCGCGCCGCTATTACGGCTATTGCCTGCGCATCTGGGACTTTTCGAAGCCGACCGTCGCGCAAGTGCAGGGCGCCTGTGTCGCCGGCGGATTCATGATCGCCAACATGTGCGATCTGGTGGTGTGTTCGGACACGGCGTATTTTTCGGATCCGGTGGGCCATACCCTGGCGGCCGCCGCGACCGAGGTGTTGATCCATCCGTGGGTGATGGGGCTGCGCAAAGCCAAGGAAATGCTCTACACCGGTGAGAAAGTCGATGCGCAGGAAGCGCTGCGCATCGGCATGGTGAACCGCGTCGTGCCCGAGGCCGAGTTGGACGAGGCGACGCTGGCGCTGGCGCGGCGCATCGCCCAGGCGCCGCCGTTCGGCCTGCGCCTGATCAAGCGGTCGCTGAACCGCACCGCGGACGCCCAGGGGTTCCGCACCGCGCTGTCGGCGCACTTCGACACGCATCAGCTGTCGCATCTGAGCGAGGAATTCCAGGCGGTGCGCGAGCGCGGACTGGCCCAGGCCATCCAACGCAACAAGAAGGGCGAAACGGCATGAGGACGGCCCTGGATTGCCTGTTGAACCCAGGGTCCATCGCCATGATCGGCGCCAGCGCGAACGCCGGCCGAATCGGCGGCATGCCCCTGGAGCTCTTGACCCGCTTCGGCTACGCCGGTGGCATCTATCCCGTGAACCCGAAGTACCAGGAAGTGTTCGGCAAGCGCTGTTGGCCCGACATCGAGGCCGTGCCCGAGGCGGTGGATCTGGCGGTGCTGGCCATCGCCGCCGCCGAGGTCACGCCCATGCTGCGCCGCTGCCACGCCCGGGGCGTGCGCGCCGCCATCGTGTATGCCGCCGGGTTTGCCGAGGCGGGCGGCGAGGGCGTGCGCCTGCAGGACGAGATGGAAGCCTTCGTGGCTGAAAGCGGCATGGCCGTGGCGGGCCCGAACTGCATGGGCTTCGCCAACCTGAACACGCAGGCGCATACTGCGTTCGCCTCGGTCTTCAAGACCGCGCCGGCGCAAACCGGACCGGGCGTCGTCAGCCTGCTGACGCAAAGCGGCAACGTCTGCGCGGCGGTATACGCGATTGCGCGCAGGCTGGACTTGCCGTTTTCGCATTTCATCAATACCGGCAATGAAGCGTGCCTGGATTTTTCGCAATACCTGGAATACCTGGCCGCCGATCCGCAGACCGAAATCGTGCTGGGTTATATCGAGCAACTGCGCGACGGCGGCCGCTTCGTGCGCGCCTGCCGCGAGCTTGAACGCCAGGGCAAGCTGCTGATCGCGCTGAAGGCGGGCAACACGGACAAGGGCGCAGCGGCCGTGCGGTCCCACACGTCCGCCTTGGCCGGAGACCGGCGCGTGTACGCCGCGGCCTTCCGGCAGTTGAACGTCATCGAGGCCACGGACTTCGCGCAGATGGCCCATCTGGCCAGCCTGGCCACGCTACGTCACCGCAGCGCGGGTAAACGGGTGGCCGTGCTGACGATGTCGGGCGCGCTGGGCGCGATCCTGGCCGACAAGTTCATCGGCGCGGGGCTGCACTTGCCCGATCTGCCCGCGTCCTTGCAAGCCGTGCTGCGCGGCGGGATTCCCGATTACGGCATGGTCGGCAATCCCGTGGACGTGACCGGCAATGTGGTCAACGATCCCGACTTCGTGCGTACCGTGCTGCAGGCCCTGGCGACGACGGACGCGATCGACGCAGTGGTGGTCTATGCCCCCGGCTACATGCTGGACCGCATGGCGGACGCGCTGGCCGAGGCCTCGCGCCAGCACCGGCGCCTGTTCGTCGCGATCGATACCGGCCTGGCGCAAAGCCGCGCTGCCTTGCGCGCGGCAGAAGTCGCCGTGTTCGAAGATCTGGGGCAGGCCGTGTCCGCCCTGGCGCCGTACCTGTTGTGGTGCGAGGCGCGCGGCGCCAAGCGCATCGCGCCGATGCCACGCCTGGAGGCGATGCCTGCGCCGGCGCTGCCCTGCAATGAAGTCGATGCGCGCGCGTATGTCGCCGCCTTCGGATTGCCGCAGGCGCGGGCGCGTGTGGCGCGCGACGCCGGCGAGGCAACGGCCGATGCGCAGGCGGCGGGTTATCCCGTGGCGCTGAAGATTCTTAGCGCCGACATCGCGCACAAGACGGAGGCCGGCGGCGTGGCGTTGGCGCTGGCGGACGACGCGGCGGTGCAGGCGGCCTGCGGCCAGGTGATCCAGTCTGCCAGGCAAGCGCAACCCGATGCGCGTATCGATGGCGTGATGGTGCAGAAGATGGAGCGCGGCGTGGCCGAGATCATCGTGGGCGCCACGCGCGATCCGGTGTTCGGCCCCGTCCTGACCGTGGGCCTGGGCGGTGTGCTGACCGAGCTGTACCAGGACACCAGCCATCGCCTGCTGCCGGTGGACGAAGACATCGCCTTGCAGATGCTGCACGAACTCAAGGCGTTTCCGCTTTTGGACGGCTACCGAGGCAAGCCCCGCGCCGATCTGGCGGCGGCGTGCCGGAGCATCGTGGCCGTGGGCAACGCCCTGCTTGCGGCGCCCGCGGACGTGGCGGAAATTGAAGTCAACCCATTGCTGATCAAAGAGGCGGGACAGGGCGTCGCAGTGCTGGACGCGTTGATCCTGCCCGCAACCCCGTAGCGCGCATACGCAATCACGCGGCCGCGCGCAGCGTATCCCCAGGAGGAGACAAGCATGATGAAGAGACTATTGGCCGGCGTTGCGCTGGCCTGCATCGGCGTCGCGAACCCGGCGCTGGCCCAGGACCCCTTTCCCAGCCGGCCCGTACGCATCGTGGTGCCGTTTTCGCCCGGCGGCGCGGCGGACATCATGAGCCGGCTGCTCGCCGAGCGCCTGACCGCAAAGCTGGGGCAGCCCGTGATCGTTGAGAACAAGCCGGGCGGCGGGACGATGATCGCGTCCGACTACGTGTCGCGAGCGGAGCCGGATGGCTACACCTTGCTGATGGCGGCGTCCTCGCTGGGTATCGCGCCCAGCATCTACGCCAAGGTCAATTACGACCCCATCAAGGACTTCGCGGCGGTCAGCCAGGTGGCGTCGGTCGTGCACGTGCTGGAAGTGCATCCGTCGATCCCGGCCAAGAACGTGGGCGAGCTGATCGCCTACCTGAAGGCCAATCCGGGCAAGGTCAGCTACGGTTCGGTCGGCACCGGCAGTTCGACGCATCTGGAAGCCGAACTCTTCAACAGCATGGCGGGCGTGCAGATGGCGCACATCCCGTACAAGGGCAGCGCGCCCGCGCTGAACGACCTTGTGGCCGGGCGCATCCAGGTGATGTTCGATGCATGGGCGTCGTCGGGCCCCTTCGTCAAGGACGGCAAGCTGCGCGCGCTGGCCGTGACCACGACGCGCCCGTCGGCGTCCGTGCCGGATCTGCCGACGGTGGCGGCGTCGGGTCTGCCGGGCTATTCGGCGATGCCGTGGTTGGGGTTGGTGGCGCCCGCGCGCACGCCGCAGCCGGTGATCGACAAGCTCTACCAGAATCTCGCGCAGATCCTCGCGCAACCCGATGTGAAGGCGCAGTTCGTAGGCCTGGGGCTGGACATCATCGGCAGCGATCCCAAGACGTTTTCCGCCTTCATCCGGCAAGACGTGACCACCTGGGCCAAGGTGGCGCGGGAATCCAACATCCGCCTGGAGTAGTAGGCATGAGTCGTTTGCAGAACGCGGCGCAGGATGACGCCGCTTTCCGCCAGGAACTGCGCGCCTGGCTAGCCTTGGCCTATGCCGCCTTCGCCCGGGATTGGCCGGGCGGGGCCGCCCCGCACGACCTGGATTTTCGGCGCGCCTGGGAAGACACCCTGTGCGCCAATGGCTGGTCCGGCCTGGGCTGGCCCGAAGCGTATGGCGGGAAAGACCTGCCGTTGTCGCGGCAGGCCGTGTTTCACGAAGAGCACGCGCGCTGCGGCGCGCCGTTGGGCGTGAACCTGATCGGCCATGGCATTCTGGCGCCGACGCTGCTGCACTTCGGCACCGAGGCGCAGAAGCGGCGTTTCCTGCCTGGCATCCTGGCCAACCGCGAGGTCTGGTGCCAGGGTTATTCGGAACCGGGCGCCGGCTCCGACCTGGCGTCAGTGCGCACGCGGGCCGAACCTGTGGCGGGCGGCTATCGGCTGAACGGCCACAAGATCTGGACGTCGTTCGCGGACCGCGCGCAATGGTGCTTCGTGCTGGCGCGCACCGATCCCCAGGCGCCCAAGCACCGTGGCCTGAGTTTCCTGCTGGTGGACATGGGCAGCCCTGGGGTGCGGGTCGAACCTATCCGGCAGATCACGGGTGAAGCCGAATTCTGCGAGGTGTTCTTTGAAGACGTCTTCGTGCCGCACGACCTGTTGCTGGGCGATCCGAACCAGGGTTGGAAAGTGGCGATGGCCGCCGCCAGCTTCGAGCGCGGCACCTACTTCATCCCGCGGCTGGTGCGTTTCGCGCAGGAACTGGATATGGTGCGCCGCCTGGCGTTGCGCCCCGATGTGTACGGGCACGTGCCGGCCTCGTCGGCCGCCGTGCGCCACAAGTGGGCGCGGCTGGCGGCCGACGGCCATGTGCTGGCGTTGAAGTCGCAGCGCGCGCTGGCCGGCGCGATGCGGGGGGACCCGCCCGGCCCGGAAGGGTCGTCCACCAAGATCCATTGGAGCGAGGCGCACCAGCGGCTGCTGGAACTGTCCATGCAATTGCTGGGTGAAACCGCTTGCGTGGCGGAAGGCGCCGACGAGCAAGCGGCGGCGCTGACCCATGCCTATCTGTGGTCGCGCGCGGAAACCATCCTGGCCGGTACCTCCGAGATCCAGCGCAACATCATCGCCGAACAGATGCTGGGCCTGCCCAAGGCCTGACGGCCGATGCGCGTGCGGGCCGCAGTTCGACACTTCCATTGATTCCGATCGTCATGACTCTGCCTTTAACCGAAGACCAGCGCATGCTGCAAGACGCGGCCCAGCGCTTCCTGGCTGAACGCCATCCCCCTGCCGCAGCGCGCGGCGCG
>NZ_JABBJN010000035.1 GCF_012928505.1 Achromobacter sp. Bel | reverse complement strand
GGGCCCGCCGTAGCCGACGCCGAGCCGGCGTCGGCGTCGGCCGGCAATGCCGTGGAGCCGGCCGACTCGGGCGCACCCGTGGCGCAGTTGGCGCCGGCGGTCACGCCGCACGCCGAACCTCCCTGGTATGTGCAGTGCCTGCTAGGCCTGAGCGCCTGGCTGGCCACCCTGCTGCTGTTGGTGTTCGTGGCGTTCTCCGGCATCGTCACGTCCGAAGAAGGCGCGCTGGTGGCCGGGCTGGTCCTGTGCGGGGCAGGCGTGGCGGTGTTGCGCAGCGACGCGGGCCCCTTCTGGCGGCAATGCGGCACGGCCATGGCTTTCGCCGGTCAGTTGCTGATCATTTACGGCTTGTCCGATTCCACCTCGTTCACCAGCGCTTGCGTGTTCGTGCTGCTGATGGCCACGGCCATCTACGTGCTGGGTCCCGATGTGATCCTGCGTTTCCTGTCCGGCGTTCTGATCGCCGGGGCTGGCGCCAGCCTGATCTGGCGCGGCCTGTCGCCCCAGATGATGCGCGACGACCTGCTGGAGGCGTGGCTGGATTTCGATCCCGCCATGTCCAGCGTCGTGTGGCTGCCCATCGCCGTGATCGGCGCCTGGGCCACCGCCGTGATCCTGACCGTGGGCCATCGCGGGGGGGCCAAGCGGGACCATGCGTTGCAGCCGCTGGCCTGGGCGTTCCTGCTGTCGGTGCAGGGCATGGTGTGGCTGGCGGGCGGGATCTCGGTCCTGCATCTGCCCGCCATGTGGCAGCTGAATCCGCAGGGCGCCCTGTTTCTTACCGCCGGCGCCTTGCTGCCGGCGGCAGCGGCGTTAGCGGTGCTGTGGCCCCGCCGCCATGTGTTGACCGCCGGCGTCACCTGGGGCGTGCCGATCGCACTGCTGATCCTGGCCGGCTTCTGGCTGCCCAGCCCGGGCGTGGGTTTCGCACTGGCCTGGCTGCTGTTGGGTTTTGGCCTGAATCAGCTGCGCCTGGTGGTTTTCGGTGTGATCAGCCTGCTGGCCTATCTGGGCGTGTACTACTACCAGCTGGATGTGCCGTTGCTGCAAAAGGCGCTGTGGCTGGGCGGCGGCGCGTTGCTGCTGTTCGTGTTGCGTGGCCTGGTGTGGCTGGTGCCGCGGCTGATGCGCACGCAGGCTCCCGACCGGCGTGCCCCGCTTCCTCCCGTTTCGGCGCCCTTGCGCTGGCGCACACTGGCTATCCTGGGCGGTCTGGCGCTGGTGCTGGTGGTGGCCAACGGCGGCATCTGGCAGCGTGAAAAGCTGCTGGCTTCGGGCAAGGTCGTCATCCTGGAACTGGCGCCGGTGGACCCGAGGTCCCTGATGCAGGGCGACTATATGGCGCTGGACTTTGCGGCCAGCCGTGACATCACGCGTTTGCGCCTGGGCGGCGACCGTCCGGTTGACGACGAGACCCTGCCCGGTTTCGAGCCAGACGGCTATGTGATGCTCCAGACCGACGCGCGCGGCGTGGCCACGCCGTTGCGCATTCAGCCCGACGTGCATCCGCATGCCGACGGCGAGGTGCCGCTGCGCTACCGGGTGCGCGACCGCGGCGTGCGCATCGTGACCAATGCCTGGTTCTTCCAGGAAGGCGAAGCCAAGCGTTTCGAGGTCGCCCGCTACGGCGAGCTGCGCGTGGGCGACAACGGCGAAGCCCTGCTGGTGCGGATGTTGGGCGCGGACCTGCAGCCGCTATAGCGGCAAGGCCGGCCCCGGGTCAGGGGAAGCGCCGCGCCCAGTGCGCGGTGGCTTCGCGCAGGAACTGCCCGCGGTCGGCGTCGGCGGCAAGCGGCGCAAAGCCCAAGGCCCGCCAGGCGCCCTGTAGCGCCGCCAGGGGCGCTTGGGTGTCGATGGCGGGGGCGCCGTTCTGCTTGGACAGTTTCAGGCCGCTGGCGGTGTCCAGGATCAGCGGCACATGCAGATAGCGCACGGGGGGCAGGCCCAGCAAGCGGCCCAGCACGCGTTGGCGCGCGGTGGAGCTCAGCAGGTCGGCGCCGCGCACCACGTCCGTTACGCCCTGCTCGGCGTCATCCACCACCACGGCAAGTTGATAGGCCCATAGCCCGTCCGCGCGCCGCAGGGCGAAGTCACCCACCGCCTGCGCCACGTCCTGCGCTTGCGGGCCCAGCCAGCGGTCTTCGAAGTGCTCAACGCCTTCCGGGACGCGCAGGCGCCAGGCGCGCGCCTGGCGGCCTTCGGGCAAGCCGTGGCGGCACGTGCCGGGATAAGGGCGTTCTCCGTCCGCGCCAGGCACGGTCTGCCCGCGCAGCGCTGAATCGGCGATTTCGCGCCGGGTGCAGCCGCAGCCGTAGATCAGGCCGCGCGCGGCCAGCGTGTCGAAGGCGGATTGGTAGGCGGCGTGGCGCTGCGACTGCCACATGACGTCGCCGTCCCAGTGCAGGCCCAGCGCGTCCAGTTGCGCCATGATGGCGTCGGCGGCGCCCGGCACGGTGCGGGGCGTGTCCACGTCTTCCATGCGCAGCAGCCAGCGCCCGCCGTGGGCGCGCGCATCCAGCCAACTGGCCAGCGCAGCCACAAGCGAGCCCGCATGCAGCGGGCCGCTGGGGCTGGGGGCGAATCGGCCTACGTAGGTCACAGCAACGGCAAGCGGCCCCAATGCATGGGGCCGGGGCGCAGGGTCATCAATGCAGCAACCGCACGCCTTCTTCGTCCAGCAGCTCTTCCAGGACCAGGTTGTCGATCTCGGCTTCCTGGCTCCAGAGAACCATGAGGGCGATGATCTTGATCTTGGACAGCGGCACGGGCGTTTCCGGCGAAGCCAGGCCCCGGTCGATGACGATTTCGCGCAACGGCGCCGGCAATACGCCGGCCGATTCCAGGAAGGCGATGAAGCCGATGGATTCGGTGCCGAGCTGGCTGTATTCGTTGTCGGTGTAGATCCGGGTTCCCGAGTTGGGAGCCTGAGCGAGGTCGACGCATCGTTCCGTGGTCTCGGCCAAACCGTATAGCCAGCCGAGGGCGTCGTCGATGTCTTCGTGCTCGAAACCGGCGGCGGCAAGCCGCTTAGCGAGCACATCGGCCGCAGGACAGGCTTGCGGCGTGTAGTAATTCTCGAACAGATAAACCAGGATATCGAACATATGGCGCAGTTTTGTGCCTGTTTGCACAGTCGGCCCGCAGATCGGCAGACCAGCAAACATGAATTTTACTTTACGCTGATTTATTTAGCCGGGCAACCGGCGAGAAGGCGGAATGTTGTATGGCGTCACCCTGTCGTGGACGGCCCCCATTCTGCCCGCATTTGCTGACAAAATGCGTGATTGGCCGAAAGAAAAACAGGGGCGGACACCTTGGTCCGCCCCTGTTTTATCTTTTGCCAGATGGCTTTTGGCGCGCCGCGCGCTAGGCCGCCTTGGCCCCGTTCTCCAGCTTCAGTCCGGCAAGCTGGCGGATGAACACCGGGATGCAGAGGGCCAGCCCGATCAAGCCGCTCGCCACGCCCGGCACGATCGTCAGCAACGCCCCCACCGTGCACAACCACCGTTCCCAGCTTTTCATGCCTACCAGCATGTAGCGCGAGAACGCCGCTGAAAGTAGCACCAGGCCCACCATGCAACCGATCAGCGTCACGAAGAAGTCGTACCAGGTAAAGCCCTGCACCGAAATCAGCAGCGACGGCGAAAACACGAACACGAACGGCACGATGAGCTTGGTGATGCCCAGCCTGAACGCCGTGTTCCCGGTCTTGAACGGGTCGCTGCCCGCCATGCCGGCCGCCGCATACGCGGCCAGCGCCACCGGTGGCGTGATGTCGGCCAGGATGCCGAAATAGAACACAAAGAAGTGCGCTGCGATCGGCTGCACGCCCAACTGCACGAGCGTGGGGGCGGCCACCGCCACCATGATCAGGTAGTTGGCCGTGGTGGGAATGCCGCAACCCATCAGGATGCAGACGATGCCCGTCATGATCAGCGCGGCTACCAATGTCAGCGATTGCGTATTGGCAATGGCCTCCGGAATCACCACCGAAGCGACGCCTGCGATGGACTGCGCCGCCGAGATCACGATGTACGACACCTTGAAGCCCACGCCAGTCAGCGTTACCACGCCGATGACGATGCCCACGGTGCCGGCCGCAGCACCCACGGCCAGCGCGTACTTGGCGCCCGTCTCGAAGGCTTCGTAGAGATCGCGCAGGCGCAGCCGTTGGAACGGATTCAGCAAGCCCACCAGGATGCAGCCCGTAATGCCCGCGAACGCCGCCAGGTAAGGCGTGCGGCCGCTGGCCAGCACGCCAATCAAGAGGAACAGCGGAATCAAGGTCGGCCAGCGCATCTTGAATGACTGCTTGAGCTTCGGCATTTCCTCGGCCGTCAGGCCGCGCAGCCCTTCACGCTTGGCCTCGAAGTGCACCTGCATGAACAGGCCGAAGAAGTACAGGAAGGCCGGGAAAACGCCCGCGAGGGCGATCTGCTGGTACGGGATGCCCAGGAATTCGATCATCAGGAACGCGGCCGCGCCCATGATGGGGGGCGTGATCTGCCCGCCCGTGCTGCTGGCGGCTTCGACGCCGGCCGCGAAATGCCGGGGGTAGCCCACGCGGATCATGGCGGGAATGGTCAGCGACCCGACCGTGACCGCATTGGCCACCGATGAACCCGACAGCATGCCGAACATGGCCGAGCCGAATACCGACACCTTGGCGGGTCCACCCGCGTAGCGGCCGGCAATGGTCGAGGCCACGTCCAGGAACAACTGGCCCAGGCCGATACGGGTGGCCAGCACGCCGAACAGCACGAAGTGAAACACGTAGGTCGCCACCACGCCCACCGCCACGCCATACACGCCCTGGCTGGTCAGGTACATGTGGTTGACGATCTGGGACCAGGTATTGCCGGCGTGTTGCAGCAGGCCGGGGAAGTATGGGCCGAACTTGGCATAGGCCATGAAGACCAGCGCGATGATGGGCAGGGGCCAGCCCATGGCGCGCCGCGTCGCCTCCAGCAGGCCGATCAACAGGATCGACCCCATGAACACGTCGATGGGCAGCGGATTGCCCACGCGGAACGCCAGGTCTTCGAAGATGTACGGGATGTACATCACCGACAGCGCCAGCGCCACGGCGATGATCCAGTCGTACAGCGGGATGCCGCCTGGCGCATACCAGGTGGACTTGGGTTCGCGCTGATAGTGCGACTTGGAAAAGCCGAACACCAGGAAGATCAGGCTCAGCACAAAGGCCAGGTGCACGCCGCGGTGCGTGGCCTCGCGCAGCAGGCCGAAGCCGGCGGTGTAGTAATGGAAGATCGAGAGCGTGACGAGCAGCCCTGAAACGATCCAGGTGGCGGTCTTGTCCAGCGGCCGGAAGCGGATCTCGGAATCGTACTTCTCCGCCAACTGCTGGGTTTTTTCGTGGTCTATTTCCATCGCCGTAACTCTTTGGGTGATTCAGCAAGCAGGGCCGCTCGTGGCGGCCCTGCTCAAGCGCGGCGTGCAACACGCCGCAGGTATTTGCACTGTGCCCGGCCCCTTGCAGCTAAACGGCACGCCCGCCGCACAACGCCGCCGCCACCGATCCGGGCCGCGTGGATCCGGCTTCGCCGGTCCACCGCGGCGCCCCTGGGGGAGGCGCCGCAGGCGCTAGGGGGGGCCTACATCATTTCAGCAGGCCGATTTCCTTGTAGAACTTTTCGGCGCCCGGGTGGAACGGAATGCCGGCGCCCTTGATGGCGTTGTCACGCGTGATGAGCTTGCCCTTGGCATGGCCGTTGTCCAGCGTCTTGCGCGTGGCGTCGCTGTACAGCGCCTTGGTGACGTCGTAGACGACCTGCTCGGACTGCTTGGCCGACGTGACCATTTGCGCGTTGACCGAGATGGTCTTCACTTCGCCGACGTTCTGGTAGGTGTTGGCGGCGATGGTGTCGGGCGTGAAGAACTCCTGCTTGGCGCGCAGCGCGTCGATTTCCGGGCCGACCAGCGGCACGATCTCGATGCCCGCGCCGCTGGAGGCCAGTTCGGCGATGGCGCCGGCAGGGGCCCCGCCCACGAAGAAGAAGGCGTCCAAACCGCCGTCCTTGAGCTTGTCGCCCGCTTGGTTCGGCTTCAGGTATTCGGCCTTGATGTCCTTGTCGGTCATGCCGTAGGCGCCCAGGATCAGGCGCACGTCCACCAGCGTGCCGGAACCCGGCTCGTCCATGGATACGCGCTTGCCTTTCAGGTCGGCCACGCTCTTGATGCCCGCGCCCTTGCGCGTCACCAGGTGGATGCTTTCCGGATACAGGGTGGCGATCAGGCGCAGGTCTTGGGCTTTGGGCTTGCCTTCGAACGTGCCGGTGCCGCTGTAGGCCCAGAACGCCACGTCGGATTGCGTGAAGCCGGCTTCAAACGAGCCGCCCAGGATGCCGTTGATATTGGCTACGGATCCGTTGGACGCAACCGCCGTGGCGACCAGCTTGCCCGGCTGGGAGACGGCGTTGGCGATGATGCCGCCGATCGGATAGTACGTGCCGGCGGTGCCACCCGTGCCGATGCGGAAGAACTGTTGGGCCTGTGCGGAACCCACGGTGCCGACCGCGGCGACGGCGACGGTCAGGGCGGTAATCCAATGCTTGAGTTTCATGCGAGCTTCTCCGGGACTTTGTGACGGATGTTGATGGATGTTGATGTGTTCGACGTGGACGGGTATTGTTCTAAGCGCCTTTTGCCGCCGGGCCGTCCCAAGGCAAAAGAGCCCCCTTGGGGGGCAGGAAGCCCGCGACGCGGGTGCGCCGTGGGGGCCGCCTTTTGCCGCCGGGCCGTCCCAAGGCAAAAGAGCCCCCTTGGGGGGCAGGAAGCCCGCGACGCGGGTGCGCCGTGGGGGCCGCCTACCTATGGTGAAATTCTGGCATGTAGGCCATCCGTAGCCAATGGTTACGGGGCTATCGTTTACCAGGGGGTGACCCGCCCCTTTGGTTATGGCTGGTCGCGCTTTGGTTATGGCGTGCCGTGCCACCCCATCCGGTGCAGATAACGGAGTCACCCAGATGTCCCAGGAAGTCATACGCGGCATAGCGCTGCCCCCGCCCGCGCAACCGGGCGATCCTCTGGCCCGCGTCGACACCCCCAGCCTGGTGCTGGACCTGACGCCGTTCGAGGCCAACCTGCACGCCATGCAGGCCTGGGCCGACCGTCACGACGTGGCGTTGCGCCCACACGCCAAGGCGCACAAATGCCCCGAAATCGCGTTGCGCCAGCTGGCGCTGGGCGCGCGCGGCATCTGTTGCCAGAAAGTCAGCGAAGCCCTGCCCTTCGTGGCCGCCGGCATCCGCGACATCCACATCAGCAACGAAGTCGTCGGACCCGCCAAACTGGCCATGCTGGCGCAATTGGCGCGCACCGCCAAAATGAGCGTCTGCGTGGACAACGCGCAGAACCTGGCGCAGATTTCCCAGGCCATGGCGCAGGCCGGGGCCGAGATCGACGTGCTGGTCGAGGTGGACGTGGGCCAGGGGCGCTGCGGCGTGTCGGACGACGCGCTCGTGCTGGCGCTGGCGCAACAGGCGCGCGACCTGCCGGGCGTGACTTTCGTGGGGCTGCAGGCCTACCACGGGTCGATGCAGCACTTTCGCACCCGCGAAGAACGGTCGCAGGTCTGCCGGCAGACGGCGCGCATCGCTGCGTCGTATGCGCAGTTGCTGCGCGAAAGCGGCATCGCGTGCGACGTCATCACGGGCGGCGGCACGGGCAGCGCGGAGTTCGATGCGGCAAGCGGCGTTTTCACTGAACTGCAGGCAGGGTCTTACGCCTTCATGGATGGCGATTACGGCGCCAACGAGTGGGACGGCCCGCTGGCCTTCCAGAACAGCCTGTTCGTGCTGTCCACCGTGATGAGCGTGCCCGCGCCGGATCGCGTCATCCTGGACGCAGGGTTGAAATCCACCACCGCCGAATGTGGCCCGCCCGCGGTGTTCAACGCCGATGGCCTGACCTACGCGTCCATCAACGACGAGCACGGCGTGGTGCGCGTGGCGCCGGGGGCGCAGGCGCCCGCATTGGGCGACGTGCTGCGCCTGGTGCCTTCGCACGTGGATCCCACCTTTAACCTGCATGACGGGCTGGTGGTGGTGCGCGACGGCGTGGTCGAGGACATCTGGGAGATCGCGGCGCGCGGCTTCTCGCGCTGACCGCAGCGGGCCACCGGCGCGGTCGCGCCGTGCGTGCGGGTCCTGCGATTCAAGCCGCCAGGTTCGTCATCCCCAGGAATTGCCGCAGTTCGGGGGTGGCGGGCGCCGAAAACAGTTCTTCGGGCGGCCCGATCTCGTGCACGCGGCCCTGATGCATGAACATGACGCGGTCGCACACTTCGCGCGCAAAGCGCATTTCGTGCGTGACCATCAGCAGGGTCATGCCGTCGGCCGCCAATTCGCGCACCACCGCCAGCACTTCATTGACGAGTTCCGGATCCAGCGCCGACGTGATTTCATCGCACAACAGCGCCAGCGGCTGCATCGCCAGCGCGCGGGCGATGGCCACGCGCTGCTGCTGGCCGCCGGACAGCTCTTCCGGCCACGCGTCGAATTTGTGCGCCAAGCCCACGCGGGTCAGCATGGCGCGCGCCAGGTCGGCCGCTTGCGCTTCCGGCATGCGCTTGGCCACCATGGGCGAGAGCATCACGTTGCGCCCCACCGTCAGGTGCGGGAACAGGTTGAACTGCTGGAAAATCATGCCCACCTTCAGCCGCAGCGCACGCAGCCGCAATTCGTCGTCGCCCAGTTGGGCGTCGGCCACCATGATGGCGCCGCCGTCGATTTGCTCAAGCCCGTTCACGCACCGCAGCAGCGTGCTCTTGCCCGAGCCGCTTTTGCCGATGATGGCGATGACCTCGCCGGGTTCGACGCGCAGCGTCACCCCCTTCAGGACTTCGTTGTCGCCGAATTTCTTGCGAACGTCTTCAAGGGCGATGAGGGGCATGCAACTTCCTTTCCAGCCGGAGGCTGAGGCGCGACAGGGGCCAGCACAGCGCGAAATAGATCAGCGCGGCGCAGGCGTAGACGGTGAAGGGGCTGAAGGTGGCGTTGGTGATGACGGTGCTGGCCTTGGACAGCTCCGTGAATCCGATGATGGAAGTCAGCGCGGTGCTCTTGACGATCTGCACCGCAAAGCCCACGGTGGGTGCGATCGCGATGCGCAAGGCTTGCGGCAGCACCACGTAACGCATCTGCTGCACATAACCCAGCGCCAGGCTGGCCGACGCTTCCCATTGCCCTTTGGGAATGGCCTCCACGCAGCCGCGCCAGATCTCGGCCAGGAACGCGCCCGACCACAAGGTCAGCGCCGCGCCGGCGGCCAGCCAGGGCGGCACTTCCAGGCCCAGCAGCGACAAGCCGAAGAACGCCAGGAACAGCTGCATCAAGAGCGGCGTGCCCTGGAACAGTTCGATATAGGCCCAACTGGCGCGCCGCATCAGGGCCACGCGGGAGGTTCGCATCATCAGCGCCAGCACGCCCATCAGCGCGCCGCCGGCGAACGCCACCAACGACAGCACGATGGTCCAGCGCGCGGCCAAGAGCAGGTTGCGGACGATGTCCCAGGTTGAGAATTCAATCATCTTGCCGCCTTGCGGAACAGGCGCCGTCCGGCCAGGCGCAGCAACTGCCGCAGCAGGATGGCCAACGCCAGGTAGATGCCGGTGGTGACCAGGTACACCTCGAACGCGCGGAAGTTGCGCGACTGGATGAAGTTGGCGGCAAACGTCAGGTCTTCGGCGGCGATCTGCGAACACACCGCCGACCCCAGCATCACGATCACGATCTGCGACGACAGCGCGGGCCAGATGCGCTTGAGCGCAGGCATCAATACCACGTGCCGGAACACCTGGAAGCGCGTCATCGCCAGGCTGGCGCCGGCCTCGTATTGGCCCTTGGGCGTGGCGTCGATGCCGGCGCGGATGATTTCGGCGCTGTAGGCACCCAGGTTCAGCGCCATCGCCAGGCAGGCGGCCTGCATTTCGCCCAGTTGCACGCCCAATGACGGCAGGCCGAAGAACACGAAGAACAGCTGGATCAGGAACGGCGTGTTGCGGATGACCTCGACATAGGCGGCCACCGGCGCGCGCAGCCAGCCCGGGCCCTGTGTGCGGACCCAGGCGCACGCGATGCCCAGCGCCACGCCGGCGACCGCGCCGAAGGCGATCAGTTCGACCGTGACGCCGATGCCTTTGATCAGCACCGGCGTGTAGTCGAACACCGCGCCGAAATCGTATTGATAAGCCATGATGGCCGCCGTCGGGACTTAGAGGTCCTTGGGCAGTTCGGCGCCCAGCCACTTCTGCGAAATCGCCGACAGGGAACCGTCACGCTTGGCGGCAGCCAGGATGTCATTGACCTTGGCGCGCAGCTTGGGCTCGTCCTTGTTCAGGCCGATGTAGCACGGCGAATTCTTGATCAGGAACTTGGTTTCCGGCTTCTTGGCCGGATTGCGCGCCAGGATGGCGGCGGCGACCACGTTGCCCGTGGCGATCATCGGCACCTGGCCCGACAGGAAGGCGGTGATGGTGCCGTTGTTGTCTTCATAGCGCTTGAGCGTGGCCGATTCAGGGGCGATCTTGGACAGCTCGATGTCTTCCACCGCGCCACGCGTCACGCCGATCGTCTTGCCCGCCAGGTCCGCCGCCGACGCTACCTTCAGGTCGGCCGGGCCGAACACGCCGTTGAAGAACGGCGCATACGCGTCCGAGAAATCGATGGCCTTTTCGCGTTCGGCGTTCTTGCCCAGGCTGGAGATCACCAGGTCCACTTTGCGTGTCTGCAGATACGGCACGCGGTTGGCGCTGGTGACCGGCACCAGTTCCAGCTTCACGCCCAGCTGCTTGGCAATCAGCTGCGCGGTGTCGATGTCATAGCCCAAGGGCTTCATGTCGGCGCCCACCGAACCGAAGGGCGGGAAATCCTGCGGCACGGCGATCTTGATCGTGCCCGCGCGGACGATATCGTCCAGCGTGTCGGCGTGCGTCAGCGGCGCGGCCAGCAGGCTGGCGGCGGTGCAAAGGGACAACAACAGGGTTCTACGGTTCATGAGGGACTCTCCAGGGCGCGCACCGCCCGGAGCGGGTCGGGTGCGTTGCACACCAATTCGGTATACAAACCTGGAAAAGCAAGTTCCGTGCCATTTCGGGCCCGCTACACGGGTGACGACGGGGACGCATGACGCGCCCTGCTTTGGTGCGGCGGATGCGCCGGATGCGGGCATGCCCGGCACCGGTTTGGGTCGCCCCCCGGGGCCGGGTCAGCCCTCCAGATGGGGCTGCATCAGGGCCGCGAACCAGTCATGGAAAACCGCCAGGCGGCGCGAGCGCTGGCGACGGTGCGGATACAACAGCGATACCGGCATGGCGGCCGCGCGCAAGGCCGGCATGACCTCGATCAGCTTGCCGGCGTCCAGCAGATGCTGGACGTCAAAGCGCGGAATCTGGATGAGTCCCAGTCCGGCCAGGCAGCAGGCGATATAGCTTTCGGCATTGTTCACGACCACCCGGGCCGGCACCTGAGCCCACTGCTCGGCCCCGTCTTCCGCAAGGTATTCCCAGGGCAATTCCCGGCCCGTCTTGGGTGACGCATAGCCCACGGTCCAGTGTCCGGACGCCAGGTCGCCGGCCCGGCGCGGCTCGCCTTGTTCGCGCAGGTAATCGGGGCTGGCGCAGTTGATCAGGGCGATACGGCCTAGCGGCCGCACGACCAGGCTGCTGTCGTCCAGCGTGCCGATGCGCACCGCGCAATCCACCCCTTCCTGCACCAGGTCGATCGCGCGGTCGGTGGAACTGAGCATGAGTTCCAGCCGGGGATGGCGGCGCAGCAGGCCGGGCAGCGCCGGCGCGATCAGCCGCCGCGCAATGCGGCTGGGCGCATCGATGCTGAGCCGCCCCGACACCTGGCGCTGGCCGGCGTGGAACAACTGGTCGATATCCTCCACTTCCGCCAGCAGCGGCCGCACGCGCTCCAGCAACTGTTCGCCGTCGGCCGTCAGCCGCACCTGCCGCGTCGTCCGATGCAGCAGGCGCACGCCCAACTGCGTCTCCAATTGCTGGATGGCCGCCGACACCGAGGCGCGCGGCACCTCCAGCGCATTGGCGGCCTTGATGAAGCTGCCCATGTCGGCGACCTGGGCGAACACGCGGTACTGGTCGAATCGGTCCATGCGTCTGGCGTCCCCTGCCGTCCACGGGCGGATCGCCCTGTGGATGACGGCAGGAGAGAGATTAGCCTGTCAGCGCAAAAAGGCACCTGGCGCAGGCCGTGGCCGCTTACTTTGTCGTATAGCCGCCGTTGATCAGAATGGTCTGGCCGGTGATCCACCAGCCGTCGCTGACCAGGTGGCGGATGAAGGGCACCACGTCTTCGATGTCCGTCAGCCCCGTCTTGCTGAAGGGCGACAGCGCGGCGGCGGTCTTGTGATAGGCCACCGCATCGGCGCCTTCGGCCGGATAGAAGAACGGCGTGTCCATCGGGCCGGGGCCGACGGCGGTCACCGAGATGCCGCGGGCGCCGAATTCCTTGGACGCGGCGCGCGTGTAGTGCTCGACCGGCGCCTTGGTGCCGGCGTAGGCGGCGTAGAACGGCGTGAACGCGCCCAGCAGGGACGTCACCAGCGTGCAGACCTTGCCGTTGTCGTTCACGTGGCGGCCCGCTTCGCGCAGGAAGAAGAAGGCGGTCTTGGAGTTCACCGCCGTCATCTCGTCGTACTCGGCCTCGCTGATCTCGGTGAAGGGCTTCTTCAATACTTTGCCGACGGTATTGATGGCGATGTCGGGACGGCCCACGGCGGCGACGGCGTCGGTGAACAGCTTCTCGACGGCGGCGGCGGTGGTCAGGTCGCCTTGCAGCGCAACCGCTTTAGCGCCTGCCGCCTCGATCGCGGCCACGGTCGCATCCGCGTCGGCTTTGGACGCGGCGCTGTTGTAGTGGATTGCCACCGCGCGGGCGCCCTGCTGCGCCAGGTCGCGCGCGATCAGGCCGCCCAGGTTCTTGGCGCCGCCGGCGATCAGCACGACTTTGCCCTTGATGGAATGGTCTGCCATGGAAAAACCCCTTCATGAATCGATGGAGCTTCGAGCTTAGGCAAGCGCGTCCCCGCGATAAACCACCCGGGGCTGGATGGATCATCCAGAAAAAACGCCCAATCGCCATGAAAAAAGCCGTCCCTTTTTACGGGGACGGCCTTTGCAAGAAGCGGCTGCCGGTACGGCGGGCGGCGGGCGTCTTGATCCTGATTCTTTAATCCACCTGCGCGCCGGACTGCTTGACGGCTTTCCCCCACTTGCCGACTTCGCTGGCGATGAACGTGCCCGTTGCCTCGGGCGTCAACGGCATGGGTTCCGCGCCGCGGTCACGCAGGAATTTCTGCATTTCCGGCGTGGTCAGCGCCTGGCCGATCTGCTTGCTGAGGTAATCGGTGACCGCCGGCGGCGTGTCGCGCGGGGCCAGCACGGCGGCCCAGCCGATGGCCTCGAAGCCCGGGTAGCCGGATTCGGCCACGGTCGGCACATCGGGCAACTGCGGCAAGCGCTTGGCGGTCGTCACGGCCAGCGCGACCGCCTTCTTGCTTTGCACGTGCGGCAGGCCGGCGGTGACGGAATCCACCATCAGCGGCACCTGGTGGCCCAGGAAATCGGCCTGGGCCGGGCCGCTGCCCTTGTACGGGATGTGGCGGATGTCGATATCGGCCGCGGCCTTGAACATCTCGGCCGACAGGTGCTGCGTGCCGCCGATTCCGGCGCTGGCATAGGCCAGTTCGCCCGGATTGGCGCGCGCTTGCGTCACCAATTGCTTAAGCGAGGTGATGCCGGACGCCGGCGTGGCCAGGAACATCAGCGGCACCGAGAACACGCCCGACACCGGCGCGAAATCCTTCGTCAGGCTGTAGTTGATGGTCTTGTACAGCGTCTGGTTGACCGCGGCGGCACTGCCCGCGATGACCAGCGTGTAGCCGTCGGGCGCCGCGCGCATGGCTTGCTCCATGCCGATGTTGCTGCCGGCGCCCGCGCGGTTTTCCACCACGATGGGCTGCTTGACGGCGGCGCCCAGCTTTTCAGCCAGGGCCCGGGCAAAGATGTCGGTGGCCTGCCCGGGCGGGAATGGCACGATCAGGCGGATGGGGCGTTCGGGGTATTGGGCATGCGCCGGGGCGCCGGCCGCCGCCAGCGCCAGGCCGGCGGCAAGACTGGAAAGGATACGTTTCATGATTGGTCAGTAAAAAGCGACAACGGGCGGCGCGCGGGGGCGCGCCACTTGCATAAAATAGAGCGCCCGGACGGCTGGCCCTTGTGAGGCGGCCCGGGGCGGATCGGCGGGGGGTGCGTCACGATAGCATCCCGTTGTCGGTGCTACATTTGCGTTTTCGCGCTTCCCCCTTGAAGTTTCCCCTTCATCCCTGTCCTTTCACCCCGCAGGAACCGCCATGGAATTCAGCCAGTTCAACGTCAACACCCTCATGGAGATCACCTCCCGCCCGGACCTCGTGTTCGTGAGCGGCAAGGGATCCTGGCTGGAGGATCACGCGGGCAAGCGATATCTGGACTTCGTGCAGGGCTGGGCGGTGAACACGCTGGGCCACTCCGCGCCGGAAATGCAGCGCGCGCTGGTGGAACAGTCCCAAAAGCTGATGAACCCGTCGCCGGCGTTCTACAACATCCCCTCGATCGAGCTGGCCCAGCGCCTGACCGGCGCATCCTGCTTTGACCGCGTCTTCTTCGCCAACAGCGGCGGCGAAGCCAACGAAGGCGCCATCAAGCTGGCGCGCAAGTGGGGCCAGGTCAAGAAGAACGGCGCCTACAAGATCATCACGATGAACCACGGCTTCCACGGCCGCACGCTGGCAACCATGTCCGCGTCGGGCAAGCCGGGCTGGGACAAGATGTTCGCCCCGCAAGTGGAAGGCTTCCCCAAGGCCGAACTGAACGACCTGGAATCGGTGCGCGCCCTGATCGACGACAAGACCGTCGCCATCATGCTGGAACCGGTGCAAGGCGAAGGCGGCGTGATCCCGGCCACGAAGGAATTCATGCAAGGCCTGCGCAAGTTGGCCGACGAGAACCAGTTGCTCTTGATCGTCGACGAAGTGCAGACCGGCATGGGCCGCACCGGCAAGATGTTCGCCTACCAGCATTCCGACGTCATCCCGGACATCATGACGCTGGCCAAGGGCATCGGCGGCGGCGTGCCGCTGGCCGCCCTGCTGGCGCGCCAGGACGCCTGCGTGTTCTCGCACGGCGACCAGGGCGGCACGTACAACGGCAACCCGCTGACGACCGCCGTCGGCGTTGCTGTGTTCGACGCGCTGGCTGCGCCGGGCTTCATGGACGCCGTCAACGCGCGTTCCAAGCAACTGTCCGACGGCCTCTTGGCGCTGTCGGCCAAGTACGGCATGAAGGGCGAGCGTGGCCTGGGCCTGTTGCGCGCCTTGATCATGGACCGCGACGATGGTCCGGCCATTGTCGAAGCCGCCCGCAAGCTGGAACCGCAAGGCCTGCTGCTGAACGCCCCGCGCCCGAACCTGCTGCGCTTCATGCCGGCGCTGAATGTGACGGCTGAAGAAATCGACCTGATGCTGAGCGAACTGGACAAGCTGATCGCGCAGGTGCGTAAGGCTTGATTGAAGTCTTACGTTCGTGAATGACAAGGGCCGCCTATGCGGCCCTTGTGCTTTGTCGGCGCGTGCTCAGGCTCAGGCCACCAGCCTCAGATGGCGCTTGACCATTGGAACCGTGGGCTGCTGCTTGACCAGGCTGACGGGCACGAACTCCAGCGGCCTGCGGCCGGCCGCCGCGTCACCCAGGCTGGCGGTGAGCAATGCGGTGCGCGACGCGCCAAGTCCGCGTGCGCGCTGAATACCGCGGGCAAGTTCCATCGCCTGCTGTTCGGCCATGTCCCGGGATGGCCAGACGGTGCGGCAGAAATGCGTCTTGATTTGCGGTGTCTGCTGGGTGTGGTCGATCACGTCTACGTAGCCGCGAAATGCGCCGTACTCGACCTCCATGACATTGGGGCGGACCGATTTGAAGACAGGCGGTTTTTGCGAGATAGGAGCCATGATGGGATTCCTTGATAGAACACGAATTCATCCTAGCTCACAATGCGGGCAATCTTCGCATTGCTTTGCAGTTGTTTAGACAGCTGTCGAGATTTGCCGAGGTGCAAGAAAATCTTGCAGCGCGAATGACCGACATAGCAATGGCCGATGGCTTGGCGACGCTACTGCGGCCGTCCCGCCTCGATCCACTCCTGCACCTGCTCCATCGGCAAGCGATATCGCGCGCAGTTGTACAGATCCAAGAAGCGCAGCTCCTCCGCCAACATGGGGTAAAACACGCGGGCATCGTCCTCCGATAGGGCCAGCGCCGCTACCGCCGCATCGGTCGTCTGCCGCCCGCGCACTACCCGGCTGATCGCTTCGTTCAGTTTTTCCCGAAAGCGCAGGCGAAGGGGATCCGGCACACCTGCCGCGTCCAGCTGAATGGCGTACTTTCGGATCGAGCGCCGATAGGACCACGTGAACAGATCCACCGCCAGCGTCACATCGCCGCGTTCGTAGACGCCCATCATGGCGTAGGCATAGTCTTGGGCCTCCACGTCCAGGAATGACAGCGGCGCGCAGTTGTAGAGCATCAACGGAATGTTGGCCGACAGGCGGCTGGTACGCTTGTTGCCGTCCTCGAATGGCTGCAGATAGGCAAGGTTCACCCAAAGAAAGAATGCCGCTTCCACGGCGTTCTTGATCAGCCGCGCTTTCTCCACGATGTGATCGAAAACTTCCTGCAGCAGCGCGGGCGCCTGGATGGGCAGGTAGGTCGTGCCGCTGATGTTGACCACCGTCCGGCGGATATGCCCCAGGCTTTTGGTGTCGGGCAACAGGTGCTGCATCAGGATCGCGTGGAGGTTGCCGATGACGGCGGGCGTCAGACCGTGCATGGGTACCGCATCGATCATGAATTCGATGGCGGCCTTGTGGTTAAGCAGCATGACCGCGTCCAGATCCGTTCCCGCCGCGCCGCGCTTGAAGAGTTCTTGCGTGGCCAGCAGCGAATATCGATTGCCTTCCAACCGCGAAGACGACCAGGACAGATCCAGCAACAGCGGTTCCAGCACGCGGCGCGCGTAAGTGCCGGCAGGCTGCTGGCCCTGCATGCGGCCTTCGTCGGCCAAGGTCTGGGCCAAAGCAGGAGGCAATAGCGAGCTCTGGTTCGGGACGTAGTGGTCTACGAAGCTGCGCTGATAGCCCACCGGTGCGCGCGATGCCAGCGGTTGCCGAAGATGGGCCAGCAATTCCACCCCATGTTCGGACCAGATCATTCCGCCAATGTCAGGCATCGGTTCCGCCAGCCGCGTGGCGGCGTAGGCCGGGGCGGATGTCCAGGCGGGTGCCTCGTCCGCGACCCCGTAGCGCGTTGCCCGGCCTTGCCCTTCGCGCAGCACCAGGCCGGCTTTGCGCAGCGCGTCCAGCTGGCGCTTTACCGTGGACCAGCTAGCGGGGGTTCGGGAAGCCAATTCGCTGGAACTCAGCCAAGGCAGATTGTCCTGACGTTGGGCGCGGAGCAGCTGAAGGATGTGATCGCGGGTGGTCATGGGGCGATGTCGGCAGGTGAATCAGCTCAATTTATCAGGAATCAGCGCAATATTGAGCTGATTTGTGATCCAAATGAGCTGAAACGGTCTGATTCTGAGCTGATCCGGACGTAGCGCGCAGGACGCGTCGCCTGATATCCCATCGGTCCCCTTCAAGCCTGCATCGGTAGCAGACGCGGTGCCGGATACGCGCCCCATCATGCACAAACGCTTATGGAAACCTCAGGTTTATTCATTGGGCGTGCATGTCCGATCTCCCCATAATCCTCCCGCAGGCTTCAAAAGCCGCCGTCCATTCGCGACGTATCTGAAGATTCATGGGGATGACATGTTGAGGACAGTACCGGGACGCAGACGCTCCCTCGCAGCAGGGGTCGCGCTCCTGCTTTTCGCAGGCGGCGGTGCAAGCGCTGCCGCCGACTATCCGGATAAGCCCATCAAGCTTGTCGTGCCGCAGGCCGCCGGCGGCGGCACGGATGTGATCGGCCGCTTGTGGGCGGACTACGTGGCGCGGCAGCTCAAGACGCCGGTGGTGGTCGAGAACCGGCCGGGCGCCAACGGCATCCTGGCATCCAGCTACGTGGCCAAGCAGCCGGCCGACGGGTATACGGTGCTGGTCAGCGGGGTGTCGTACCTGGCCTTCAACCCGCATATGTACAAGAACATGCCGTATCAGCCGGCGCGGGATTTCGACGGCGTCAGCCTGTTGGTAAATACACCCTTCCTGCTCGTCGCCGGTACGCAGACGGGGATCCGTTCGTTGGACGAACTGGTTGCCCGCGCCAAGGCCGAGCCCGAGTCGCTGAATTTCGCGTCGGCGGGCAAGGGCAATTCCACGCATCTGGTCGTGGAGATGCTGGCGCAGAAGACGGGCATGCGGCTCACGCATGTTCCGTACAACGGTGCGGCCGCCGGGCTGACCAGCGTGATGGCCAACCAGACCCAGGTGATGGCCGACGTGCTGAACACGGGCGCCGTGCAGGCCAATGCGGGCAAGGTGGTGCCGTTGGCCGTGGTGGGCAACAAGCGTGCGGCCAGCGTGCCGGACGTGCCCACGCTGGCCGAACTGGGCTTCAAGGATTTTCCAATGCCGGGTTGGTATGCGCTGGTGGCGCCCAAGGGCACGCCGCCGCAGGCCATCGCGCGCCTCAACGCCGAGACCCGGCGCTTCTTCGATGATCCCGCCGTCAAGGCACGTCTGCAGGAGCTTCAGCTAGAGCCCCTGCCCTCGTCGCCCGAGACCGTGGCCGAATGGACGGCACGCGATAGCGCCACCTGGGGCCCGCTGATTCGCCAGCTGGGCTTGAACAACGACTGAACACCACGATAAAGGACACACCATGCCCAAACTTACCCAGGCGGTCTGGCAATACCGATACGACAAGATGACGTCCATGATGGACGAGCTGGCCGTCGATGCCGTCATCTTCACCTCGGCGGATTTCTTCCAGTTCGCCACCAATTTCCACACCGACGTGTTGCCCTGGGAACGGCCGATCTTTGCCGTCGTGCCGCGCAACGGTACGCCCTTCCTGGTGATGAACGAGCTGTCCACGCATCACATGCAGTTTTCGCAGGAACAGGGCAAGGTCTGGATTACCGATATCAGCTACTACGCCGAGCATCCGCGCGTGCAGAACCGGCTGCCTTTGATTACGCAGCTGCCCGAGGTGCTGGCGGCCAGGTTGAAGGCAGCAGGCCTTGCGCGCTCGCGCATCGCGGTCGAGGGGGGCAGCCCGGTGCTGGCGCAGCTCGCGCGCTTCCTGCCCGAGGTCGTCTTGCGCAACGCGACGCCCGAGTGCCGCGCGCTCCGTTGGCAAAAGCACGACGAAGAGCTGGCCGTGATGGCGGCCGCCGCGTCCATTTCCGATTGGATTCAGGACCGCTACCGCGAGAACATCCGGCCCGGCCGGCTCGTGCAGGAACTGGACTTCGCCATGGCGTCGCTGTTCGTGCAAGAGGCCGCCGAGCGCTTCCCCGGCGAGCATTTCGAAGTGATCCGCTGCTGGACCCTGAGCGGCCCCGCGTCGGCCTCGCCGCATGGCGATGGCGCGTCATGCGGCGCGCGGATCCAGGAAGGCGACGTGCTGGTGAACATCGTCATTCCCCGCTTGAATGGCCTGACGATCGAGAACGAGCGCACCTGGTTCTGCGGCACGCCTTCGGCCGAGCAGGTGCGGCTGTGGTCCGCGGCCAAGGCGGCGAACGAGGCGGCCATTGCCGCCGCGCGCACCGGCAATCCCGTCTGCGCGATCGACGCGGCCGCGCAGGCCGAGATCGAGAAGGCCGGGTACGCGGACTTCATCCGCCATCGCACCGGGCATGCCGTGGGCATCATCCACCACGAGTACCCGGAAGACATGGCCTTTAACCAGCGGCCCTTGCTGGACAACGAGGTCTATTCGGCCGAACCGGGCATCTACGCCTATGGCATCGGCGGCTTCCGGTTGGACGATACGGTGGTGGTGGGGAGCACGCCGCGCGTGCTGACCCACACGCCCAAGACGCTGGAGTACGCGACGGTCAAGTAGCGGCACCGTCCGCGGCGCTGCCGGGGGAGGTGCTCTGCGCCTCCTGGCGCAGCGTTTCGCGCAAGGTCGGCAGCACGATGCTGGGCGAGTCGGCCGCCCATAACATGCCGATGGGGCCGAACTCCAGGCGGGACGGCGCGCGCACGATGCTGATGAGCTGAAGCCGTTCGTACATATGCGCAACGGAGCTCGCCAAGGTGGCAATGTAGTCGCGGTCTTGCAGCATCGACAACAGCGCGACCAGCGAACTGGTCTCGACGGACGGCTTCGGGGGCGGCATGCCCGCATCTACCACGGCCTGATCCAGCCGTGCGCGCGACAGCGTGCCCAGCGGCGGCAGAATCCATGGATAACGCTGGGTGTCCTCCCAGCAGGGCGCATCCAGTTCCGCCAGCGGGTGCCCGCGCCGGGCCACCACGCTGAAGGTGTCGGTCATCAGCCATTCGGTGCACAGGCCGGAGCGGCTGGCGCGCACGTCCAACGGCCCGATGATGAGGTCGATCTCGCGCCGTTCCACGCGTTCAATCAAGGGCTCGAGCAAGCCCTCAACCAGTTCGATCTGCACGTTGGGCGAACGCTGGTGCAGCGCGGCGATGGCGCGCGGCAGCAACACCGGCGCGGCGGAAAGAATGGTGCCGATATGCAGATGGCCGGCCACGCCACCCTTGACCGCTTCGATCTCCTCGCCGGTGCGCGCGGTGTCGCCCAGGACGCGGCACGCATAGCGCCAGAGCGCACCCCCCGCCTCCGTCAGTTCAAGCGACCGACCACGCAGGAACAGCGGCGTGCCCACCAGGTCTTCCATGTCGCCGAGCCAGTGCGAGAGCGCTGGCTGCGTCATGTGCATGGCTTTGGCCGCACCCGTGACGCTGCGCGCGCTTTCCAGCGCGGCCAGCACTTGCAGGTGGCGCAGCTTGAGCCGGCGAGTCCAGGGCGGGTCGATCGAGGTGGCATCCATGCGGAAATGGTAATGGATCTCTCAGCTTTATTCATTAGCGCCTTATGGCGGTTGGCCGCCAAAATGCCTTTCCCGATCGACGAGGGCAAGCGGTGAAGCATTCAACAGAAAACATGGTCCAGGCACAGCCTTTAAGCGACATGGCGCAGGCTCTTGCCGCCGCACCCCAACCCGAATGCGGGCTTCAGGGGCTGGCCCGAGCGCTGGGCGCGCGGATCGGTTATCGGCTGTTCACGGTACTGGTGCTGGATCGAGAGGCGGAGCAGAGCCTGCGGTATTTCTCAAGCCAGCCCGAGGCCTACCCACCAGGCGGCGCCAAGCCCATCCGCGAAAACAGCGAGTTCTACGCCAGTGTCGTGCTTGAGGGAAAGGCGCGGATCTGCGTCGACCGCGCGGAGTGCGCGCGCGCGTTTCCAGACCATGAGCTCATCCATTCACTTGGCTGCGAAAGCGCCGTGAACATGCCGGTCCGCTGGGACGGCCAGACCATCGCATCGCTGAACCTGCTGCACGAGGCCGGCTGGTATCGCCAGGACATGCTGCCTGAACTGAGCTGGTACGCCGCGATGGCCGTTCCCGTCATTCAGAAGATCATTCAAACCACCCGCCCGTAGGGAGAGACAACCATGACACGCCTTAGCACCGCTATCACCGCATTGTTGCTGTCGGTGGGATTGACGCCGGCTTACGCGGCGGACGCCTACCCCGCTAAACCGATCACGATCATCTACCCCTACGCGCCGGGATCGGCGTCCGACACGATGACCCGCCTGCTGGCAGAAGCCATGTCCAAGCGCCTGGGGCAGCCGGTGATCGTCGACGGCAAACCCGGCGCCGGCGGCTCGATTGCCACCGAGCACGTCGTGCGCGCGGCCCCCGACGGTTATACGTTGCTGCTCAGCGCAAGCGGCACCATCGCCGTTAATCCGCACATCTACAAGCTGCGCTACAACCCCGTCGAAGACCTGGCGCAGATCTCCATCGCCGTGGAAGTCCCGTTTGTTTTCGTCGTGGGCAAGAGTTTTCCGGCGCAGGATTACGCGGCGTTCAAGGCGTTAAGCAGCACGAAGCCCGGCGGCCTCTCGTCGGCGAACGCCGGGCTTGGCACCCAGGCCCACCTGACGCAGGCGGCCTTCGCCAAGTTGGCGGGGGTGAACCTGAGCATCCTGGGCTACAAGGGGGCCGCGCCCGCCGTCAACGATATTTTGGGCGGGCACGTGGATTCAATGATGGACAACGCCGCCTCGCAAATCCCGTACGTTACGTCGGGCAAGACGACTGCGTTGTTCGTCACCAGCGATTATCGGTTTGACGGGTATCCCCAAGTGCCTACCGCGAAGGAGCTGGGCATCACGGGGTTGGTTCCGACCGGGTGGTTTGGTCTTGCGGCGCCCAAGGACACGCCGCCTGCGGTTGTGGAAAAAATCCAGGGCGCGGTGGTTGCGAGCCTTAAGGATGCCGAGATGCAGCGCAAGCTGAAGGAGTTGGGCTGGGTGATCGTGGGCAATACGTCGCAGCAGGCCACTGAACGGGCTCGCACGGACTATGAACTGCTGGGGAAGGTGGCTCGGGATATTGAGTTGAAGCCGAATTGATGGATTCGTGGGAAGCGCCCGGCCTGTTGCCTGTGCCCGGGTTCGAAGGCGTCAGAGACGACTACTCGCTCCATTTATATACGGGCTTAGGGATTCGTTGCCGCTCTGGCTGCGGGATATCAACCCCTGCAAAAATCTCTTTCAACATGACGGGAGCTTCAGCGCACCCCGCAGCAACGTGGATGAGGTTTGCCTCTTCCTGCGAGTAGCACTTAACCGGGAAGGACGCGACCTCGTTTGCGATGAGCCAAAGGCTTCGCGTTACTCCATTGATAAACGCGACATTGACCCCTGACGCATCGTGGTACCCCGACACCTCTGCTAGGGGGACGGGGTTGTCGATACCGTGAGAAAACCCCAATTCAGCTCGCGAGAACTTGTAATCCCGGGGCATATGGTCTCGCAGGGGACATGGTGCGTTGCGCCCATTGCCGCGCAATGTTGTTTCTAGCCATAGGCGGTAAAACGCGTCAGTGCTCACGTGCACGACGAAATGATCATCTACCGCGCCTCGACTGACACACATGTACCGTCGCGATGCGTTGGCACATTGAAGCTCCCAGATCGCCCAGAATGGATCTACGTAGACCTTCTTGGGTAGGGGCGCTTCACGACCTGGCGGCAGGCTCGCGAGTTCCAGACGCCCATCAATGGGATCGAGCTGCGCGCGTGGTTTGACGGCGAATGTGTGAACCGGCGGAGCAGAGATCCGAGCGCGTAACAGATTCCAGATAGTCTTCTTCATATCGCGGTGTCAGGCGGAGGTTGAATTGTAGTTTGACACCTATTTTTCCAGCGATATTATGGCCGACATTTTTTATTGGTCGAGAGCCTCCATTCGCGAACGTCTGTTTTCGACCCGTTTCGGTCACTCAGAGATCCGACCCAAGCGTCTGCGTTGCAGCGATTGCTGTCGGTCGGTTTGAACGGGTGAACTCACGCTGTCGGCCACTAAGCGGCCACTAGCTCTGGCTGCGCTCCTGTGAAAGTTAGTTGAATGGAGGCTGCGTCACACGAACGTGGCACCAAAAGACAGCTTTTCTTCAAAGCCGTTGAATCCGCCCTTCCTATGGAGCGTTCTCACACGCCAGAAGTAGAACGATCGCACCTCCTGAACTGCATCATCCGGTGATATGCGATACGCCGTACCTCTGGAGACAAGGGCCATGCCGCAGTTTCCGTCGAACTGCATGGGGCGAACCGGCCCCCAGCCTGCATTCCAATAGCTGAGATCGGCGAAGACGTCGCTACCCGACTTAACCTCCAGCCCCCCATCACGAGGCGTGACCTCCAACTGGCCGCGCCCTGGAATTGCAGGCAAGTAGAGGCGGCCAGGATAAAGATCGTGCTGCAGGTAACCGAGACGCTCAAAGTCGAGCAGCTTTGCCAGCGGCCAAGCTCTGCTCTCCCGATCGGCTATCGCTTGATGTGCCGGTGACTCCAGGACCGTCGTCGTTCCTAGGGGCTCGTGGAAGTCGCTAGCGAGTGGCTCTCCGGTTCTCCACAGATCCTTCAAGTGTTCAGCCAAGCCTTCATCAGCGACGCTGCTACCTGCCGCCTGCGCCCACCGGACGACCGAGACCTCCACACAGCGGTCCATTGACATCACAACGGGAGACACGAAGGCCATCAGTTCGTCGCCGGGACGCTCTAGCTGAACCCGTTCAACGAGACTGCGGACAGCCCCACCAATAGCCTCGTCATCGCCGTCGAACTCCGTTCGCCCTGGAAACCAAGCTGGCCGCCTAGGCCTAAGCAGTGCAAGTGTCGGGTGAACAGGCAAAGCCAATAGAGCCCGGTCTTCCGCTGTATCGGGAGGCATGCTCCAGAACTCCTCAGCAACCGCCAACGTGCGGTGGTAGGCGGAGATCATCCGCAAGGCAGTCCGAGATGAGATTTGACAGCTGAACCCGTCACCCAAGAGGCGCGAGAAATGCCAAGGGTCACCCTGAAAAGGAGCATCCGGATAGGCCTCCTTGTTCATCGACCACTCGAAAGCCATCTGGCGGACGAACGGCAGCCGCGTAGCGGCTTCAAGTTCCGTCATGGAGGTACGGAACATCCGCGGAAGGTCCGCACCTTGCACTCCGTTGAAATCCTGTGGAATCTCGAAGTCCTCAGGCACTTCTTCTAGGCCTTCGTCCGGGATGTCCGCCCACAGACCGAGGCTCTCTAGCAATAGCTCCGAGAGGACGGACGTCTTAGGAATGCTCTCGGCCAGTTTCTGGCTGGCCTCGTACCCGTGCGCCTGCGCGGCCATCCAAAAGACGAAGAGCGCCTCCACCACCTCGGCCTCGAGCTTCCTTGTGCCGAGGAATTCAAGAAGTGCGGCCTCCGTCGCCGCTTTGGACGCCGGCGCGCCCAGCCGAGCGGCGAGCTCCTGCATGGTCCACCACCGTGCAGCCGTCGACGGCCAGCCCAGCCTAGCGACGAGGATGCGAAGGTCATCCATCATGTGCCCTTCGCCCTCGCCGCGTCGAGCTCTTCCGCCCAGCGTGGCCGTTCCAGCGGAAGGGTTCGGGTGTCTTCAAGAACGCAATTCACCATCATCTCGGCGAACTTCACGGCGTCGGCAACGCGCTTCTGCCGTGCATAGAAATAGACCATCAGATTCGTCGGCGCTACACGCGGCGGCTCGGGCTCTCCGAACATGCCATACGTCGTATCAGCGACGAACTCGTCGCAACGACTCGGGTAGTGCTGAAGGACCATATCCAGCCTCTCACGCGTCTTTTTTTCGCTCTCCGCGAAGCCCAGCCATGCACCCTTCCGGACCTGTGCCTGAACGAGGTAATTCCACGCAGCCTTCGAGCCGCTCAGCCTGCGCCTCGTCTCAAAGGCGAGGTCAGACAGTTCGAGGATGCCATTCATGCGCCCCTCGTCTGACCGAAGAAAGCCGTCCAACGCCGCGAGAAGGCGCTTGCCATGTCCGGCCTTATCCCAGTGCTCGTACCATGTCCGAAAGAGCCTCTTCTTCTCGTTGTAGCTGGTCGACAGGCTTGCCAGCATCTCGTCGACCTGCTCCGGTGCAAACGTGGTGACATCGCCCGTATACGGCTTGCTGTCAATGTCGCCGTTAGACGAGTCTGCACGCTGAAGCACGCCGACGTCCCAGCCGGCATGCTCCCTGAGCACACGCAGCCGCTCGGCAGCGCCATCCTGACCATTGCGTTCAAGCTGCATCAACGCGTCTCGGACCTCTGGGTGAACACCCGTGCGCATAAGCGCATCCAGGGGCCAACCGTCCCGCACGCCCTGCTCTACGTACGCCCGCAGGCTGTCCTCCGCATGCGACCAATCGCCGGCGTCCGTGTGCTCCTCATACTTCACCACCAGAGCTGGTGGGCAGAGCTTCGCCAACAGGCGGTCAGCGGCTGAGAGCACGTGCCTCGTGCCCTTTCCGTCCGTGAAGTCCAGCACGCGGTGGATCTGGGGCGAAATCAAGCTGAGCAGCCGTCGAGCATCGTCTGGCACGACCTCCACCAGGTAGTCAATGGCGTCGACGGTGTTGTTCAACGTGGGGTCCTTGCGATGCCCGTAGCCGGTCACCAGCTCCCAAGTCTGCGCGCAGAGTTCCCGGGCGCTGGCGTTTAAGCCGTGGCTAAGGGTGATGCCGCAGAGTTGCAGAGGCGTCTGAAGATGAACGCTGGTCTCCTGGCGGATCTCACCATTGAGCAGGACGCGTTGGGATTGGATGAAGGCCGCTGCAGCTTCATCGCTCATCCTAGTCAGCAATCCTGCCGCGTACTGGGTGCGGAAGGACGCAGGGTCGAACCACTCGCCAGTAGCTGAGGCGACCATGGTGGCCTCAGTGAGGTCAACATCGTCGCGACCGGCAAGTAGGCAGCTCCCCAGCCGGATGTCGCAGGCAATGCGATGCAGTCCAGCCCGGAAATCCTCCGCTGCTGAGCTGGCATCGTGACCCTGCCTGAAGCGCCTGAACTGGATAGGCTTGAGCAGTTCGAACAGCTCATGAAAGTCCACGAACTCCCCGCGCCACCAGCGCTCAGCAACCTGAGCTGCAATCGCTGAGAGGGAATTCAAGAAGTAGCTGATGTTCCTCCTGTCCTCGTAGGTGGGCGCCCGCACGAACTCGAAGCCGGTTTGTCCTTCTGCCTTCATGCAAAGGCTCAAGTGAACGCCGCTGAAGAACCAATGATGAACGAGCGCACTCAGGTCGTCCTTGCGCTCGTAGTAGTCACCCTTGAGCCACTCAATGGGGATGGGCTCGTTCAGCGGTTTGGAGTTCCGTGTGTGGGCGGCCTCCAATGCGGCAACGAATGGGGTTCGCGCCAGTTTGTTGAAGTCGTCGCGGTCAAAGATGCTCACCCCGGCCGTTGCAGCCGCCCGGACGCATACGTCGCTGAGAATACTCTTATCCGGATCGTCGGGCGGCAGCGGGGTGGCCGCGTCCATCAGGTCGTCCAGCACGCCCTCATCAACCAGCATCCGGGCTCTCGGCATCCACACGACAGGGGCGTTCTCGCGAACCAGCTCGGCAAACGCCTCAGACGTCGCACCGATGACACCCAAGCGCGCGAACGCCTCGACCAAGAACTTGAAATCAGCAGTTCCTTCGTTTGACGAGTACCGCGTAGAGAAGCGGCTGAGACCTCTGAAACGCCGCAGTGCCTCAGAACCACAGGTTTTGGCCAGTACCGCATGTCCTCGCGCCTGCAAGGCCAATCCAAGGGCTGCCACACGCAGAATGTCCGTCTCGTGCCGCGACGCCACAGCCTCTCGGACAACGCCGTCGTCGGCTGTCAGCCTCAGCGTAAACGACACAAGCCGAGCCATGTCGTCGTCCTGCATCTGAAACTCGCTGCCACGGACCATCCGCGCCCTGAGATGGTCAAGGCGGTAGGCGTCGGCAAACGCATTGGTATCCAGCGCCGCGACCATGGCCTCCGACAACAAGGTGTCGAACAGCGACTCTGGATAGCCTTCTTCCAGGCGGAGCATGATCCAGTCGCGGGTCAACCCGGCAATGAGGTTCTTGGGGTCACCGAGCCTGGCCTGAACCGACCAGAGCCAGTTGACGCGCAAAGAAGGCGGTGCCGATGTTTCAAGCCATCCCGCCACCGCCGGCAACAGTTCCTTGATGCGCTCGTCGTAGTCCGGTGTTGAGCGCACAAAGACGGCCAGGCTCTCGTGGAAGACCTTCAGGCCAGCCGCCGAAGAATGCAGCAGGTGCTCCACCTTCGCGACATCGGGCTGAGCAGTGCCAAGCTTCGCCGCAATCTCCAAGAACCCAGCCTTCGGCCAGAAGAAGGGGAATGCGCACACCAAGCGCAGCGTGTCCTTCAGACTGGGTGGCAGTTCTTCCCACAGGGACGCGTAGTAGAACTTAACCTCCTTGGTCATGTCTCCTTGCAGCCGCTCAATATCCCAGCTGTCCAGGTCGCCCCCGGCATGCTCAACCTCCGCGGTGGCGTAGATGACGTGCAGTGGGTGACCGTTGGTCTTCTTGCGAAGCGCGGTCGCCGCCTCCTGCAGTTGGCGCTCCGACTGCCCCTCATCGTCGAATCGGGTTGACAGTCTGCCCTCGTCAACAGCCTTACGCAGGTACGACAACACTGCGTTCTCGGACATCGCTGGCAACTCACGCCAACTGGCCTTCGGGGCTACCGCCAAGAGGTCCCTAGGAAGCTGGGCGTCGTCAACCGGCTGCGTGCCCACCAACAGAACCATGTTGTCCGGACACGGCAAGACCTGCGAGAACAAGTCGTCCAGCGGACGCTTGTCGGCAGCATTGATGCGCCAGACATGGTCCAAGCCGTCCAGAACCAGCACGAACGGCTTGCCCTTACCCTCGTAGTAGGCCGCGCAAGCTTCGAGGAGCCCTCGCAAGTCACCGAGTTCCTGAACCCCTGGATGAAACTGCTTGACCTGAGCCGTGATGGACTGCTCAACCACATAGCTGTGCACGCGGTCTCGCCCCCGCTCGGTCGTCGACAGGAAGTAGTGGTGACGGACCGCGGGAATGTCCAAGCTAGCAAGCTTGTCGCAGAGCGCGCTCAAGTACGTGCTCTTCCCGCGGCCAGGCGGCCCCGTGAGCACGAATGCCTGTCCAGCACCCGCGGCGGTATCGCGCACGAAGTCCCGGTGGAACGTTTCGTCTGGCACTTCATATCCGAGCGGCACGAAAAAGTCTTCAGGCAAGGGTGCTGCCGGCGTAGCTCGCAGGATTGTGTGCACCTGGTTCAAGGAGATCCACCCGTCAGGCGGCGGGGAATTCTTCCGAATCGCCCAGTTCAAAGCGACATTCTTGAGGTTCGCAATGCCCTCAGGCGTGCCGTGCCGGTGCAGTCGAGCATCGACCTCGTGCTCGAGCGATTCGAACCCCTTGTCGCTGTGAAGAACCTGCAGCTGACTGAAGAAGGCTTCGCACTTCTCCTGGTCGCCCAGCTCGGCGATTAACGCTGAGCGCCGCGGCTCAGGAACTTTGGCGAGGTCGATCTTCCCCCCGGACAAGCATGCCTCAACTTCTGCATCTGGCCGGCGATTCGTCCTCAGCGATAAGACGCCAACCCGAGCGGGGTCCAAAGCGGCGAACGCGTCAAACCACTTCCGAAGCATGGACCTCGACCGCGCAGTCGTGCCTGCCTTCTCAAGCATCCACTCCCAGCTCAGCGCGTGCGCACCCGGGTTCGGTGTGTACTTGACCTGCTCCAGATCGATGAGGTCATCTGCGCGCTCAGCAACGATGTCGTCCAGTCCCTTCGGCGCAACGGCCTCGTCGTCACACTCAAACTTCACACGGGTGAGGCGTGCCGGCGCATCTAGCCAATCGCAAAGAAGCCTCAGTCCCTGCCGATTCTGATAGATGTAGCCGGCGGCGGTTATCGCAGTGTTCTTAATCTCTTCAGACATGGAATGGGATGGCCGGCAAAGGTATTGACCGAGCAAACGGCCTTGTGACGCCGCTTGCGGAACACTAGTTCCTGCACACGCACCTATCAGCTCACATTGCCGCGCCGGAGCCTCGCAGTAGTGGCAGAAACTGCTCAAGGAACAGGGCACGTCAAAAGATCATAGCAACTCCCCTGCAAGGAGGCTTGTTTCTGCGCTCCAGGATGTGCTTGGAATTCGGAGTTCCTAAGGCGGCTCGACGACAGCCCGCAGTAAAGCAGGGAGTCGCGTCAGCTGTGGTCGGAGGTCGGGTATTAATGTGAGCCGTCGCTCGGTTCGATCACGGAGATTGGCTGGAATCAGCCTGAAGCCGTCACCCGGAAGTCTGCCATGGCTGACCGTTTCTGGCCGGAAGCCGACATCTAGTCAGGGTATGAGTAGCATTACCCGATGGCAAACTTGTCATTCATCCCACGGATAGCCCCAGACCTCCTCCCGTATACTCGCCCCACTACCGCCACAACGGTAGCTCGGTTTGGAAGCCGGTAAATTCGTCGGTGCGGACCTCGTGTCCGCATGCCTTCGCACGCCCAATGGGCGGGCCTTGGCAGGGGTGCGCTAGTCGCACGCCGGTTTCCGACGATTCCGGTCTTCCAACCTTGTCCTGCGCCCGCCCACCCCATTTGGAAGTGGGGTAGCGGGATTTCCCACATCGTCGGAGGAAGTCCATGCAATCCCACCCCCTTACCCAAAGCCCCTGGTCCGTCGACGCCGACGCCGAGCACGGCCTGGTTCCCATTTCCCCTCTCCACCAAATCGACCGAGCCCGCTACGCCATCGCGGTCATGACCCGCATGGTGGGCAATAGCGCGTCCGAGCCGGACGCGACCGGCGGGCAGCCGCTAGACGCGTGGACAGTGGCGGCGTTGATGGGCGGCGTGGAAGGCTTGTGCGATCACTTGGGGACCTTGGTGGACGCCATGCTGGAGCAGGCGCGGGCTTGGAATAAAAGGTGTCAGACTACGAATTAGCAGATGACTTGTTAGTCAGGCACCTATTTTTCTAACGTTGCCCAGAGGACGGGTGTAATGCGCATCTTTTAAGATGCCTCCATCCACATTGCCAAAGTCCTGACATGCCCTCCTCTCCCGCTGACGACGTGATCGCCCTGTACCAAACACACGCCGCGGCGTTTGCGGCGCAGCGGAGTACTGAATTGATTGAGCGCGCCTGGCTGACCGCCTTCCTGGAACGCCTTGCCGTCCCGCATCCGCAGGTGCTGGATATCGGCTGCGGCACCGGCGTTCCCATCGCCCGCCATCTGATCGAAAACGGCTGCCGCGTCACCGGCATCGATACCTCGTTGCCGCTGCTGTCCCGGGCCAAGGCGTCGTTTCCTGACCATCATTGGATCGCCGCCGACATGCGGCAGTTGACCGGCATCGGACCGTTTCATGGATTGATTGCCTGGCACAGCTTTTTCCACCTTCGGCCCGACGATCAGCGGCTGATGTTTCCCCTCTTTCGGCGCCTGGCCGCGCCGGGCGCGGTGTTGATGTTCACCAGCGGCACGGCGTTGGGCGAAGCCATTGGGACGTTTGAAGGCAAGCCGCTTTATCACGGCAGTCTGGATGCCAGCGAATATCGTCAACTGCTGGCGGAAAACGGATTCTCAGTAGTTCGGCATCAGCAGGAGGACCCGGCGTGTGGCGGCGCGACGGTGTGGCTGGCCACACAGACTGGCTGTTAGGCAGGGCGCCGCGCCAACGCGATATCATGACCCCGCCTTTCCCCGCCGGGGTATTGCCTCACCCTACCGTTCGCAATGCCCCGTTCCTTCCCGCTTCGGAAACAGGACCCCAGAACGATGCCGTTTTCCCTCACGCGTGCCCGCGTTTGCCTGATCGCCCTTTTCGCCCCGGTGCTGGCGTTTGCCCAGCCCGCCGAGCCGGATTTCGCTGCGCGCACGGCCGCGCTGGTGGAGCGCCATCGTGCGAATGTGGACGCATTGTTGGGCAACGCGCGGCAGGACGGCATGGCGTTGCTGGTGATTCCGACCCTGAACCTGGACGCGGAGCCCCCGCGCGATTTCAATGACGACGCGACGCGCGACCGTTTCGTGCGCCAGCGCAGCACGTTCATGCGTTGGAACCACAAGTCGAAAGAGGGTTACGTAATCAGCGCCGGCGCGGGGGACCACAAGCTGGCCCCCACGGACCCCGGGCCGCAGTTCCAGACGGTGCGCGGCAAGCTGCTGTATCAGGTGATTCCCGTGTGGCCGGGTGAATACCGGCTCAACCGCATTACGTATCATCAGCCTCGTACCGAATTGCCCGAAACCGTGCCGCCGCAAAGCGCCATGGAGCGGCTGAAGAAGATCGGCATCGCGACGCTGGATTACGCCGTGGACCGCGAGTTCAAGATGAGCACGCCCGGAACGAAAACCGGGCTGGAGGATGACGACGGCTTGGGCAAGGGCTGCGAGGTGATGTTGCGGGCGGGCGGCGGCTGCGACGAGGCAGCGCGCGAGGTGCGCTGGCGGATCAACGGCGAAATCGCGTTCAATGCGGGACAGGCCGATGCCGTGCCGGCGCCTGGCATCGAAGCCGAACTGACGTTCTCGCCGATCGCGGCGATCAAGCTTGAAGCGGGCGAGGTGGTGCTGACGGACGGCTTTGTGTTGCCCGTCGACCAGCCGGTCATGACGCCTGATTCGTGCGAAGACACTTCCCTTGGCCCCACCTGCACGATGGACTCGCTGACCCTGACGCGCCTGCCCGCCAGCCTGGATGATTTCCGGCAGGCGCCGAGCGCGGCCAGTTTCAATTTGCCCACGCTGGATGCCGCGCTGCGCGATCTCACGTATCGGGCGCCCACCCTGTACTACAAGCCGGTGTCGGCGGCCGAGCCGAACCAGATCCGGGCGGTGGGGGACTGACTAGGATTCGAATAGGAAGCGAAATGGACGCCAAGGAATTTGTCGCCAACTGGGATGCGCTAAGGGCCGAATTGCTGGCCGCCTTCATGGCGCCGGACGCGGCCAGTGAGGTCGCCGCCAAGGTCCGGGCAATGGGGTTGTCAGCCGAGCAATCCGTTCAGATGCAGGGCGTGCTCGACACGGTGGTCAAAGACACGATGGTTGCGCTGCTGCTGGGTCTGGACGGGGAGGCCAGCATCGGGGACAGCCAGCAGGCGTTCACGATCACGGATGAAGACGGCACCGTGATTCAGGGCATCGAGGAGGCTGCGTGGGAGCGCTTTCATGGCGCTGCCGGGCAATGATGCAAGGCGCCTGTTGCGGACCTTGCACACTGCGTAGCAGAACTCAGGAAGCCTGATCGGGCCGCAGCGGGCTCGAAGCCGTCACGCGTTTTCGTCTGCCCCGCCCGTCGCGTCGCGATACGCGACCGCATACATCGCCGTCACGACGAACGTAGCCAGGACACTAAGTACGACGCCTAACGCGGCATAGGCCACATCAGCACCCGTCACGAACGTGTACGTCAGTGGAGACAGCACACTTGCGGTGAAGCCGGCCACGACGACCAGCGCCAGCAGCACGAGCATCAGCGGCCAACGCGGGTAGGGCATTGCCGCGCGGATGTTGCCAAAGCCGTATTCACCGGTCGCCGCGACGCGCGGCAGGCTCAGCCCATACGTCGCAAGCGCGTACAGGACAGGCAGCCAGATGACCGTCGCCGACGCGATCAACGCGCCCCAGAACCGGAAGTCTTCCGCGCCGTTCAGCAGCACATAGACCACAAACGGCAAATTGCCGGTCGCACGACCCAAGGCAGCGACGGCGATGGCGATCGCGCCTAGCAGGACGAGGTGCTTGGCCTCGGCCGTGCCGCCGCGCGCGGTGGTGTCGCGCGGGGCGGTCCCCAGGACGACGACCCGATGCCAGGCGAACGTCATGCGCGCGAACGCGATCAGGTTGATCAGCGTCAGCGCGACAAACACCAGATCCGTCAGCCGGTACAGCGGGGTGTCCGCCAAGGCGAACGGCAGTGACAGCGTGAACACCGCAAGCGACCACGGCGCGGCGGCCAGCATGGCGCGGCCCTGCTGCCGGATGACCCCTGTTGTCGCGGCAAAAAAACGACCTGCCCCGAGTTTGTTCGACACGAGATTCCTTTGCTCTGAACGATGGGTTTCGTTTATACCCCAGCCGCCGCATCACGCTTGCTTGGCGTTCCGGCGTTCCGGCGTTCCGGCGTGCTGGAGGTTGAGTCAAACAGGCAGTTCGCGCGGCATCGACGTGCCGGCGTCCTCGTCGCCATAGATCAGCCCGGGCAACGGCGACTTGCCCCGCCCGACGTTTGCCCACAGCGCTTCGATCCAGTCCGCAGTCGTATCGACGATGGCGTCCTGCACGACAAAGGCGGGCTCGTCCAAGCCGAACATCGGCACGGCCGGGGTTACCCCGCTGGCAGTATGGCGGACGTCGAACAAGGTGCGATGCGCATCCACTGCCTTGTTCAGCACATACAGGTCGGGGCCTTCGAGGCTGACGACGACGGAGAACGTGCCCTCGCCGTCCTGGTCCGGGAAAATGCCGACGTGGATTTCGCGGGCTTTTTCAGGCAGAGCTGCGATCAGCGCGGTCAAGCGCGCTTGTGCCTTGTCGGAGTGCTGGTCCAGCACGCGCCGCAGCGCGGCTTGATAGTCTTGCCGATTCATCTGCATGTTCCTTATTGCCCCGCCGCGTCATCGCTCACCACAGGCTGGCGACGCGGGTCCTGACGGAAAAACACGATGTTCTCGAACGGGATCGGATCGGCATCCCAGCGCCAATACGGCTTGGTGCCGCCGGAGAAGCCGCTGTAGCGATGCTCGTATTGGTTGTAGCAACCGACATGCACGGGGTCGCGGCCCGCGCCATGCGTCCGCAGTGCAATGACCAGATCGCCCCATTTCGGATCCTGTCCGGACTCCACCACCGACACGGGGGCAAACCGGTCGTCTTCAAAGCGGCTCCGGGCCGATTGTGAAAAATGGGCCCGCAGGGCCTGCTGGATTTTCTCGCGCAGCGGTTCGTCCTCGGGCGAGGCGTTGCCGCCCATGTCCGCGATCAGTTGTTCGGCTTGCCGGCAAACGCCTCCCAACTCCGGGCCGACGCGTTGTTCCAGTCCAGCCGCCAAGCCGTCGCGCTGCATGTTGCCGAAGGACAGGCCGGCGACGGCCACTGCCAGCATCGCGGCGCCCGCGCCAAACGGCCAGCCGGGCATGCGTCGGCCGGCAAAGCGCAACGCCGCCAAGACCAGCAGCCAATGCACCGCGGCGAACAGCAGCGCGTAACCGGCCACCATCCCGTAGTGATAGAACGTGAATCCCGTCAGCATCACGGCGTCCCCCGGCTTGCCCGGTAGGACAGCTTTACGCTGCCGATGCTGGCTGCGATCAGCATCAGGCTCGTCAGCGTCGCGATGCAGAAAAGCGGGAAGAGGTCGCCGGTGATGATCCCGTTCAGTTGCTCGCCCAGGCCATACGGCCCGAACGCCCGCGCTCGTTCGCGATCTGCGCCGGCGAAGAGGCGGGTCCAGAAGCACGCGGCCAGTGCGCCGTGCAGCCACAAGGCCAGCGCGTAGCGCTTGATGTAGACCAGGCAAAGTATGGCGAGCGCGCCCGTCCAGACGCTGATCACCGATAGCCGGCTGGCGTCGAAGAGTGGCATGCCAGGCTTGGAAAGCAGCCAGATCAGGGCGAATATCGCTATCGCACTGGCCGCGCCGACGGGCCAGGGAATCGGAGTCAGATTGATTTTTCGGGTCATGGGTGCGACGAATATACCTGATCGGACACGGCCAAAATCCGGATGCAGGATCTGGCCGCAGACCGCGTTCGTGCGTACACTTCCGGCATGCTACGCATCGACAATCTCACCAAGCGCTACGGCGACTATCTTGTATTCCAAGGGCTGACTCACACGTTCGGCCCGGGATGCGTGGCGCTATGCGAAGAAGACAGCACCGGCAAGTCCAGCTTGCTGGGCATCATCGCGGGCGCGGTTGCGCCGGATGCCGGAGACGTCTGGATCAACGGGCATTCGCTGACCCTTGCGCCGCAAGAGGCTCGTGCCCGACTGGCTTATGTGCCGGACAACTGCATGGCCTTTCCGACAATGACGGGGCGTGCGTTGCTGGAACAAGTCGCCGCGGACAAGCAGGTTGCCGTGGATGACGCGGTGATTGATCTGGCTTACCGGCTGGGGTTGGAGCCGCATCTGGACAAGCGCTTTGAACAGATGTCGACGGGTACGCGCCGCAAGGTCTTCGTGACGGCGGCCGCCTTGGGGGATCCGGCGGTGGTGATCGCGGACGGGCCCAGCAACGGGTTCGATGCACAGGGCCGCGCCGTGCTGGCCGAGGTGTTCAAGGCCTGGGCGAAAGATCGCGTCGTACTGTTCGCCAGCCATGATCCCGAGCTGGTGCAGGCGTGTGAGGCGAGGACGGTCAATGTGGCCGATCTGCGCTGACTGAGCGCTGCCCCAGCCCACCGCTGGCGGCAGGCCTGACGCCCGTCAATGCGGCTTCCAGGTCAGCCCGTCTTTTGAACGGTACTCGGGAGTCCCCGTGCAACACCCGCCCGCGCCGAACGCCTGCCGCCCGATGAAGGCCGTGATAAAGCCCTTGCCTTCGGTGAGCGATTGGCGGATGCATGTCGTGGGTAGCGGATAGAACTCACCTTCCAGCACCAGGGTCCAGCTCACGTTCTCGCCTTCAGCCGGGTCCACTTTGTAGACCTTGCAGTTGTTGACGATCAGGTGAATGGGCTTGCCGGCCAGCACGCCTTTGAACTGGTGTTGCGGCGGCGTTTCACGCGTGGCGATGGTTTCGGCGGTAAGCGCCGACCCTGGCGGTGGCGGCGGAAGCGAAGGTTCGCAACCCGCCAGCGCGCTTGCCGCGCACAGCGTCAGGGCCGATCGGCGGACAAGGCGCGTCATCTTGGAAAACTCCGCTCAGGCGACGTTGGCGAAGCGTTGTTCAAGGTAGGCGATGATGTCGCTGGACTCGTACATCCAGCGCGTGTCGCCCGCTTCTTCGATACGCAGGCAGGGCACCTTGACCTTGCCGCCGCCGGCCAGCAATTGTTCGCGCGCCTGCGGATCGCGCTTGGCGTCGTGCAGGGCCACCGGCACGTTCAGGCGATGCATGGCGCGTCGCGTCTTCACGCAAAACGGGCAGGCGTGGAATTGGTACAGCGCAAGCGCGGCCGCTTCCTGGTTCACGGCGGCCTGGCCTTGCGGCGAACGCTTCTGCGGGCGCGGCCGCGTCAGGGCGTCGCCCGCGACGATCAATTGACCCAGGCCGACACGCAAGGCTTTCACAATCATGGATATGGACTCGAAAAGGCAAAGGAAGGCGGTCAGTCTACTCCCTGCCGGACGTGGGCGCTGCCCGCATTCTTGAACCCGTTGCAGGGCGCGAGACATTACGTTCTCTGTCTTTCTCTTCGTCGGATTTCAACTTCCGTGCGAGTTATGGTGACGGAGGCCTCGCTATGGATGGTGAAAGTTCTGATTCGATGACCTCCCTGCCTCATTTTTCGCCAAACTCAAGGAGACGCTTGATGTCTGAAAAAGCCGATGCCGAGGGCCAATATGCCCGTGTGCATACTCCGGATGAGATTGTGCGCGGGCCCGTCCTCTACACTCGAACACTCCGCCCTTCTCCAGCACCGGACATCATGAGATCCCGCGCCGTCCCTCATGCCCCGCCACCTGATTCCCCTTCGGATCCGGCCGCGACGGAACCATTGCAGGATGCCGCCCTGCTGCGTCGTTTGCTGCGGGCCAAAGACCGCATGGATGCTGCCTCGCACGAGGCCTGGCCGGTCAGCCGGCTGGCCGAGGTCAGCGGGGTATCCGAGGCCTATTTCGCGCGTTCCTTCAAGCGGGCTTTTGGCCTTCCGCCGCACCGCTATCTGCTGACGCGCCGGATCGAGCAGGCGGTCTCGTTGTTGCGCGACACCGAGCTCAGCATCACGGACATCGCCTTTTCGACCGGCTGGCAAAGCCTGGGCACGTTCGGCCGAATTTTCCATGACGTCACGGGCTTGTCGCCCAGCGCCATGCGCAGCCAGGCTCGGGCGACGATGCCTGACATCGGCCGGGTTCCGGCATGTGTCGTGAAAGCGTCGCAGCGTCCTGATCTGGACACCGCAGTTTTGGAGAAGCGCCGCCGCTTGGCCGGCAATACAGTGGGGTCCTCAACGAAGGAGAAGCCATGAACGAAGGTATCAATGTGGTGGGCGTCTACGTCGACGACCAGGATGAGGCGCTGGCGTTCTACGTAGACAAACTGGGATTCCGCGTCCATACGGATGTGCGCAATGGCCCGTACCGCTGGCTGACGGTCCAGCATCCGGAGCAGCCTGCATTCCAGCTTGGCTTATTCACGCCGGGCCCACCCGTCCATGACGAAGCCACCGCGAAAACCCTGCGTGCCATGGTCGCCAAAGGGGCCATGCCGCCGCTGGTGTTGGCGGTGGCGGATTGCCGGGCCAGCTACGCAAGACTGAAGGCGCTGGGCGTGGAGTTCACCCAGGAACCGACCGAACGCTACGGCAGCGTCGATGCGGGGTTCCGAGATCCGGCCGGCAATGGCTGGAAGATGATCCAGCCGCCCCGTAGCTCGGCGTAAGCGGCAGACACCAACAGGGCGGCGCAGAGCCGCCGCATGACGAGCGCTATGCTTAGCGCGTCGTAGTTTGCAGCAGTTCAATGAATGCGCGGCTGAAGGCGGGGATGTCGTCAGGCTTGCGGCTGGATACCAGCGATCCGTCGATCACGACTTCCTCGTCGACCCATTGCGCGCCAGCGTTTACCAGGTCGTCGCGTAGCGACGGCCAACTGGTCATCTTGCGGTTTTGCACGACGCCTGAAGATATCAGCAGCCAGGCGCCATGGCAGATGACGGCCACGGGCTTGCCCGCCTTGAAGATCGCCCGCACGAATTCCTGCGCCTTGGGTTGCATGCGAATTTCGTCGGCATTCACCACCCCGCCCGGCAGCAATAGCGCGTCGAACACCTCCGGTTCCGACGCGGCTTGTAAAAAAGTCATATCCACGGGAAAGCGGTCTCCGGGCTTGTCGTGGTGCATGCCCAGGATCGGATCGGTCTTGGCGGAAATCAGCACCGTGCGCGCGCCTTCTGCCTGAAGGCTGTCGCGCGGGCCGGTCATCTCTACCTGCTCGAAGCCGTCGACGGCCAGAATCGCCACATTTCGTTCCTTGCGTGTTGCCATGGTTGCTCCTCTTGATCATCGGCTCCGGCGGATGCGTGCGCGGCGCGCCGGAACCCCTTGCGCCGCTGCTGTCGTGCAGCAAGCGCCATGCCGTCGCAAGGCAAGGCGCTCCAGGGCGGCGCTGTCCCTGTGCGTGGGGACGGATGGGCGACGTGGATACCATCCCGGATGATGTGGCGCCTTTTACGGATTAATCCCGCCTTGGGCCACGTGATCTCGATATCAAATGTGGCGGCGGACGCCCGTTCGCACCCATTGCTGGAAAGACGAGGTACACGCATGCTGAACCGTCGATTTCCGTTGAAAATCCTGGCAGCCATGGGCGCCGTGGTGGCGATGGCAAACGGCGTCGCTCACGCCCAGGCCATTGGTCAGACTGGCATCGCCGCGCCGGAGCCGGCACCTCTGAGACGCTGCGAATGCCCATTCGCATCCAAGCAATACCTCGCGTACAGCATTGATGGTATGTGCACCGTCCAAAGACACAGCAGCGGGCGCGAATGCGAATTCGGGTTCTCGGGTGTCGGAGCGAATCGTGCGGTCGTCAATGCGCTGCTCGGCCAGGAGGCGTTCGATGCGCAATTGCGAATTGCGCCCGAGATTTTTGCGCGCTACCTGGCGTTTGCGAAATCCGGCGATCCGGCTTCTTTGAGCGATAGCAAATTCATTGAAGCCGCCCTGCCCGTTCTGAGTCGCGCCAGCCTGTTCCGCGAGGCCGTTGTGCGCGCCGATCTGCCGGTCAAGCAGATGGACGCGGAAATTGGGGATTTCTCAAGAAAGTACAGCCAGGTTATTTCCGAGGTTTTTCGTGGCAAGCAGGCGCCGCAGACCGTCAAGTGGAGCGCCAACAGCCAGTTCGAGATCGGACAGGGCTTCGTGCTGATGGATTTTCGTCAGCAGTCGCAATTGCTGGTGTTGTTCTTCACTCCCGAGAAACGGTGATCAGCCATGGATATGAGCTGCGTGCGAGAATTGCCCGGGTTGGATTTGACCATGTTGATCCTGCTTGTCGTGCTGGGGGCGGGTTTCCTGGCGCTAGGGGTGTACTTGTTGGTCCGTCGACGAGCCGGGCCGGGCGATCCGCCGACCATTCTGTGGATTGATAAATATCGGTTGAGGGCGCCCGTCGGCTTTTTCCTCATATTGATGTCGCTTGTGCTGTGGTGGCTGGCGTATACGCAGCTTAATCAGCGATTCCCTGCCGGAGGCGAAGCCTTCTCCGGGGCGCCGCGAACACTAGGCTCCATCGCGGAAGGCCTGCGCAGCAACTCAAACGCCGATATTCAATTGAAAGGCGACGTCGGCACGGTCGTCATTGCACAACCGGTCAGCGGCGCGTGTGTGACGGCGTTGCTGGATGACCTGTGCGACAAGTATCGCGGCACGTTGACATGCAGCCAGCAGGGAAATCGACGCGTGATCGAGCGCGGCCGCTGAGGCGTGCGATGCAGAGCTGTGCGTACGGGTGGAAGCGCGATGGCCCTTAGGGAGAGGCCGTTTCGCTCCCCTGCAACGTTCTGAGCTTCCTCAATTCCGGGAACCACCGCATCCACAACCCGGCCACGGCGATCGTGCCCATGCCGCCGATCACCACCGCCGGCACGGCTCCGAACAGCGCCGCCGTCACCCCGGACTCGAACTCGCCCAACTGGTTGGATGCGCCGATGAACAAGGTGTTCACGGCGCTGACCCGGCCCAGCATGTGGTCGGGCGTATTCAACTGCACCAGCGATGAACGCACCACAACGCTGATCGAATCCGCCGCGCCCAGCACGACCAGCGCGGCGACCGACAGCGGGATCGAGGTCGACAGCCCGAACACGGTGGTCGCCAGCCCGAAGAGGATCAGCGAACCGAACAGCAACCGCCCCACGTTTTCGCCCAGGCTCAATCGTGCCAGCGTCAGCGACATCAACGCCGCGCCGCAGGCAGGCGCTGCACGCAAGGCGCCCAGCGCCCACGGACCCGCATTCAAGATGTCTTTGGCGAAGATGGGCAGCAAGGCGGTGGCCCCGCCCAGCAGCACGGCAAACAGGTCCAGGGACAGGGTGCCCAGCAATAGCCGGCGCTGGAAGATGAAGGTGATGCCGGCGAAGAGCGTGCGCCAGGTGGTCGGCTCTTTGCGTGGCAGGGCGCGGTCGATGACGAGCGTGGCGATGGACGCGAAGGCCGTCAGGTACAGCGCCGCCGCCACGCAATAGATCCACCCTGCGCCAAGGCTGTAGCCGACGCCGCCCAGCGCGGGGCCGGCGATCTGCGCGATCTGGCCGCCGGAAGACGCCAGGGCAGTGGCGCGCGGCAGCCACTCACGGGGCACGACGGCCGGAATCAGCGTGGATAACGTCGGCGCTTCAAAGGCGCGCGCCGAACTCATGATGATGATGGTGGCGTAGATCAGCGTCTTGCCGCCCACGCCGTGCAGCGCGGCAATCGCCAGCACCAACGTGGCCAGGGTTTCCATTGCCATGCATAGGGCGACGATCTTGCGGCGGTCGTAGCGGTCGGCCACATGCCCCACCACCAGCGTCAGGGCTGCCATGGGCAGGAACTGCGCCAGGCCGATCAGCCCCAGGTCGATTGCGCTGCCCGACAGCGCATAGATCTGCCAGCCGACCGCCACCGAGACAATCTGGAAGGCCAGCGACGCACTGATGCGCGCGAAGAGGAAATGCAGGAATGGGGGGCGGGAAAGCGGACTGGGAGAGTCGGGGGCGGGCATGGGGGCGTGCGGGGATGCGGGGCTGGCGCGGGTCGCACCGGAAGTTGCATTCTAGGGACTATTGGCTGACGGGAAGCTAAGAATCTTTCCGTCTGCCAGTTGCCCCTTCGTTCGCTTATCAACGTACGCCTGATGCAGCACCGCGCTACTTATAATTCCGGTTGACGCATCAGTCACCCACGACAAAGGCATCCATCGATGGTCACGCTTCCCGACTTGAGCTCGCGCGAACTTCAGGCGATCTGCATGGTGGCCGAGTGCGGCAGCTTCGTCGCGGCGGCGCTGACGCTGAACGTCTCCCAGCCTGCGCTGACCCGCACGGTACAGCGAGTGGAAAAGGCGCTGGGGGTGGAACTGTTTCACCGGTCCACCCGCCGGGTCGAAACGACGGCGGCGGGCCAGGAGTTCGTGTCGCTGGCCAACCGCGTGCTGGCGGACTTGCGGATTTCGTTCGAGAACATGCGCGAGATCTCCGACGAGCAGCGCGGCCGGAGCATCGTGTCGGCCGTGATGTCGGTGGCTTATACGCAGTTGCCCGGCATCGTTGCGCGCTACCGGGAATCGCGGCCCCGCATCGAACTGCAGATCCGCGAGGGCGTGCACGGCACGGTGCTGGACGACGTGCGCAGCGGCGTGGCCGACATGGGCATTACGTACATCGATGAAGTGCCCGACGAGTTTTCCGTCGTGTCGTTGGGCCGCGAAGCGTTCCACGTGGTCATGCCGCGCCATCATCCGCTGTCGGTGGAAAGCGGCGTCACGCTTGAGCAACTGGCGCCTTATGCGCTGGTGTCATTGCCCCGCGAGGCGCAGACGCGCCGCCTGATCGACAGCTACGCGTCAATTGCAGCGGTGCCGCTGCGCCACGCCGTGACCGTGAGCCAATTCGCCACGGTGATGCAGTGCGTGTGGGCCGGCGTGGGCATTGCGATCGTGCCGGGCGGCGCCGTGCCCGCAGCGTTGAGCGCCGACCTGGTGGCGAGGCCGCTGGTCAAGCCGGCGCTCAGCCAGGCCATCGGCGTGGTGTTCCTGAAAGAGCGGGGCCTGACGCCCAGCGCCAGCGGCTTCCTGGCGCAATTGCAGAGCGACTGGGTGCAAGCCGTGCCGCCCGCGCGGGCCCGCCGCACGACGCGCGGCAAGGCCTAGGCGGGTCGCGCTTACTGCAACCGAATGCCGGCCAGCCGCACGATGTCGGCATAGCGCGTCGCTTCCGTGCGGCAATAGGCATCGAAGTGGTCCGGCGTGTCGCCCACGGGCAGGGCCTGCACGTCGGTCAGGCGCGTACGCACGTCCGGCTGCTGCAGGACCTCGTTGACGGCCTGGTACAGCCTTGCGACCAGGGCCGGCGGCGTCTGCGCCGGCGCCCACATTCCGTACCAGGTGGTGAGATTGACGGTGGGATAGTTCAGTTCCGCAAAGGTGGGCACGTCCGGCAGCGCGGCCACGCGCGTGTCCGAGGTGACTGCCAGCGCGCGGAGCTTGCCGCCCTTGACCAGGCTGATCGAGGACGGCATCGAATCCAGCATGTAGGTGACCTGGCCGCCGATCACATCGGTCAGCGCCGGCGCGCTGCCCTTGTACGGGATATGCGTGACGTCCAGCTTCGCGGCCGCCTTGAACACTTCACCCGCCAGGTGGCCGGGCGTGCCGTTGCTGGACGATGCGAAGTTGTGCCGACCCGGCTGGGACCGCACCAGCGCCACCAGATCGGCGACTGAACGCACGGGAGAATTGGCGCTGACCACCAGTTGGATCGGCGTGGAGGCCAGGTTGGTGATGCCCCGGAAATCCTTGAGCGGGTCATGCGACATGTTGGCGTACAACGCGGGGTTCACCAGTTGGCCCGACACGTTGACCAGTAGCACATAGCCGTCCGGCGCCGCCTTGGCCACCATGTCTGCGCCGATCATGCCGCTGGCGCCGGGCCGGTTGTCGATGACCACCGATTGCCCCAGCTTGTCGGCCAACGCCGCTGCGACGATCCGACCGACGATATCGGTCGGGCCGCCCGGCGGGTAAGGGATGACGACGCGCAACGGTTTGGTCGGGTAGCCGGACGTCGCCAGCGCCCGTGCGCCGTGACTCAGCGACCCCAGGGCGGCGCCGGCTGCGCCGATCAACAAGCGCCTTCTTACGACGCTGCGTGGCGCACCGGCTCGGGTGGATGGTTCCATGGTTTGTCTCCCTTGTGTCTTTCTTGTGTTGGCACATCTCAGGATCCGGCCGCGATCGCACCCTTGCGCCGCAGTTCGGCAAGCGTCTGCGGTTGCAGTCCCAACATGTCCCGCAAGACGGTTTCGGTATGGGCGCCCAGGACCGGGGGCGCGGTGCGATACGCCACGGGCGTCGCGGAAAGATGCAGCGGGTTGCCGACCAGGTCGGCGCAGCCCGCCTGCGCATCGGGCATCGGCACGCGCATGCCGCGCTGCAGGACCTGCGGGTCGGCGAACACGTCGGCCATTCCGTTGATTGGTCCGCAAGGCACGGCCAACGCTTCCAGCGTGCGCAGCCAGTGTTCGCTGGAATGCTGCGCCATCTGCGCCTGGATTTGCGGGATCAGGGTGTCACGCGAGGCCAGGCGCGCGGTGTTGGTGGCATAGCGGGCGTCGTCCGCCAGTTCGGGGCGGCCGATGGCGCCGCAGAATCGGCGGAATTGCCCGTCGTTGCCCACGGTGACGATGACGTGGCCGTCGAGGGTGGCGAAGTCCTGGTACGGCACGATGTTGGGATGCGCGTTGCCAAGACGATCGGGCGGGTTGCCGCTGGCCAGGAAGTTCATGGCCTGATTGGCCAGCGCGGCCACTTGCACGTCCAGCAACGCCACGTCGATGTGCTGGCCTACTCCGGTGCGGTCGCGATGCGCCAGCGCCGCCTGGATGCCGGCGGTGGCGTACAGGCCTGTCAGGATGTCCGTCAGCGCCACGCCGACTTTCAACGGGCCGGCCCCGGGCTCGCCGTCGCCGCGGCCCGTGATGCTCATCAGGCCGCCCATGCCCTGGATCAGGAAGTCGTAGCCGGGCCGCGCGGCGTAGGGGCCGGTCTGGCCGAAGCCGGTGATCGAGCAATACACCAGGCCCGGATGGCGGTCTTTGAGCGTGGCGTAGTCCAGGCCGTAGGCTTGCAGCCCGCCGACCTTGAAGTTCTCGATCAGCACATCGCACTGCGCCGCCAACGCCGCCACGAGCCGCTGGCCGTCGTCGGTGGCGATATCGACGGCGACCGACTTCTTGTTGCGGTTGGCGCCGGCGAAGTAGGCCGATTGCGCCACGTCGCCCCACTGCGGGTCGCGGATCCAGGGCGGCCCCCAGCCACGCGTGTCGTCGCCCAGGCCGGGCCGTTCGATCTTGATGACCTCCGCACCCAGATCCGCCAACAGCTGGCTGGCCCAGGGGCCGGCCAGCACGCGTGAAAGGTCCAGCACTCGCAAGTGCGACAGTGCGCCCATCTTCCCCTCCCCCGTTGTCGCCGCGGTGCGGCGCCGCCGTTACTGCAGTTCCACGCGCACTTGTAGCGGCGCCTTGGTGCCCAGCCACACCTGCTGCGCCTGCTCCTTGATCTGGGCGACGCGCTGCGCCACCTCTTCGGCCGTGATGGAGCTGACCGGATGGGCGATCACGACGGGTTCCAACGCCTTCATGCCGATGGCCTGGCGGGTCAATTCCGTTTCGCGCGCGAACTCGGTGGTGATGATCACCGCGCTGGGCACGCCCAGCCGCTCCAGCGCAATGGCGTCGCGCACGCAGGCCGAGCAACACGAGCCGCAATCGCCGATGGCCGTCAGCACCAGGTCGTTCTCGGCGGCGATGCGCTCGATCAGCTCGGGCGCGGCATCCTTGGAGAAGCTGTGTTTGACGTAGTAGTTCACCTGGGCGAACGCGATGTCCTCGCCCAAGGCCGCGGCGGCGCCGCGCAACAGCTTGTTGGCGTTCCACTTCGAGTTGTCGAGGATGCCCAGCCGCAGTCCGGCCAGGGCATTCTTGCGCGCCGAAACCGGCGCATCGGTAAAGCGCAGCGCGCCGCGCGGGTCGAACACCGCGACTTTTTCCCCATCGTTCATCAGCATGTCCTGGCTCCTGGTTGTGGTGTGGGCGCGCCGCGTCAAATGGCGCACGCGCCGCTTGTGCAGTCGCCGCTGTCCGCGCTGGCGCCGTCGATCGCGCGCAGCACCGGCGTGCTCATGTGCCCCCAGCCGGGGATCAGCACGGAAAAGCGTCCGGCCTCGCCGCCCATCACAAAAAGATGGATGTGGTCGGGGCTGTGCACGATGGGAATGCGCGTGTCGTCTTCGCGCTTGTAGTACTTGGGCAGGTTGCGGTTGTAGACCTTGCCGTAGCGGTGGCCGTAGGCCAGGTCGATGAAGCGGTTGCCGTGGTTGACGTACAGGTAGTTGCGCACATCCGCGCGCGACCAGCCGTGCTTGCTGATGGTCTGCGCGTGCTCAAGGCCCAGCACCACGGCGATGTGGCCGCCCAGCACGGCGCTGTTGGACGCAATGGTGCTCATGGCCGAACACATCGTGTCGAGGATGCCCTCGGGGTCGTTCGAAATATGATTGGTCACGCTGTGGGGCGCTTCGGCCGCCATCGCGAAGACGGTCGAGTCCTCAGGCTTGTAGCCATGCTCCACGTGATACGGCGCCAGGGGGCTTTGCAGTTCGTTTTCGCACACGCAGTAGGTGTATTTGCCGGGATGGCCCAGGGTGCTTTTGTCCAGGTCGCCCGGCCAGCCTCCGCCCACGTTGAGCATGATGAGCCGCAGCGCGCGGCCGATGGTGGCGTTGGCGCGGTTGCCGGAGCCGAAGGCGTTGACGCCGCCGTTCATGCCGATCTCGCGGGCGATCGGTCCGTTGACGATGAGCAAGGGCGCGGCGACGTGCGTGGTGGCCTGCACGCCGTTCAAATTGAACGCCTGGTCGGTCACCGCCTTGACGGCGGCCAGCACCACCGGCGCGTATTCGGGCTTGCAGCCGGCCATCACCATGTTGATGGCAAGGACCTCGCGCGTCAGCTCGCCCCAACGCGGCGCCACGCGGGCTTCAACAACGTCGCCGTCGCCGCCCAGCCGCGCGATGACTTCGTCTATCTTTTCCCGGGTCGGCGGCACGACCGGCAACCCGTCGGTGAACCCGCGCTCGTAGTAGTACTCGACCAGGTCTACCCCCGCCGGCACCGTGGCGGCAGGCGACGCCGTCGTTTGCAGAACCGCGCTCATCAGAATCTCCTCGTGGCTGTCGGATGACGTTGCAACGAGGATAGAAGTCCACTGTCATTGATAACAAGAACAATCTATTTCAGTGTTTGATTGCGTAGAACGCATAAATGGAAAGCGCCCGCATGGGCGGGCGCTTGTCGGGCGGTTGCGACGAAGCGGGTTATGCGCCGATCGACACCAGTTCGGCCCCTTCCGTTACCTGGTCGCCCACGCCGTAGAACACTTCCTCGACGCGGCCGTCCGCCGGTGCCGAAATCGTGTGCTCCATCTTCATGGCTTCCATGACCAGCAGGGGTTGGCCCTTTTCGACCGTGTCGCCCGCCTTGACCGAGATCGAGATGATCTTGCCGGGCATCGGCGCCGTCAGGCCGCCGCCGTGTTCGCCCTGCGTGTCCTGGGCGTGCGCCAAGGGGTCGTAGAGCTCCAGCACGTGCACGCCGCCTTCGCCGAATACGTGGGCGCGGTCGGCATGCAGAACGACCGTACCGGCGCTCTCATGGCCTGCCAGGGTGATGCGCAGGCCATAGGCCAGGTTGGGATTGGCGCTGGCGTGCGAACGCCACAGGAACGGTTGCGCACCCGAGCCGGCATCCAGCGTCCATGCGCCGCCTTGGCGGGCGACGGTCACGCGGCGCGTTTCGCCGTTGTCCACCCATTGCAGATGACGCTGGTACTGGTTGCCCAGGCGCCAGCCGTCGCGCGCGTCCCAGGGGTCGGACGGCCCCTTGCCGGCGGTTTGCGGGCCGGGCTGGGCCAGGCCCTGGCGCACCAGCACGGCGGCCGAGGCCAGCGCCAGCACGGCGGCGCTGGCTGCCTGCGGTTCCGGCAGCAGCGTGGCGCGCTGGCGCTCGATCAGGCCGGTGTCCAGGTCCGCGGCGGCAAAGGCGCTGTCCTGCATCAGGCGCGACAGGAATGCCACGTTGGTCTGCACGCCCACCGCCTGCGTCTGGGCCAGCGCCTGCAACATGCGGGCGCGCGCCTGGTCGCGGTCGGCGCCATGCACGATCAGCTTGGCGATCATGGGGTCGTAGAACGGGGTGATCGTGTCGCCCGTGCGCACCCCGCCGTCCACGCGGACGTCGGCGTTGGCAAAGGCGGTATGCGGCGGCAGGCCCAGGTAGGCCAGCGTGCCGATCGACGGCAGGAAGCCCTTTTCGGGGTTCTCGGCGTAGATGCGGGCCTCGATGGCGTGGCCGTTGATGCGCAGGTCTTCCTGGCGCGCCGGCAGGGGCTGGCCGGCGGCCACGCGCAACTGCCATTCCACCAGGTCGTGGCCCGTGATCATTTCGGTGACGGGGTGCTCCACCTGCAGTCGCGTGTTCATTTCCATGAAGTAGAAGCGGCCGTCCGGTTCGGAGATGAACTCGACTGTGCCAGCACCCACGTAGCCCACGGCGCGCGCGGCGGCGACGGCCGCTTCGCCCATGGCGCGACGGCGTTCTTCCGTCATGCCGGGCGCCGGCGCTTCTTCAATCACCTTCTGGTGGCGGCGCTGCACCGAGCAGTCGCGCTCGAACAGGTAGACGCAGTTGCCGTGCGTGTCCGCGAACACCTGGATTTCAATGTGGCGCGGCTTTTGCAGATAGCGTTCGATCAGCACGCGGTCGTCGCCGAAGCTGGAGGCGGCTTCGCGTTGGCAGGACGCCAGCGCGTCCAGGAACGCGCCCGACGATTCCACCACGCGCATGCCCTTGCCGCCGCCGCCGGCGCTGGCCTTGATCAGCACGGGGTAGCCGATGCCGTCGGCCTGGGTCTTCAGGAACTGCGGGTCCTGGTTGTCGCCGTGATAGCCCGGCACCAGCGGCACGCCGGCCTTTTCCATCAGGGATTTGGCGGCCGACTTGCTGCCCATGGCCGCGATGGCGGATGCGGGCGGGCCAACGAACGCGATGCCGGCTTTTTCAGCGGCTTCGGCGAACGCTTCGTTTTCCGACAGGAAGCCGTAGCCGGGGTGGATCGCGCCCGCGCCGGTGTCGATCGCGGCCTGCAGGATGGCGTCGGCGCGCAGGTAGCTGGCGCGCGGTTCCGATCCGCCGATGTACACGGCCTGATCGCAGGCGGCCACATGGCGCGCGTTGGCGTCCGCGTCCGAATACACGGCGACGGTGCGCAGCCCCATACGGCGGGCGGTGGCGGCGACGCGGCAGGCGATCTCTCCGCGGTTGGCAATCAGCAAAGTGTCGAACATGGATGTCATCCTGGCTGTAATTCTTCTTGAACTGCGGTGCTGCGGGGCAAGGGCGAACGCCCTACATCCGGAACACGCCGAACTTCGTGTCTTCGATCGGCGCGTTCAGCGCGGCCGACAAGGCCAGGCCCAGCACGCGGCGGGTATCCGCCGGCGCGATGATGCCGTCGTCCCACAGACGGGCCGTGGCGTAGTACGGATGGCCCTCGTGCTCGTACTGTTCGCGGATGGGCGCCTTGAAGGCGGCTTCTTCATCGGCCGACCACTTGCCGCCGCGCGCTTCGATGCCGTCGCGCTTGACGGTGGCCAGCACGCTTGCGGCCTGTTCGCCGCCCATCACCGAGATGCGGGCGTTGGGCCACATGAACAGCATGCGGGGCGAATAGGCGCGGCCGCACATGCCGTAGTTGCCGGCGCCGAACGAGCCGCCGATCAGCACGGTGAACTTCGGCACGGCGGCGGTCGCCACCGCCGTCACCATCTTTGCGCCGTGGCGCGCGATGCCTTCGTTCTCGTATTTGCGGCCCACCATGAAGCCGGTAATGTTCTGCAGGAACACCAGCGGGATCTTGCGCTGCGCGCACAGTTCGATGAAGTGCGCGCCCTTTTGGGCGGACTCGGAAAACAGGATGCCGTTGTTGGCGACGATGCCGACAGGCATGCCCTGGATGTGGGCAAAGCCGGTGACCAGCGTGGGGCCGAAACGCGCCTTGAATTCGTCGAATTCGGACCCGTCCACGATGCGCGCGATGACTTCGCGCACGTCATAGGGCTTGCGCGTATCGGCGGGGATGATGCCGTTCAACTCGCTGGGATCGAAGCGCGGTTCGCGCACCGGGATCGTGGCCAGCGGCGCGGGCTTCTTGCGGTTCAGGCGGGCTACGGCGTTGCGCGCCAGTTGCAGCGCATGCATGTCGTTGGCGGCCAGGTGGTCCACCACGCCCGACAGGCGCGTGTGCACGTCGCCGCCGCCCAGGTCTTCGGCGCTGACTTCTTCGCCGGTGGCGGCCTTCACCAGCGGCGGGCCGCCCAGGAAGATGGTGCCCTGGTTCTTCACGATGATGGATTCGTCGCTCATGGCGGGCACGTAGGCGCCGCCGGCGGTGCACGAGCCCATCACCACGGCGATCTGCGAAATGCCCTGCGCGGACATCTGCGCCTGGTTGTAGAAGATGCGGCCGAAGTGTTCGCGGTCGGGGAACACTTCGTCTTGCTGCGGCAGGTTGGCGCCGCCCGAGTCCACCAGGTACACGCAAGGCAGATGGTTCTGTGCGGCGATCTCTTGCGCGCGCAGGTGCTTCTTGACCGTCATCGGGTAGTACGTGCCGCCCTTGACCGTGGCGTCGTTGCAGACGATGACGCATTCGGTGCCCGACACGCGGCCGATGCCGGTGATGACGCCCGCGCCCGGCGCGTCGCCGTCGTACATATCGTGGGCCGCCATCGGCGACAGTTCCAGGAACGGGGTGCCCGGATCGATCAGGTTTTCGACGCGGTCGCGCGGCAGCAGTTTGCCGCGCGCCACGTGCTTGGCGCGCGCGGCTTCGCTGCCGCCCAGCGCCGTCTGCGCCAGCTTCTGATTCAGATCATCCAACTGCGCCTGCATGGCACGCGCGTTGTCGGTGAAGTCCTGCGACCGCGGATTGATGCGGGATTCGATGATGGGCATGGGGTTCCACCCGTCCTGCTTGATTGGAATTTGAAGGCGCTCGTAGAGCGGGTTGTCTCGCTGCCTGGTTGGTCCGGGCATTCTTGTCGATGTGGGTTTTCGTTGCGCCTTTTCCGATCTGGCCCGCGACCGACCCGTCGCGTCCGGTGGCCATGAGAGAAAAGGCGCAGCGAAAAACCACGGGAAGGCGGACGCCTGTCCGCCTTCCCGCGTGTCGTCAGACCATTTCGATTGCCATCGCGACGGCTTCGCCGCCGCCGATGCACAGCGTGGCCACGCCGCGCTTGCCGCCGGTCTTGCGCAGCGCGCCGACCAGCGTGGCCATCAGGCGGGCGCCCGATGCGCCGATCGGGTGGCCGAGCGCGGTGGCGCCGCCGTTGACGTTGACCTTGTCGTGCGGCAGCTTGAAGTCGGTCATGGCGGCCATGGTGACCACCGCGAAGGCTTCATTGATCTCGTACAGGTCCACGTCTTCGGCCTTCCAGCCGGTCTTGGCGAACAGGTTCTTCAGCGCGCCCACGGGGGCGGTCGTGAACCAGCCCGGCTCTTGCGAGTGCTGGCTGTGGGCCACGATTCGGGCCAGCGGCTTGACGCCGAGCTTCTCGGCGGTGGAAGCGCGCATCAGCACCATGGCGGCGGCGCCGTCGGAGATCGACGACGAGTTCGCGGCGGTGATGGTGCCGTCTTTCTTGAACGCGGGCTTGAGCGTGGGGATCTTTTCCGGCATGGCCTTGGTGGGGGCTTCGTCGGTGTCGATCACGGTGTCGCCCTTGCGGCCGGCGACCGTCACGGGGGCGATTTCCCACTTGAAGCTGCCGTCTTCCGAAGCGGCGCGCGCGCGGCGCAGCGATTCCAGCGAGAACGCATCCTGCTGTTCGCGTGTGAATTCGTACTTGGCGGCGCAGTCTTCGGCGAACACGCCCATGGCCTTGCCCTTGTCGTAGGCGTCTTCCAGGCCGTCCAGCGCCATGTGGTCATACACGGTGTTGTGGCCGAAGCGGTAGCCCTGGCGGGCCTTCAGCAGCAGGTAGGGCGCGTTGCTCATGCTTTCCTGGCCGCCTGCGACGACGACTTCGGCGCTGCCGGCCGCCAGCAGGTCATGGCCGAACATGGCGGCCTTCAGGCCCGAACCGCACACCTTGTGGATCGTGGTGCATGCCACGCCCAGCGGCAGGCCGGCGCCCAGCGCCGCTTGGCGCGCCGGCGCCTGGCCTTGGCCGGCTTGCAGCACGTTGCCCATGATGACTTCATCGACTTGCTCGGGCTTGATGCCGGCGCGTTCGATGGCCGCCTTGATGGCGACCGCGCCCAGCTCGTGCGCGGCCAGGCCGGACAGGCTGCCCAGCATGCCGCCCATGGGCGTGCGGGCGATGGAAACGATAACAATGGGATCTGACATGACTAGCTCCTGTGAGGGTCGGGACAGCGTCTGGGTATCGGCACTGCGCGGTTGCCCGAAGGATGTTCCGGTCGCAGGCGTCTGTCCGTATCGTAAGGGAAAAATTCTTCAATCCGGCCCTGCGCCACCTGGGCGCGGCAGGCCTGCCACCAATCCGGTTCCAGCAGGTCGGCGTGGTAGCGCATGAAGGCGCCGCGCACGCGCGCGTCGCCGAGCAGGAAGCGGCCGAATTCTTCGGGGAATACGTCGTTCGGTCCAATGGCGTACCAGGGTTCGGACGCCATTTCCGCTTCTTCGTTGGGGGCCGGCGGAATGCGCCGGAAGTTCATTTCGGTCATGCGCTGGATTTCGTCGTAGTCATAAAAGACGACCCGGCCCAGCCGCGTGACGCCGAAGTTCTTGTAAAGCATGTCGCCGGGGAAGATATTGGCGGCCGCCAACTGCCGGATCGCGTCGCCGTACTCGCGCACGGCGGGGTCCAGCAGCGCGTCGGATGCCTGGCGCAGATAGATGTTCAACGGCGTCATCCGCCGTTCGATGTAGACATGGCGGATGACGACCGTGTCCCCGGTTTCTTCGATCAGGCTGGGCACCAGACGGCGTAGTTCGTCCAGCAGCGCGGGCGCAAAACGGCTGCGCGGCAGCGCCACCTGCGAATACTCCCAGGTGTCGGCCATGCGGCCCACGCGGTCGTGCAGCTTCACCATCTGGTATTTGCGGCGCACGGTGGCGTGGTCCATGCCGTCTTTGTCGATGCGGTCCTTGATCAGCTTGAACACGTAGGGGTAGGACGGCAGCGTAAACACGCACATCACCATGCCCTTGATGCCGGGCGCGATGTCGAAGGCGTCGCGCGAGTGCGCCAGGTGATGCAGGAAATCTCGGTAGAACAGCGTCTTGCCCTGCTTTTGCAGGCCGATCATGGTGTAGAGCTCGGCCTTGGGCTTGCGCGGCAGCAGCGTCGCCAGGAAGTTGACCACGGCGGCCGGCGTTTCCATGTCCACCAGGAAATAGGCGCGTGTGAAGCTGAACAGCGTGCTCAGGTCGTCCGCGCCCAGCAGCAGCGCGTCCAGCGTCACCTGCCCCGCCGGGTTGCGCGTCAGCGCCACGGCGAAGGGGTAGACGGTGGTCTGGTTGATCAGGCGGCCGACGATGTAGGCGCCCTTGTTGCGAAAGAACAGTGAACCCAGCGCATGGATCTGGCAGTCGCTGGCGATGCGCCGTCCCACGTGGCGCGGCAACAGCGTGCGCAACTGCGCGACCGCGGCGCGCGCCAGCATGCGGGTGTCGCGCGGCAGGTCTTCGAACGGCAGCGCCAGGCCAAAGTCGGCCACCATGCGGATCAGGCTTTTTTCCAGCCCGTCGGTGGCCGGGTAGTACACCCGGTACGACGGCGTGCTGCTGTCCAGATAGTCGGTCGCAACCGCCGGACGCACGAAGAGGAAATCGTTGTGGAAATAGTCGCGGTGCAGCAGCCGGCACGACACCGAATTGAAGAAGGTCTCGGCGCATTCCGGCTGGCGGTGGTCGCCCAGCAGGCCGACGAACTCCTGCTTGATCTGCTGCCAGTAAGCCGTCTGGGCGTCGGTCAGGGCCGGCGCCGCGGCGCCGTTCGCCCCGTCGCCGTTCTTGGCCGACGCGCCCAGCGCGCCCTCCGGGCGGCCGCGCAGCACGCTTTCCAGCTGGGTGGCGCATTCGCGCACCCGCATGTCGTAGTACTCGATGCGTTCGCGGGACAAATGCTGGATGCCGTGCCAGTCGCCGGATTCGAACAGCGCCTTGGCGCGCTGCGCGCTGTAGCGGAACAGCGCGTAGTGCCGGTCGAACCCGGCCAGGATCAGCCGTGCGACGTCCAGCGGCGAGGGCCCCGGGGCGGGGGCCTGCTCGATATGCTGGACATCGGACATGCGGATCATGGCGGAGGCGTCCGGGGGATCAGGCGGTTTCGTTGAACAATTCGCGGCCGATCAGCATGCGGCGGATTTCGCTGGTGCCGGCGCCGATCTCGTACAGCTTGGCGTCGCGCCACAGGCGGCCCACCGGGTATTCGTTGATGTAGCCGTTGCCGCCCAGGATCTGCACGCCTTCGCCGGCCATCCACGTGGCTTTTTCGGCCGTGTACAGGATCAGCGCGGCGCAGTCCTTGCGGACCTGGCGCACGTGCTCGGTGCCCAATTTATCCAGGTTCTTGCCCACCTGGTAGCAGAACGCGCGGCTGGCCTGCAGCGTGGTGTACAGGTCGGCGACCTTGCCCTGGATCAGCTGGAATTCGCCGATGGCCTGGCCGAACTGCTTGCGGTCGTGAATATAGGGGACGACGACGTCCATCACCGCCTGCATGATGCCCAGCGGGCCGCCGGACAGCACGGCGCGTTCGTAGTCCAGGCCGCTCATCAGGACGCGAACGCCGCCGTTGACCTGGCCCAGCACGTTTTCTTCGGGGATTTCGCAGTCCTGGAACACGAGTTCGCCCGTGTGGCTGCCGCGCATGCCCAGCTTGTCCAGTTTCTGGGCCACCGAAAAGCCTTTGAAGCCCTTTTCCACCAGGAAAGCGGTGATGCCGCGCTGGTGCGCTTCGGGGTCGGTCTTGGCGTAGACGACCAGCGTGTCGGCGTCCGGGCCGTTGGTGATCCACATTTTGGTGCCGTTCAGCACGTAGCGGTCGCCCTTCTTTTCGGCGCGCAGCTTCATGCTGACCACGTCGGAACCGGCGCCCGGCTCGCTCATGGCCAGGGCGCCCACGTGTTCGCCGGAAATCAGCTTGGGCAGGTACTTGGCCTTCTGGGCCGCCGTGCCGTTGCGGTTGATCTGGTTCACGCACAGGTTGGAGTGGGCGCCGTACGACAAACCCACCGACGCGCTGGCGCGCGAGATCTCCTCCATCACCACCATATGGGCCAGATAGCCCATGTTGGCGCCGCCGTATTCCTCGTCGGCCGTCATGCCCAGCACGCCGAGTTCGCCGAATTTGCGCCAGAGGTCCATGGGGAACTGGTCGCTGCGATCGACTTCCGCCGCGCGGGGCGCGATCTCGGCCTGCGCGAAATTGCGCACGGCGTCGCGCAGCATGTCCAGGTCTTCGCCCAGGTCGAAGTTCAGGCCGGGAAGGTTCATCGATGTCTCCGTGATAGTGGGTACTTACATTCTTGTGGGCGCCTACCATCGGCGCAATGCCGTCATCGGAGGCTCATCATGCGCCGATCGCGTATCGCAGCGCAATGATGCACCGCAAATATTACGTTTACGTAAACGTAAATTGGAGTCGGGTTATCCCTAGGGAATTGGGTCTTTCCCAGGGAGCGGCCATGAGTACTATTCCAGCCGTCCCCTGAATCCCCCGCTTTGGCGCTATGGAGTTTGCCGTGCTCGAACTATCGAATCTGGACGAAATTGTGGCGCTGCGGCGCGATATCCACATGCACCCCGAGCTCTGTTACGAAGAGCACAGGACGGCCAAGGTGGTGGCGGACACGCTGCGCGCCTGGGGCATCGAAACGCATACCGGCATCGCCAAGACCGGCGTGGTCGGGGTGATCAAGCACGGCACGTCGGACCGGGCCATCATGTTGCGCGCCGACATGGACGCCCTGCCCATGCAAGAGGAAAACCAGTTCGAGCACCGCTCGCGGCACGACGGCAAGATGCACGGCTGCGGCCACGACGGCCATACCGCCATGCTGCTGGCCGCCGCACGGCATCTGCAAAGCGCGGGCGGCTTCGACGGCACGGTCTACCTGTGCTTCCAACCCGCCGAGGAAGGCGGCGCGGGCGGGCGCGCCATGATCCAGGATGGGCTGTTCACGCGCTTCCCGTGCGAAGCCGTGTTCGGCATGCACAACTGGCCGGGCCTGCCGGCGGGTTCGTTTGGCGTGTGCGCCGGCCCGATGATGGCGGCGGCCAACGGCTTCAAGATCACCGTCAAGGGCAAGGGCGGCCACGCCGCCGCGCCCCAGGATTGCGCCGACCCGGTGCCGGCGCTGTTCGCCATCGGCCAATCGCTGCAGACCATCCTGACGCGCAGCAAGCGGCCGCTGGATGCCGCCGTGCTGTCCATCACGCAGGTCCAGGCCGGCGGCAGCGTCATCAACGTGATCCCGAATACCGCCTGGCTGGGCGGCTCGGTGCGTGCCTACAGCACGGACGTGGTCGACCTGATCGAACGCCGCATGAAAGAGATTGCCGGCAACATCGCCGCCGCGCACGGCTGCGAGGCCGACGTGTTCTTCGAGCGCCGCTACCCGGCGCTGGTCAACACCGTGGCCGAGACCGAGTTCTGCATGGGCGTCATGCGCGACGTGGTCGGCGAAGACCGCGCGCTGACCATCGAACCCGCGATGGCCTCGGAAGATTTCGCATTCCTGCTGCAGGAAAAGCCGGGCTGCTATGTGTTCCTGGGCAACGGCGATGGCGAGCACCGCATGGCCGGCCACGGCCTGGGCCCCTGCATGCTGCACAACGCCAGCTATGACTTCAATGATGCTTTGATTCCGGCGGGCGCGTCGTACTGGGTTCGCCTGGCGCAGCGCTATCTGACGGCCTGACCGCCGCGCCTGCTTGATGTGTTTCCCGTTTCACGCTTTACCCAACGCAGTGCTACGCAACATCACTAGGACGATATGAAAAAGAAGACATTGCTGCTCAAGGCCGCGGGGGCGGCCCTGGCAATCGTGGCAAGCGGCGCCATGGCCCAAAGCTGGCCCGCCAAGCCCGTCACGCTGGTCGTGCCCTACACCGCCGGCGGCAGCGCCGACGCGATCGGGCGCCGCCTGGGCGACGTGCTGCGCAAGGAAGCCAACATCACCGTCATCGTTGAAAACAAGCCGGGCGCCGGCGCGTCGGTGGGCACGGACTTCGTCGCCCGCGCACAGCCCGACGGCACCACCTTGCTGCTGGCGTCCACCAGTCCGCTGACGATTTTCCCGCATCTGGCCAAGACCAACTACGACCCGATGAAGGACCTGACGCCGGTGGCCAGCGTGGCCGTGGCGCCGGTCGCCATCGTGGCGACCAAGGCGCTGCCGGTGAAAGACTTCGCCGGTCTGGTGGAATACGCCCGCGCGCACCCCGAAGGCGTGCGCTACGGCACCCCGGGCCAGGGCACTGTCGCCCACATCGGCATGGCCGCCGTCACCGCGCAGACCGGCACCAAGATGCTGCACGTGCCCTACCGCGGCAACAGTCAGGCGCTGACCGACGGCCTGGGCGGCGTGGTCGAGCTGCTGGTCGTCAACAGCGACGTCGTGCTGCCGCACGTGGCCAACGGCGCGCTCCGGCCGCTGGCGGTGATGGCGCCGCAACGCCTGGCCGCCTGGCCGGATGTGCCCACGATGGCCGAGCTGAAGCTGCCGCAGGCGCAGTACTACTCCAACTTCGGTGTGTTCGCGCCTGCCAACCTGCCGCCGGCGGTGTCGCAGCCGCTGTTGGCCGCGTTGACGAAGGCGATCGCCAGCGCCGACTTCCAGGACCTGCTGGCCAAGTCCTATCTGCAGCCCGGCACGGCATCGGGCGAGGCCTTTGCCAAGCAGGTGCAGGCCGAGTTCACGAACAACGCCCGCCTCATCAAGGAAGGCAACATCAAGGCGGAGTGATCGGGATGTCGGTCCCGAACTGACGGTCGCCAGGAGGGGGCGCGCGCTCCCTCCTCCTACGTGCTCCGGGGTCCGAACATGATCACCAGCATGCCGGCCAGGCACAGGCCCACGCCGAGCCAGTCGCTTGCGCTGGGGCGCACGCCGTCCACGGCCCACAGCCACAGCAGCGCCATGCCGACGTACACGCCGCCATACGCGGCGTAGACCCGGCCGGACGCGGTCGGATGCAAGGTGAGCAGCCACGCGAACAACGCCAGGCTCGCCGCGGCGGGCGCCAGCAGCCAGATGGAATGGCCCTTGCGCAGCCACAGATACGGGAGATAGCAGCCGACGATTTCGGCCAGCGCGGTCAGGATGAACAGCGCGACGGTCTGCAGGGCGCCCATGTGGCGCCCTCAGGGCTTCTGCGCCAGCAGGGCGCGGCATTCGCGCTCCTGTTGCGCGATTTCTTGCAGCGTGTCTTCGATGTCGCGGCGCTGCTGCTCCAGCGTGGCGCGATGTTGTTCCAATACGGTCAGGTACTGGCGCAACTGCACCACGGTGTCGCCCGGGCCGTCGTACATGTCGATCAGGGTCAGGATTTCGGACAACTGCAGCCCCAGGCGCTTGCCGCGCAACGCCAGTTTCAGGCGCGTGCGGTCGCGCGGGCCGAAGATGCGGTTGCGCCCCTCGCGCGCCGGGCTGACGATCCCCTGGTCTTCATAGAAGCGGATCGTGCGGGGCGTGACGTCGAACTCGCGGGAGAGTTCAGAGATGGTCCAGGTTGACGAGGGCATGCGACGTGTGGCAGTTTACGTAAACGTAAATTATGATGACTTGACGTGAACGTCAAGCGTGGAGCGAGAGGCAATGAACCCCAACGAACAGAAACTGAACTATCCCTGGGCGGACTTCCAGCCCGAAGCCGGCCGGGCGCACATCGTGGCGGAGGGGGTCAAATGGATTCGGATGCCGCTGCCGTTCGCGCTGGATCATATCAACCTCTGGCTGCTGCGCGACAACATCGAGGGCCGCGACGGCTGGACCATCGTCGACTGCGGGATCTCGCGCGACGAGGTCAAGTCGCTGTGGGAAGAGGTTTTCAAGAACGAACTGGAAGGCCTGCCCGTCCTGCGCGTGCTGGTCACCCACATGCACCCGGACCATATCGGCCTGGCCCACTGGCTCTGTGAACGCTGGGACGCGCGCCTGTGGATGACGATGACGGACTTCATGGTGGCGTCCTTGTGGTCGTCGCGCCGCAACGACGCCGGGGCCGGCCCCGGCGGCCAATCGGCCGTCGAGCACTTCGCCCGCCACGGGCTGACCGACCCTGACGCGCAAGAACAGATCCGCCAGCGCGCCAACTACTTCCCGAATCTGGTGCCCGCCGTGCCCGCGCGCTACACGCGCATCATGCACGGAGACCAGGTCCGCATCGGTGGCCGCGACTGGCGCGTGATCGTGGGTTATGGCCATGCGCCGGAGCACGCGTCGCTGCATTCGCCCGGCCTGAACGTGCTGATCTCGGGTGACATGGTGCTGCCGCGCATTTCCACCAACGTGAGCGTGTTCGATTACGAACCCGACGCCAACCCCCTGCCCCTGTACCTGCGGTCGCTGGACGGCTACGACGGCCTGCCGGACGACACCCTGGTGCTGCCCTCGCATGGTCGCCCCTTCACGGGCCTGCATGAGCGCATTGCGCAGCAGCACGAGCATCACCGCGATCGTCTGGCCGAAGTGCTGGAGGCGTGCGCCGCGCAGCCACAGTCGACGTCCGACATCGTGCCCGTGCTGTTCAAGCGCAAGCTGGACCTGCACCAGCTGACCTTCGCCATGGGCGAGGCGCTGGCGCACCTGCACGCGCTGTATTTCGAAGGCAAGCTCAAGCGCGCCACCGGCGTCGACGGTATCGTGCGCTTTACTGCGGTCTGATCACTGCGGTCTGATCACGGCGGTCCGATCCCGGCCACTTGATCACGGCCGCCTGATCGGCTGGCCAAGCGGGGGGCGCGCGACGGGCGTACAAGCCGCGGGCGCGCAATCCGCTTATCGCGTCGCGGTCGCCAACCGCACGGCCAGGCCCACGAACACCAGGGCGGCGATGCGGTTCAACCAGCGCTTGGCCGTCACCGAGCGCTGCAGCAGTTCGCCAAACGCGCCCGAGAAGAACGCGATGGCGCCGAACACCAGCAAGGTCGACACCATGAACACGGCGCCCAGCTGCAAGGTCTGAATGCCGACCGGGCCCATCGCCGGCGACGTGAACTGCGGCAGGAAGGCGAAGAAAAACAGCAGCACCTTCGGATTGGTCAGGTTCATCACGATGCCGCGGCGATACAGCGCGCCGGGCTTGAGCGGTTCAGGCGCCCTGCCGGTTTCCGATTCCACCGGCGCCCGCAGGATCTGCCACGCCAGATACGCCAGGTAGGCGGCGCCCGCCAGCTTCAGCACCGTGAACGCCACGGGCGACGCGGCGAACACGGCCGCCAGCCCGAACGCCACGGCGGCCGTGTGGCCGAGCAGCCCCGTGCACAGCCCCAACACCACCAGCATGCCCGCCTTGCGTCCCCAAATGGCCGATTGCATCAGCACGAACAGGTTGTCCGGCCCCGGCGTCAGGGCCAGCAGGACGGCAATGCCGAAAAACGCGATCAGGGTATCGATGGGCAGCATGGGTCTCGCCTGGAACGTGAAGGGCTCCGGTCAGCCGGAGAATGGCATCATAAGGGCAAAATCCACCCGGCCATTTGTGCCGACAACCGGAGAGAGAGACACATCATGGCCGCGCACCCCACGCAGGATCCGCAAGCCCGCGACGACAACGACACCCGCCCCGACGCCGCGCTGGAAAGCTGGCTGCGGACCCGCCACAGTTGCCGCGCGTTCCTGCCCGCGCCGGTTCCCCGCCCCACGATCGAACGCATCCTGACTCTGGCGCAGCGCACGGCGTCCTGGTGCAACTGCCAGCCCTGGCAAGTGGCCATCACGGAAGGCGCGGGCACCGAACGCCTGCGCGCGGCGCTGCAAGCCCGGGCGGAGCAGGCGGCCGTCACGCCTGGCTTCACGCCGGATTTTCCCTTCCCCCGCGAATACCGCGACGAGTATCTGGCGCGTCGCCGCGAGTCGGGCTTCCAGCTGTATGGCGCCGTGGGCGTGGCACGCGGCGACCGCGAGGCCTACCGCCGCCAGGAGATGCGCAACTTCCAGCTGTTCGACGCGCCGCACGTGGCCATCATCACCACCGACGAGGCGCTGGGCGAATACGGCGCGATGGACTGCGGCGGCTATGTGGCGAACTTCCTGCTGGCCGCTCAGGCCAACGGGGTGGCGACCGTCGCGCAGGCTTCGCTGGCAATGTATCCCGAGGTGCTGCGCGACGTGCTGGGCATCGGCGCGGGCCGCCGCGTCGTCTGCGGCATTTCCTTCGGCTACGCCGATGCCGCGCACCCCGCCAATAGCTACCGCACAAACCGCGCCGACCTGCCCGAAAGCGTCGCCTGGGTCACGGCCTAGGGACAGGCGGCCGCGCGCCTGATATGGTTCACTTTATCCGCCTTTGTTCCGGCCCTTTTGGTTTCGGCCCTGTTCATTCCGGCCCTGTTCATTCTTAAGCACTTCCCCTGAAGATGACCACCAAACACATCGATACGGTTTTGCAGCACGCGGGCACCGCCCCGTTCCATCCTGAAACCGGTACGGCGCCGGTACCGCTGCCGCCCATGCGCGCCAGCACGGTCCGCTTCGAGAACCTGGCCGCGCTGGAGCAGGCGCAGCGCACCAAGGCGGCCGGCGGTCGCGCCAACACCTATGGCCGCATGGGCATGGACACGCATGCCGCGCTGGAAGAGGTGTTCACGCAACTGGAAGGCGGCACGCATTGCTATCTGGCCTCGTCGGGCCTGTCGGCGATGACGATGGTCATGATGGCGCTCTGCTCGGCGGGCGACCACGCGCTGATCTCCGACTGCGTGTACGGCCCGATGCGTGAACTGGACGATGCCGTGCTCAAGCGCATGAACATCGACATCACGTATTTCTCGGCCGGCGAAGACCTGGAAGCGCTGGTGCAGCCGAACACGAAGCTGCTGTATGTGGAATCGCCCGGTTCGCTGCTGTTCGAAATGCTGGACATGGGCGCGATGGCCGCGTTCGCCCAGGATCACGGCCTGGTGCTGGCCACCGACAACACCTGGGGGTCGGGCTACATCTACCGCCCGCTGACACTGGGCGCACAGGTCTCGGTCATCGCCGGCACCAAGTACGTGGGCGGCCACTCCGACCTGATGCTGGGGGCGGTGGTCACCAACGACGAAGCGATCGCCAAGAAGCTGAACCGCACGCAGTACGCGATGGGCTATTCCATCAGTGCCGATGACGCCTGGCTGGCGCTGCGCGGCGTGCGCACCATGCCCATCCGCATGGCCCAGCACGCGCGCCATGCGCTGCAGGTGTGCGAATTCTTCAAGGGCCGGCCCGAAACCGTGCGCCTGTTCCACCCGGCCTGGCCGGCGGATCCGGGCCATGCGCTGTGGCAGCGCGATTGCACGGGTTCCAACGGCATGCTGTCGGTGGAACTGGGTCTGTCGCCGGCGGCCGCGCGGGCTTTCGTGGATGCGCTGACCTTATTCGGCATCGGCTTTTCCTGGGGCGGCTACGAAAGCCTGGTGCAGCTCGTGTCGCCCAAGGACTTGTCCAAGCACCGCTATTGGGGCGAAGGCGACAACGCCTTGGTCCGCCTGCACATCGGCCTGGAATCGCCGGAAGACATCATCGCCGACCTGACCCAGGCACTGGAAAAGGCCGCGGCGGTACGCGAGTAACGCCGCAGCTTGCGTTGCTCGCAAGGCGGCGCGCCATGCGCGCGACGCCTTGCCTTCACACCGCCGAGCCGCGGATCCAGGCGCCGATGCGCCCGGCGATGTCGTCGCTGTTGTCGTCCATCATCGGCATGTGGGAATTGCCCGCCACGCCCTGGTCCGCCAGCCGCCACACGTCCACCCGCGCGCCATGCCGCGCCAGCGTCTCGGCATAGTCCTGGCCGGCGGCGCACAGGCGCTGCCACAGCGGCGTGGCGTCCAGATAGTCGCCATAGACGAACAGGAACGGTTTGTCCGCCACCGCTGCGGCCGTGACGTCGCTGGAGAAACCCGACGGTTCGATGCCGATCACGCCGCGCACCAGGTCCGGCCGCGCATGCAGCGCCCGGTAGGCCACTTCGCCGCCATGGCTGTGCGCCAGCACCAGGCAGGGGCCGACACGGTCCAGCACGGCGCAGAAGCCGCGCAAAGCCGCGTCGTTGTTGCCCAGCCAGCGCGGCACCGCGTGCCGGATGAAGTCGTCGAAGGCGCCGATGGGAAAGCGTTGTCCGGCGAACGCGCGCCGCGCCTGGAAATCCTCGGTGCGCCCGAAGCGGAACAGCGACCAGCTTTCTTCCGCGTTGCGGATGATGGGCGGCTCGGGCCAGACCTGCTGGAACGGCGCCCAGCCGGCGCGGCCGCGCTCGACGTTGTCCACCACATACACCGCATGGCCCTGGCGCAGGAAATGCTGCATCCACCCCGGCCGGCCGTCCGGCGTCTGTTCCCACATGGCGCCCGTCATGCCGCCGCCGTGCAGCAGCACGATGGGCAGCGGATGGGACAGCCGGGCCGGGATGAAATACTGCACGTAGGCCTGCTCGAAGTGGTACAGGCCATTGGGGTCGTACGCCAGCGACGCGCTTTGCGTGAAAGCGATGTCGCGCTGCGGCAGGCCGGCCACGCGCACGGGCCTGCCGCCCGCATAGAAGCTGCCGAAGTCCGCCAGCGCGACGGGTTCCGAGGCGGACGTCGGTCTGGCCGGCTTCATTTCTTGACCAGCGGGCATTGGCTTTCCGACAGCGGCCAGGCCAGCGTATCGCCGGGGATGGTGCGCACGATGTTGTAGTAGTCCCAGGGCGCCTTGGACTGCGTGGGCGTCTTCACCTGCGCCAGCATCATGTCGCGCACCACCAGGCCATCTTCGCGGATACGCGCATTCAGGCTGAACGGATCGTCGATGGGCAGCGCCTTCATTTTCGCCATCACGGCGTCCGAATCCGCCGTGCCCGCGGCCTTCACCGCTTGCAGGTAGTGGCGCACCGAACTGTAGACGCCTGCTTGCAGGAAGGTGGGCGGACGGCCGACGCGCGCTTCGAATTTCTTGGTGAAGGCGCGCGTGCCGTCGTTCATGTCCCAATACGCAGGCACGGTCAGATAGGTCTTCTGCGCCGCTTGCAGGCCCAGACTGTGAACGTCCGTGATCAGCAGCAGCATGGCGGCCAGCTGCTGCGTGCCGCCGATGCCGAATTCCGCCGCCTGCTTAATGGCCGAAATGGTGTCGCCGCCCGCGTTCGCGATGGCGATGATCTGCGCCTTGGAGCCCTGGGCCTGGAGCAGGAAGGATGCGAAATCGGAGGCGTTGAGCGGGTGGAACACCGTGCCCACCACTTCGCCGCCATTGGCTTTGACGACGGTTTCGGTGTCGGCGGCCAACTGCTTGCCGAACGCGTAATCGGACGCCAGGATGAACCAGCGCTTGTTGCCCTCGTTGACGACGGCAGTCGCCGTCCCGCGCGACAGCGCATAGGTGGTGTAGGTCCACTGCACGCCATACGGCGAGCATTGCGCTTGCGACAGCGCGGTGGTGCCGGGGCTGGAGAACAGCACCAGCTTCTTCTTTTCGCGCGCAATTCCTTGCACCGCCAGCGCGACGGACGAATTGGGCACGTCCACCACGACGTCCACGCCGTCGGTGTCGTACCACTTGCGGACCATGCTGCTGCCGATGTCGGGGCGATGCTGGTGGTCGCCCGACACCAGTGAAATCGGTTTACCCAGCACCGAGCCCCCCATTTCCTCGATGGCCAGGCGGGCGGCTTCCACCGACCCCTTGCCCGTGGCGTCGGCGGTGACGCCCGCCATGTCCGTCAGGACGCCGATCTTCACGCCGTCGGCCGTGCTGGCGTGCGCGGCAAACGCGCCAAGCGCCAGGCACAGGCCCACGGCCAATGCCGCGCGGTTGCGCAGGAATTGCTGTTTCATTTGTCTTCCACCCGTTTGATGCCGTCGTTGCGGCGAATTTTTGTGGCGAAAGTGTAGCGCCGGCGTTCAGGGGCCGGGCGCTCGTGAAACATCTTCTCCAAAAAGAAAGCGCCCCGGCCTGATGGCCGGGGCGCTTTGCCGTGAATCGTGGGCGCGGATTACTTGTTGCGCGCCATCGGGATCAACTGGTTGACTTCCTTCAGGGCGCCTTCGTAGCTGTTGCCCGCCATGACCGGCGAGGTCATGAACTTGCCGCCCACGGCAAACGAGGGCGTGCCGTCGATGCGATAGGCCTCGGCCAGCTGGGTGGCGCGTTGCACCTGGGTCTGCACGCTGAACGAGTCGAACACCGAATCGAACTTGGCGCGGTCCACGCCTTGGGACGCGGCCCACTCGCCCATGGCCTTCTTGTCGAACAGGCGCTTGTGCTCGCCGTGGATGGCGGTGAAGAACTTGGCGTGCAGGTCCTGGCGGTCCAGGGCCAGGAACGTGTAGTACACCTGCTGCAGCGGCTTCATGCCGGCGTTGAAGGCGATCGGCACTTGCTTGAGCACGACGTCCGACGGGGCGGTCTTGACCCAGTCTTCAACCATGGGTTCCATGGCGGCGCAATGCGGGCAGGTGTAGGCGAAGAACTCCAGCACTTCCACTTTGCCCGGGGTGTCCGACGGCAGCGGCGGGTTGATCGACACATAGGCCGGCGTGCCTTGAGCGTGGCTTGCCTGGCTGAAGAACGCCGTGGCGGTCAGCGCGGCCGCGGCCATGATGCGGATAATCTTGGTGGACAACATGGGTGAGAGGTTCCTGGGTAAAAAGTGACAGACAGGCCCGGGGCCGGATAAGTTCAATACCACGCGTGCAATACCTGGCCGCCGGCGCGCCTTACTGGCGCACCACGGCGGTTTCAATCTTGTTCTCGCCCAGCCTGCCGCGGGCCCGGTTCATGTCGTCCAGGCGTGCGAACGGGCCGACGCGCACCCGGTTGATCGCCTTGCCGTTCACTTCGGCCTTCTGCACCGCCACCGGCAAACCCAGCAGGATGATGCGGGCCTTCAGCGATTCCGCGTCGTTTTCGCCGCGGAAGGCACCGGCCTGCAGATAGTACGTGCCGGTTGCCGCCGACGCCGTGGCGGTCGCGGCTTTGGGGGACGGGGCAGGGGCAGTTTTCGAAATCGGCGTGGGCGCCTGGGTGGGTGCCACGGCGACCCGCTCGGGGGCGGAAGACGAGGCCTGCGGTTTGGCCGTTGACGGCAACGTGGCGATCAGCGCGCCCAGATCGTCCAGCTTGGACGGCGTTTCGTCGGGCTTGGACGT
>NZ_JABBJN010000034.1 GCF_012928505.1 Achromobacter sp. Bel | reverse complement strand
TGCTCTTCCGATCTGGCGGGCACCGCGGCGACCGGGGCCGCAGCGGGGGCGGGCATGGGCGTGGGCACCGGTGCGGTGACCGCCTCGGGCGCGGCCACGGCTGCCGTTGCCGCAGCCGGTTCAGCGGCGGCAACGGCGGGTTCCGCCGTTTGCCGCGCGGGCGCGGCAGGCGCTTCCAATGCGGTTTGCGGACCGGCGTCGCCGTTCAACGCCAGCATGCGCAGGCAGGCCATGATGAAGCCCGCGTACTCATCGGGCGCCAGCGTCAGTTCGCTGCGGCTATGCACCGCGACCGAATAGAACAACTGCACGGCATCGGGATGCAGGGTCAGCGCCAGGCGCGCGATATCGGCAGCCAGGGGATCTTCGGCCGGCGTGACGCCGGTGACCCGCTGTTCGATCGCCACGCGCGACAGCAGCACGGCCAGATCGGCCAGCGCGCCGGCGTAGGACAGCCCGCGGGTCGCCAGTTCGTCGGCAACCGCCAGCACGCCCTTGGCGTCGCCGGCGGACAAGGCGTCCAGCAGGCGCACCAGATGGCGTTGGTCGATCGTGCCGAGCATGCCGCGCACGGCGTCCTCGGTCATGTTGCCGGCGCTGTAGGCAATGGCCTGGTCGGTCAGGGACAGCGCGTCGCGCATGGAACCCTGGGCGGCCTGGCCGATCAGGCGCAATGCCGGCACTTCGAAAGCGACTTCTTCCTGGCCCAGCACGGCCTGCAGGTGACCGACGATGGAATCGGCCGGCATCTGCTTCAGGTTGAACTGGAGGCAGCGCGACAGCACCGTCACCGGAATCTTCTGCGGATCGGTGGTGGCCAGGATGAATTTGACGTGCGGCGGCGGCTCTTCCAGCGTCTTCAACATGGCGTTGAAGGCGTGGCCCGTCAGCATGTGCACTTCGTCGATCATGTAGACCTTGAAGCGCCCGGCGCCGGGCGAATACACGGCCTGCTCAAGCAGCTGCGTCATTTCCTCGACGCCGCGGTTCGAGGCCGCGTCCAGTTCCAGGTAGTCGACAAAGCGCCCGGCGTCGATTTCCGTGCATGCGCGGCAGACGCCGCACGGCTTGGACGTGATGCCGGTTTCACAATTGAGCGATTTGGCCAGGATCCGGGACAAGGTGGTCTTGCCCACGCCCCGCGTGCCGGTGAACAGCCAGGCATGGTGCAGGCGTTGGGTGTCGAGCGCATGCGTCAATGCGCGCACCACGTGATCCTGTCCCACAAGGGTATCGAACGATCGCGGCCGCCACTTGCGGGCCAGTACCAGATAAGTCATGGCTGGATTGTAGAGCCTGTTTCGCGTGCTGGCTGAAATGCAAAGGGGACGGGCTTATTCCCGTGGAACGAATCCCTGGAAAATAACCCCGTCCCCCTTGAAAGCAATCGAGCGGTGGGTTGAATCACTACCCGTTGCTTTGAAGAATCCGGTTGGCGAGCCTTACTCCGGCACTGACCCTAAACGACTATGGCTGCTTCGTTCCCGACCTGACCAGGTTCACCGTCGAACCATGCGGAGGGGCCCGCCAACCGGAATTCTAGCAGAGCTGCGCTTCGCTTGCTTGCAGCCTTCCGGCAGGCGGGCCCCTGGGGGCGGGATGTTGCCCCCTCCCCGGCCCTCCCCCCGAGGGGGAGGGAGGGATGGCTTTGCTTCGCTTGCCATTTTTGGCTCGCTTCGCTTTGCCTTGCTTGCTCGCTTCGCTTTGCTCGCTTTGCTGGCTTTGCTGCCTTTGCTGGCTTGCTGCTTTGCTTGCTTGCTGTTTTGCTGGCTTTGTGGGGGCGCCTGGGGCGTGGTGGTTGGGGTAGCGCGGTGGGTTTCGTCTTTAGGACTAGGGGGCAGCGCGCACAAGCCATCATGCGGGTTGCGGACGAATCACTGTTGCAGGTCGATCCAGGCTTTGGCTCTTGGGAAGTACAGGGCAGCCCGGGCTACGCGGCCGTCCAGGGCGGTGACTTGGGTGCAGTAGCGCAGCAGTTGTTCGCCGTGGCGCTGGCGCATGCGGGTGGCGAAGGCGGCAGGGGGTTCGCCTGGGTGGGGGCGGCCGGTCTTGTAGTCGACGATCAGCCAGCCGTCTTCCGTGCTGAGCGCCAGATCGATGACCGAGACCTTGCCGGCGGCGTCGATCAGGGGCCATTCGCGGCGGGCGCCGGATTGGGACAGCAGCCACAGGCCGCGGTCGTCAGCGAGCGTGGCTTGCAGGGTTTCCAGCACGGCCTCTGCGGCGGCGTCGGCCTGGCTGGCGGGGATGCCTGCCCTTGTCAGTTGGCGGCGCATAGCGGGGAGGCGGTCCGCCAGGGCGTTCACCGGCCACGCGTGCACACCGTCCTGACCGATACGGGCGAGCCATGCGTGGGCCAAGGTGCCGATGGCGGCGTCGTAGCCGGCTTCCAGCTGCCAGGCGGGATGTTCGCTGCCGTCGCCCCAGGCGCCGCGGGCGGCGGCGCCGAAGCCGGGGCTGACCGTGATGTCGGACAGGCGTGCCAGTTGCGCCAGGCCTGCGCTTGCCACCCGCCGCAACGGTTCGCCCTGCCATTCCGGGCCGTCAACGGCGTCGGGTTCAGGCTCGCCCTGCATGGGCGGCGGCACCGGCGTGTCCAGGCACGGCCACAGGCGGCCCAACAGACTGGCTGCGGGCGGCGTCTTCACCTGCCCGGTGGCCTCGTCCAGCGACACATGCCCTACCAGATGCAAGCGCTTGCGCGCCCGGGTGGCGGCAACGTACAGCAGACGGTCGATTTCATAGGAAGCGCGACGCGCCTCGCGGGCGCCCAGATAGCGCGACACGGGGTCGGCCTCGGTTTCCGCACGCGGCTTGACCGGGCCGAACAGCACCCGGCCGCCGCTTTGCTCGAAGCGCACCAGCGGGGCCTGGTCGCCGCGCGGCGCGCGGTGCAGGCCGTACAGGATGACGGTTTCGAACTGCAGGCCCTTCGACTTATGCATGGTCATGATTTCGACCGCGCCGTCGTCCTCGTCGGCGGCGTCGGGCGAGGCGAACAGGCGCGAGATGCCTGCGTCCAGCGCGGCGGGGTCGATGGCCCCATGGGGCGCCAGGCGCTCGACCAGCTGGAACAGGCTTTCCGCGTCGTTGGCCACCGACAGGCCGGTATACAGCGCCGGGCCGCCCAAACGGCGCCACAGCGATTCCACCCAGGCCGCGAACGGCATCGCGCCCGAGTCATTGCGCTTGTCCAGCAAGACGGCGGCGACCTGGCGCAGCCGCGCGAATTCGTCGGCATTGAGCAACGCCTGAGCCGACGGCGATTCGGGCGCGGCCGGCGCGGCGTCGAACAGGGAACCTTGCGGCGCCATGTCGGCCGCGGCAGGCAGCGTTGGCCGCACGATACGCAGCGCGCGCTCAAGCAGCACCGGCACCGGGGTGACGTGGTCGTCGCCGAACAGGCGTTGCAACGACGTCAACGTCAGGCCGCAATACGGTGCGCGCAGCACAGACAGCCATGCCAACCGGTCGCCCGGATGCGACAGCGCGCGCACAAGCTGCACCAGGTCCGCCACCACCGGACGCAGGGCCAGCGGCACCAGGTCCACGGCGCGGCAGCGGATACCCTCTTGCGCCAGCCGGCGCGTCAGGTTGCCCAGATGGCTGCGGGCCCGCACCAGCACGGCGACCGGATGCTTGGCACCCTTGTGGTCGACCAACGCCTGGCGCACCAGTCCGACAGCGATATCTTCAGCCTGCTCTTCGGCAGGTGCCGCGCCGGCGCGCGACCAGGCGGGGTGAAAGCGCACCGCCGGGTCCGGCAGCGCATCGTGGAACGCCGTGGACGGGCTGTACGCGATGGCGCCGGCGGCGGCGTCGCTGCGCTTGGGCAGCAGCGACACGAACGACTGGTTCACCCACTCGACGATGCCCGCTTGCGAGCGGAAGTTGTCGGTCAGGTTCAGGAAATCGGGCTGCAACTCACCCACGCCGATATCCGCCACTTCCAGGAACAGGCCCACTTCAGCCTTGCGGAAACGGTAGATGGATTGCATCGGGTCGCCCACCAGGAACAGGCTGCGGCCATCGCCCGCCTGCCACCCGGAGGTCAGCGTGCGCAGCAGATCCAGCTGCGTCTGGCTGGTGTCCTGGAATTCGTCGATCAGCAGATGGCGGATCGACGCATCCAGCTTCAGCAGCAACTCGCCAGGATCATCGGCGCTGCCGAGTGCCGAGGCGGCGCGTTGCGCGATCTCGATGAAATCGACTTCGCCGGTGTCCGCGAAACGCAGGCGCAACTGCGCCACGGCCAGCGCCAGGGTCATCAGCTGGGCGCCCAGCACTTCCCACTGCGCGTCGGTGAAGCGTGGTTCAGGAATATCGCGCACGGCGTTCAAGCGGCGCACCCAGGCGGCCTGCCCGTCGGCCGCTTCCAGCCACGCCACGAAGGGTTCCTTATGCGCGCACTTGGCCGGAAAACCCAGGTTCTTGTTGACCGTCTTGCGCAGACTGCCCGTGCCGGTCAAAAGCAGGTGCGCCACCGCGCGCCACTGGTCCAGCACCTCGGCGTCCGGCGGCAGTTCTTCCGTCCAGTCCAGCAGCGGCAGCAACTTGTTGTCGTCGTCGCCATCCTGCAGATGGGTCGCGGCCAGCCGCGCCGGACCGCACAGCGCGTCGGCCCAGCCATACGGCATGGCCTCGCTGAGCGCGTCCAGGTCTTCGCCGATCGCCTCGGCCAGCATGGCCTCCATGCCCGCGCGATCGGAACCGTGACGCAGCAACGGCAGCCACTGATCGCGCTGGCCCAGCATATCGGCAATGGCGTCCTTGGCTGCCTGTACATCCACGTCCAGATGCTGCAGCAGAACGCGCACGGCGTCGTATTCGTCGGCCAGGTCCAGCGTGGCCCGCGCCGCGGCTTCGTAGTTTGCGCGGGCGTCATCGGTGATCTCGGGCATGCCGCCCAGTTCCGACAGCCACGGCATGCTGCGCACCAGCCCCGCGCAGAACGAGTCGATGGTGCGGATGGCCAGGCGCGCCGGATGGTCCAGCAAATGCCAGCCCTGCTCTGCGTTGCGCGCCAGCGCGGCACGCGCCAATTCCCAGCTGCGGCGTTCATGCATGGCCTCGGGCGGCCCGTCCAGGCCGCGCCGCAGTTTGCTCAGCACGCGCGCGTGCATTTCGGAAGCCGCCTTGCGAGTGAAGGTGATGGCCACGATTTCTTCCGGGCGGGTGACCGTGGCCAGCAGGGCCAGGATGCGGTCGGTCAGCAGCTCGGTCTTGCCGGATCCGGCCGGGGCCTGCACCAGGAAGGAACGGGTCGGGTCCAGCGCGTCGGTGCGCGCGGCGTGATCCTGCGGCAGGCGTTCTTGTTCAGCCATGGCTCATGCGTCCTCGTCGTCCAGATGCAAACGCAAGAATGGCAACGCATCGCAGTATTTCAAATCGTCCCGCCGATAGGCCACATTGGCAGCCACGCCGGCGACGTACTCGTCGGCCAGCGCCTCGATCGCCACACGCCAGCGCTGCCGGATCTCTGCCCAAGATAGGCCGTCGAAGTATTTGCTGTCTTCGGCCAGCGTGACGCCTGGCACGCCCAGGTCTTCGTCGGCCAGGCCTTGCGCGGCCACCTGGCGCGCGTGGATCTGCGCCAGCACCAGGCCCGCGACTTCTCCTCCCGCCGCATCCGCCAGCACCGACGCGTAGAACGGCAGCTGCACATTCACCGGCCGGCTGCGCGACCAGTCCGGTTCGGGCTTGGCGGCGGCCACGCCGGTCTTGTAGTCAACGATGACATTGCGGCCATCGGCCAGGCTGTCGATGCGGTCCAGCCGCAGTTTCAGGTTCAGCGCCCCACGCTGCCATTGGTGGTTCTTTTCCACCTGGGCGACAGCGAACGGCAGCCGCTGTGCTTCCATGTCCAGCCACGAGGCCAGCACCGCCCGGGCGCGCTGGCACTCCAGCGCCTTCAGCGCCGGCGCGTAATCCTTGAGCTCTTCGTCGGCGGCCTGCGCCACCGCCTGTTCCAGCAATCCGGCAAGCCGGCCGGTGGCCAGGACCTCGTGCAAGGCCTCCTGGTCGGGCATCATGCCCCACACCAGCTCCAGCGCCTTGTGCAGGAATTGGCCGCGCACGTTCACCGTGGCCATATCGGCATAGGGAGCCAGTTCGCGCCCGCCCAACCGATGGCGCACAAACGCCCACAGCGGGTTGCGCGCCTGCGTGTCCAGGACGTCCAGGCCCCCGCCCCCGCGGTTTCCCGCAGCCAGCGGCGGGCCCTGATTGTCATCCAGCGTTTCCTGCGGCAACGCCTCCACTGCATCAACCTCGCCCGGCGCCCAGTCCGTCAACGCGGCGGCGGCGATCAGCGGCGACGGGCGCAGCTCGCGCTCGCCGTCCATATGCGCGTGGCTGACGACGAGGTCGGGCGCGCAGCGGCACAGCGCGGCGTACATGCCTTCGGCCCATTCGCGCTCGCGCTCGGGCGTGGCGCGCGGCGCCTTCGCCAGGCGCAGCACGGCCAACGGCAGCAGCGGGTTGGGCTTTGGCGACGCGGGCAACACATCGTCCGTCAAGCCCAGCATCCAGACGCCGTCCCAATAGCCGCCTTCGGCTTCCAGCAGGCCCAGCACGTCCAGCCGCGCCAGCGGATCGCGCTGCGGCTGGAACGACGCCGACCGCGCCACGCTTTGCAGCAGATTGACCGCCGCCACGCCGCCCAGACGACCGGCGGCCGGCGCCAACGCCGAAAAACTGCCCAACGCGTCGCCCAGCGCGCCCATCACTTGATAATCCACGCTGTCCAGCACGGCTTCGCCCGGAAATCCCAACGCCGTCAGCGCGGCCTTCATGCGCAGCATCCAGACATCGCAGGTGGCTTGGCGGCCACCTTGCGTCCAGATTTCCATCGCCTGGTTCCAGGCTTGCGCCAAGGCGGGCGTATCGGCCAACCGCTTCTTCCAATCCTGCGCACCGACATGCCGGACGGCCTGCCGGCGCCAGCGCGCGTCGATGGCGGCCAGGCGCGCGCCGTCGCGCACGTCGCCAGCGCAATGCCCGGCCAACAGGGCGGCGCCCAGCACATCCACGCTGCACCCCTTGCCGGCGGCGCATTCGGCCAGCGCGCGCAACCAGGCCAGCGCCGCGCGCGCCATCGGCCATTCATTCAACGGCCGGCCCACCGCCACGTTGAACGCATAGGCCGGCGCGCCGTCCCGCCCCGCCAAGGCCTGGCTTAACACACGCCGCGCAAAGGGCGATTCGGCCTCCAGTTGCGGCGACACGATGGCGTAGCGCCCATGCGGATTCGCCTTCAAATGGCTGACCGCCCACGCGGCCGCGGCGCGCCATTCCGCGCCCTGGTCCGCCGCTTCAAATCGTCGGGCCACGGTTTCGACCCGTTGCGCGTCGCGCCACTGCCCGACCTCGGTGCCCTGCGCTTCGAAGGCATGCAGCAGCCGGCGAAAGCGCGGCGAAACGTCGGTGAATCCGGCCAGCACCAGCTGGGCGGGCGTCGCCAGCCGTCCATCCTCCAGGGCGCGCAGCACGCGTGCATAGCCCTGATTGGCGTCCTCGGCATCAATGCCCGCCAGCGTTTCGCGGTAGCGAGCGCGCCACCGGGCGAAACCGCGATATTCGTCGGTGTCCGCTCCTGACGGCACGTGCAGGTCCCATTCGTCCATCAGCAGATCGGCGTCCATGGACAACCGCGCCGCCTGGCTGGCGTCCAGCAGCACCCGTTCGGCCTCTTCCGCACGGATGGCTTGTGTCCACACCAACTGTGTGGCGAAACTGTCCAGTCGGTAGGCAGGCACATCGTCGTCCGCCTCGAACGCCAGCTCATTGGCGGACTCCGCCAGCCAGGCCGACAGCGGCAGAATGCGCGGCAGTTCGCTGACCTGACGCTCCTGGCGCAACAGGCCGGCCAGTTCGAGCGTCAACCGGCGCGACAATCGATTGTTCACGGTCAACACCAGCGTGCCGGCGGCGGGCATGGCGCCGATGTCCGCCAGCGATAGATCAGGATAAGAAAGCGATGCGTCCTGCATGGGCACCTACAAAGCGCGTGCCGGAATGGCAGGCGCGGGCGACGAAAAAAAACGACGGAGGAAACTCCGTCGTAGGATACCGCGAGCCGAGCGGCCGGATGCGCCTAAAAGCCGCACAGGGCCGCCAGGTTTTCCCAGTGGATCTGCATCTCGGGCGTCGTGTAGCCCCAGAACGCCAAGCCCAGCACGGCCGCCAGCGCCAGCACGCCCACGGCACGCCAGCCCCGATGTCGGGGGGCGGTGGGGGGATCGGCTGGCGTCATGATCGGGTCTCCGGAAGGCGGGTTCGGGGTGGGCGGAATCCAGGCGCCGGCCTCATGCGGACGCGGGGCGCGGCGCCACCGGGGTCACCGGTTGCTCCCGCACAGGCAGGCACAGCAGCGCCGCCACCACCGCCAGGATCACGCCCAACCACCAGACCATATCGTAGTTGCCGGTCTTGGCGTAGGCGTAACCGCCCAGCCAGACGCCGATGAAGCTACCCAACTGATGGCCAAGGAAGACGATGCCCGACAGCGTGGCCGCGTAGCGCAGCCCGTAGATCTGCCCGATCAGACCTTGCGTGAGCGGCACCGTGCCCAGCCAGAACAGGCCCATCCACGCCGCAAACGCATAAAGTACCCACGCGGACAAGGGCATGGCCAATAACAGCAAGATGCCAAAGGCCCGCATGAAGTACACCACGGCCAACAAGCGCTTCTTGCTGTATTTGCCGCCCAATTTGCCTGCATAGAACGAGCCCAGCACATTGAACAGGCCGATCAGCGCCACGGCGGTCGCGCCCTGCCCCGCCGTCAGGCCGCCGTCGGTTACGTAGGCCGGCAGGTGCAGCGTGATGAAGGCCGTGTGGAAACCGCAGACGAAGTAGCTCCAGAACAGGAAGTGGAACGAGGGGTGGCGCACCGCCTGCCGCACCGCCGAGGCCAGCGATTGCTGCGGCCCCGATTGCGCTTGCGGGCGGCCTCTCAGGAAATAGGCCAGCGGCGCGGCGCACGCCACGAACAACGACAGCACCCACAACGCGCCCGACCAGTCCATGCCGGTGATCAACGCTTGCCCCGTGGGCACCACGGCGAACTGGCCCAATGAACCGCCGGCGCTGGCAATGCCCATGGCCGTGCTGCGATAGGCGGGCGGCACGGCGCGCGCCACGACCGGCAAGATCACCGGGAAGGTCGTCCCAGCCTGCCCCAGCCCGACCAGCACGCCCGCAGTCAGGTAAAGCGTGGTTTCGTCGGTGGCGAAGCGCGTGCCGATCATGCCCAGCATGTACAGCACCGCGCCCAGCGCGATCGTGCGCCCCGACCCGTAGCGGTCGGCCAGGATGCCCATGAAGATGCACGCCACGCCCCACACCAGGTTCTGCAGGGCGAAGGCCATCGAAAACACTTCGCGGCCCCAGCCGTGCGCCAGGCCCATCGGCTGCATGAAAAGGCCAAATGTCGCGCGCACGCCCATGGCAAGCAGCACCACCAAGGTGCCCAGGATGATGGTGCGGGTGGAAATCGTATCGGTTTGACTAGACATGAAACCCGTGTCTCGTTGTTGTATGGGTTTGCGTCCCCTCCTCGGGACAACCCGCACATCATATACAACTCCCCGGGGACGGCGCGGCAATAGCCATGCTGCCGCATCGCACTTTGCCCGTCTGTCACTCGGGCCTTCCCCTTACGACCAAGGTCGCGTGTCCCGCGAATTGATGCGTCTCTATATTGGGCGGAGGCTCGTTCGTCCATAGCAACAAGGAGACCCTCGCGATGACTTCGCCCAAAGGCATGATTGCCGCTGTCATGCGGCATCCCAAATATCAGGAATTGTTGCGCCGCCGCAGCCGCACCAGCCTGCTCTTCTTCGCCATCACCGGCGTGATCTACGCCGGCTTCATCCTGACCCTGGCGTTCGATCCCGCATTCTTCGCCCGCCCGCTGCCCGGCATGACGATGAGCATCGGCATCCTGACCGGCATCCTCGTCGTGGGCAGCGCCGTGGTGCTGATTTCTGCCTACGTCCACATCTCCAACACGGTTTTCGACCCGCTGCTGGCAGCCATCATCAAGGACGTCTCATGAAGCGCAAGACAGCGGCCGCCGCGTTGATCTTCGTGCTGGGCTGCGCGCTGGCGGGCTCGGCCCGCGCCGCGGCGACCGGGCAGGCCAGCACCTCCGCCATTGTCATGTTCCTGACCTTCATCGCGGGAACCATGGGCATCACCTACTGGGCCGCCAAACGCACCCGCACCACATCGGACTTCTACACCGCCGGCGGCGGGTTGTCGGGCTTTCAGAACGGCTTGGCCATCGCGGGCGATTACCTTTCCGCCGCTTCGTTCCTGGGCATCGCGGGCATGGTCTACGTCAGCGGTTTCGACGGCATGATCTACGCCATCGGCTTCCTGTTCGGCTGGCCGGTGGTCATGTTCCTGATCGCCGAACGGTTGCGCAACCTGGGCCGCTACAACTTCGCGGACGTGACCTCGTTCCGGTTGGCCCAAACCCCCATGCGGGTGCTGGCAGCCAGCGCCTCGCTGCTGATCATCGCCCTATATCTGATCGCGCAGATGGTCGGCGCGGGCAAGCTGATCGTGCTGCTGTTCGGGCTGGACTACAACATCGCAGTGCTGATCGTCGGGTCGCTGATGATGATTTACGTGGCCTTCGGCGGCATGACCGCCACGACCTGGGTGCAAATCATCAAGGCAGTCCTGATGCTCTTCGGCGCCACGCTGATGACCATCCTGGTGCTGTCGGCCTTCAACTACAGCCCCGATGCGCTGTTGGCGGAGGCCGCCCGCGTGCACCCGTCCGGCCAGGAACTGCTGGCGCCGGGCGCGCAGGTCAGCAGCAATCCGCTGAACGCCTTGTCGCTGGGCATCGCACTGGCCTTCGGCACCGCCGGCCTGCCCCACATCCTGATGCGCTTCTTCACGGTATCCAACGCCAAGGAAGCCCGCAAGTCCGTGATCTACGCCAGCTCCTTCATCGGCTACTTCTATCTGCTCACGTTCATCATCGGTTTTGGCGCGGTCGCGCTGCTGGTGCGCCACCCCGAGTATTTCGCGACGGGGCCGGACGGCGGGTTCGACATGATGAAAAGCCTGATCGGCGGCACCAATATGGTCGCGGTCCACTTGGCCAACGCCGTGGGCGGCGATCTGCTGCTGGGCTTCCTTGCAGCCGTCACCTTCGCCACCATCGTGGCGGTAGTGGCCGGTCTGGCGCTGGCTGGCGCCGCGGCCATTTCGCATGACCTGTACGCCAACGTCATTGCGCGCGGTCGCGCCACCGAACACCAACAGTTGCGCATTTCGCGCTTGTCCACCATCGCCCTGGGCGTCATGGCCATCCTGTTGGGGATCGTGTTCGAGAACCAGAACGTGGCGTTCATGGTGGGCCTGGCCTTCGCCATCGCTGCCAGCGCCAACTTCCCCGTGCTGGTGCTGTCGATCTCCTGGCGCGGCTGCACCACGCGCGGCGCGACCATCGGCGGGTTCCTGGGCCTGGCCAGCGCAACGGTCTGGGTCGTGCTCAGCCAGACCGTATGGGTGGAGGTCTTCGGTTTTTCCTCCCCCGTCACGCCCTTCCCCAACCCGGGCATCCTGTCCATCCCGCTGGCGTTCTTCTCGATCTGGCTGTTCTCGAAACTGGACCGAAGCCCTCGGGCCCGGCGGGAAGCAGAGGCCTTCGACGCCCTGACCGTCCGCAGCCAGACCGGCATCGGCGCCACCACCGCCGTCGGCCATTAACCGTTCAAAGGACCCTTCCATGGAACCCATCCGCAATCTCTACCCCGTGCCCGATGGCTTTGCCGGCCCGCAGACGATCACGCAGGAACGGTATGAAGACCTGTATGCGGCCTCGCACCGCGATCCCGACGCCTTCTGGGCCCGCGCCGCGCAGCGCCTGCAGTGGCATCGCGCCCCGACGCAAATCCGGGACGTCAGCTTCGCTCTTGAAGATTTCCATATCCGCTGGTACGCCGACGGCGAATTGAACGTCAGTGTGAACTGCCTGGATCGCCACCTTGAGACCCAAGGCGACAAGGCGGCGCTGATCTGGGAACCGGACGACCCCGGCACGCCTTCGCGGCGCATCAGCTATCGCGAACTGCACGCCATGGTCTGCAAGATGGGCAATGCGCTGCGGCGCATCGGCATCGGCCGCGGCGACCGCGTTACGATCTATATGCCGATGATCGTGGACACCGTGGCCGCCATGCTGGCTTGCGCACGCATCGGCGCCGTGCACAACGTGGTGTTCGGCGGCTTCGCACCGGCCTCCATTGCCGACCGCGTGCGCGACTGCGGCGCTTGCGCCATCATCACCGCCGATGAAGGCCGGCGGGCGGGCCGCAGCATTGCGCTGAAAGCCAATGTGGACGCCGCGATGAAGATGCCGGGCATGGAGGGCGTGCGCAACGTGCTGGTGGTCAGGCATACCGGCGCGCCCGTCGACATGACGGCCGAACGCGACTATTGGCTGGACCGCCTGATGGAACGGGAAACCGCAGAATGCGTCCCTGAACGCATGAACGCCGAGGACCCGCTTTTCATCCTCTATACCTCGGGCAGCACCGGCAAGCCCAAGGGCATGCTGCACACGACCGGCGGCTACCTCGTCTATGCCGCCTATACGCATGCCGCCATCTTCGACATCCGGGACAGCGATGTCTTCTGGTGCACGGCCGACGTGGGCTGGATCACGGGCCACAGCTACATCGTATACGGCCCGCTGGCCAATGGCGCCACGACGCTCGTCTTCGAAGGCGTGCCCAGCTACCCGGACGCCTCGCGCTTCTGGCACGTCATCGACAAACACCAGGTCAGCATCTTCTATACCGCGCCCACGGCCATCCGCGCCCTGATGCGCGAGGGCTCCGAGCCCGTCCTGCGCACCTCCCGGAAGTCGCTGCGCTTGCTGGGCACGGTGGGCGAACCCATCAATCCAGAGGCCTGGCGCTGGTATCACGACGTTGTAGGTGAAGGCCGGTGCCCGATCGTGGACACCTGGTGGCAGACGGAAACAGGCGGCATCCTGATTTCGCCGATGCCCGGCGCCAAGGCCTGCAAGCCGGGCTCGGCCAGCCTGCCGTTTTTCGGCATCCGGCCGGAACTCGTCGATGTGCGGACAGGCGAATTGATCGAAGGCCCCGGCGAAGGCAACCTGTTCATCCGCGACTCATGGCCCGGGCAGGCGCGCACCGTCTACGGGAACGACCAGCGCTACACGGAAAGTTGCTTCAAGGACTATCCCGGCATGTACTTCACGGGAGACAGCTGCCGCCGCGATGCCGACGGCGACTACTGGATCACCGGCCGCGTGGACGACGTGCTGAACGTCAGCGGACACCGCTTAGGCACCGCCGAACTGGAAAGCGCGCTGGTATCGCATCCCAAGGTGGCCGAAGCGGCGGCGGTGGGCTTTTCCCACGACATCAAGGGACAGGGCATCTATGTGTATGTCACGCTGAAAGCGGGTTTCGAAACGTCCGACCCCTTGCGCCAGGAATTGGTGGCCCACGTGCGCCGCGAGATCGGCCCCATCGCGACGCCCGATCATCTGCAATGGGCGCCCGCACTGCCCAAGACGCGCTCGGGAAAGATCATGCGCCGCATCCTGCGAAAAATCGCCGAAAACACCGTCGACGACCTGGGCGACATCACCACGTTGGCCGATCCCTCGGTCGTGCAAGCGCTGGTGCAGGAACGGCGCATGGCATGATCGGCCATGCCCGTAATCCTGATCGCCGATGACCACCCGCTGTACATCGAAGCCCTGCGCGGGCTCATCGGCCGCTTATACCCGAACGCCGTCATCCGCGATGCCGAGCAGATCAGCGTGCTCTATGGCCTGGTCCAGGCCAAGCCGCACGCCGATCTGCTGTTGCTGGACCTGGACATGCCTGGCGCCACGGGCTTCGACACCTTGACGCACGTGCTCCGCCTGCGGCCGCGATTGCGCGTCGCCATCGTGTCGGCGCATGACGACCCGCTGCTGATGCACCGCGCGATCGATCATGGAGCGATGGGTTTCATTCCGAAGTCGGCCAACGCCGACACCATCGGCCGGGCCTTGCGCCACGTGCTGAACGGCGGCGAGTGGCTGCCCTTTGATGACAGTCGAGCGGGTGGCTCCGGCCCCGAAGACAGGCAACTGGCTGCGAAGCTGCGCGAGCTTACGCCGCAGCAGTACCGGGTACTGCGGATGGTGAGCGCGGGTCTGCTGAACAAGCAGATCGCACATGAGCTGAACGTGGCGGAGGCCACGGTCAAAACACACATGACCGCCGTGATGCGCAAACTCTGCGTCTCCAACCGGACGCAGGCGGTGCTGATCGCGAGGCGTCTGGGGTTGACTGCCTGGGCGTGAACCCCTGTGCCGACTCCCGCGCCAGGCCGCTTCCACGCGCGCCCGCCACGTGCCCCCTCCCCGCCATTCGAATATAGTTGATATTATCAACTAATTGGCCGAAAATGGGATTTTCCCCACGGCAGGTAGGCCATGATTCTGCAAACTCCGCTGACCCGATTGCTGGGCACGCGTTATCCCATCATCCAGGGCGGCATGAGCTGGGCATCGTCCAACGCGGCGCTTGCGCTGGCGGTGTCCCGCGCGGGCGGGCTGGGCGTCATCGCCGCCGGCCCGATGTACCCCGAGGCCCTGCTTGCCGCCGTCCGCGAGGTGCGCCGAGGCACCGACGCGCCGTTCGCCGTCAACATCCCGCTGTACAACAAGCGCGCCCAGGAACACATGGACATCGCCATCGCGGAAGGCGTGCCGGTGATCATCGCGTCGCAGGGCGGACCGCAAAAGCACATCGGCCGCGCGCGGGACGCGGGCATCAAATGGCTGCAAGTGGTGGCCAGCCCGCTGCATGCCGAGAAAGCGCAAGCCGCAGGGGTAGACGCCGTCATCGCCGTGGGCCTGGAGGCCGGCGGTCATCCGGGCCCCGACGAAATCGGCCTGCAGGTCCTGCTGCGCGCCACCGTGCGCCGCGTCTCTTTGCCCGTAGTGGCCGCGGGCGGCATCGCCGACGGCGCGGGCATTGCCGCCGCGCTGTGCCTGGGCGCGGCGGGCGCGCAATTAGGCACGCGCTTCCTGCTGACGCCGGAGGCCGGCGTGCATGCCGACTACAAGGCCGCCGTGCTGGCCGCCGGCGTGGCCGACACCACGCTGGTCGGCCGCGGACGGTCGCCAGTGCGGATGCTGCGCAATGCGTTCGCGCGCCAGTATCTGGCGTCAGAACGCGGCAGCGACGACGCCGCGCTGGACGCGCTGTTCGCCGTCAGTTCGCTGAAGCAAGCGGCACATGACGGCGACGTCGAAGGCGGCAAGGTCGAGGCCGGGCAAAGCGCCGGATTGATCGACAGCCTGTTGCCCGCCGGCGAGCTCGTACAGCAACTGGTGGGCGAAACGCGGCAAGCCCTGGCGCGCGCCGCCGCGCTGGCAGGCTGAACAAAAGGAAGCCGCCCCGGGGGCGGCTTCGATGGCTTCGAGTGCGTACGCGCCCGGCGTGGCGCCTACTTCTTCAGCAGGCCCGCGGATTCCACCAGCTTCTTCATGGCCACCTGGTCTTTCTCCACGAAGGCCGTGGCCTCCGCAGGCGTCATGTTCCACAAATCGACGCCCTGCGCCTGCATCAGCTTGCCGTACTCGGCATCCGCGTTCACGCGGCCCATGGCGTCGTTAAGCCGTTGCAGCACGTCGGCCGGCGTCCCTTTGGGCGCCGCCAGGCTGTACCACGACGCGGACTCCGCGCCCGCGACGCCCGACTCGGCCAGCGTGGGCACGTCCGGCAATAGCGGCGAACGCTTGCCGTTGGCGTAGGCCAGCGCTTTCAGCCTTCCGCTGCGGATGAATGGCAGGCTGGCCGCCAGATTGAGCACGGCGATATCCACCTGCCCACCCACCAGGTCGTTGATGGCAGGCGCCGCGCCGCTATACGGTATATGCACGATGTCCACGCCCGCCCGTTCGCGGAACAGTTCGGCACCCAGATGCGGCGAACTGCCCGGCCCGGCCGAAGCGTAGTTGATCTTGCCCGGCTCCTTGCGCGCCAGCGCGACCAGGTCGGCCACGCTGCCGGCATTCAGCGTGGGGCGCGCCACCAGCATGTTCGGCTGATTGGCCACAATGGACACGAAGGCGAAATCCTTGATGCCGTCGTAGGGCGTGCGCTGCATCAGCGGCGTGACGACATGCGCGGCCGACGTCCCCAACAGCAAGGTGTAGCCGTCAGGCTTGGCGCGCGCCACGAAGTTCGCGCCGATCGCCGCTCCCCCGCCCGCCTTGTTCTCCACGATCACGGGCTTGCCCAGTTGCTTTTCCAGTTCACGCGCCAGGGCGCGGCCCAGCACATCGGCGGGGCCGCCGGCGGCATAGGGATTGACCAGCGTGATGGGCTGGGACGGATAGGGGTCGGCCGCGGCCGCAGCCGCGCAGAACGCGCCGGCGATCAGGCCGCACAACAAGCGCTTATGGGTAAGCAGACGCTTAAGGGTCATCATGGGTTTGTCTCCTGCAATGTCGTTTTTTTGGTGTGGCGGTAAATGGCTTAGATCGCGCCCTCGGCGCGCAACGCCTGGATTTCCGAATCGGACAGGCCCAGCGTCGACTTCAGCACGCGATCGGTGTGTTCACCCAGCAGCGGCGGGCGCTCCAGGCGCGGATCCTCGTAGCCTTTGAACTTGAACGGCACAGGCACGGCGCCAAAGCGGCCGATGGAGGGGTGCTCGTAACTGGACACCATGCCGCGCGCCAGCACATGTTCGTCGTGCATGATTTCTTCCACGTCCAGGATCGGACCGGCAGGCACGCCCACGGCATCGCAGCGCCGGCACAACTCGTCGCGCGTCAGGCGCCGCGCGGCAGCGGCCAAGCCCGCCATGACTTCGTCGCGCCGCGCCACGCGCACGGCATTACGCGCCAGTTCCGGGTCGTGCGCCCATTGCGGCAATTCCAGCGCGTCGCACAAGGGCTTCCAATGCTGATCGCTGCCCGTGATCTGCACCCAGCGCCCATCACCGCATTCGAACGCGGCCGAAGGCACACGCCCCGGATGTTCGGTACCCAGCCGTTGCGGCACTTCGCCCAGCGCGAAGTAGCGCGCCGCCGCCAGGGACAACAGGCCGACCTGCCCGTCCAGCATCGAGAAGTCGATGTGGCAGCCTTGTCCCGACCGCGCCCTGCCCACCAGCGCGGACAGGATGCCGATGGCCGCCCACAGGCCCGAGGTCAGGTCCGCCACCGGCAGACCCGGTTTGACGGGGCCGCCACCCCGTTCCCCCGTCAAGCTCATGATGCCGCCCATCGCCTGGAACACGGTGTCGTATCCCTTGCGCGGCGCGTAGGGCCCGGTCATGCCGAAGCCCGTGCAGGAAAAGTAGATCAGGCCAGGGTTGCCGGGCGCGATCCTGTCGCGGTCCAACCCGTACTTGGCCAGGGTCCCCACCGGAAAATTCTCCACGACCACGTCGCAGGTCTCGGCCAGCCTGCGGATCAGCGCCTGGCCCGCCGGCTTTCGGAAGTTGACAGTGATAGATTGCTTGCTGCGGTTGAAAGCCAGGTAATAGGCGGATTCGGTTCCGCCCTCGCCCTGCACCTGCGGCTCGAATCCCCGGGTTTCGTCACCCGCGCCAGGTTGCTCGACCTTGATCACGGTGGCGCCCAGTTCGGCCAGGATCATCGACGCGAACGGGCATGCCAGCACGCGCGACAGGTCCAGGATGGTCACCCCATCCAGCGGCCTCATCGCGCCGCCCCCTGACGGAATCCACGCATGATCACGTTGGCGTCGCGCCCCACGCCCAGCGCTTCGGCCAGGCCCAGATCCGCCGCGCGATGAAAGGCGCGCTTGGTCAATCCCATCGCGGCGGGCTCCCAACCCGCCAAGCGTGCGGCCATCGCCAGCGCCGCGTCCAGCACATCGGCAGCAGGCGCGACGCGATTGGCGATACCCAGCGCCAACGCGCGCGCGCCGTCGATGGGTTCGGCCATCGCCACCAATTCGAACGCGTGCTTGCGGCCTACCTGCCGCACCAGATTCGCCATGACGACGGCGGCCACGATGCCATGGCGCAATTCGGGATAGCCAAAGCGCACGTCCTCGGCCATCACGGTCAGGTCGCAGGCCAACGCCAGGCCGGCGCCGCCGCCCAGCGCATTGCCGTGCACCGCGCCCACGACGGGCTTGGTCATGCGCGAGAACACCAGATGCAGGTCGGTCGTCAGATCGGCGCGGGCAAGGACCGCTTCGGGCCGCTCCATCGTAAGACCCGAAAACTCGGTGGTGTCCGCTCCCGCGCAAAACGACTTGCCATTGCCCGCCAGCACCACGGCGCGCACCGTTGCGTCCCGCTCCGCTTGCGACAGCGCGTCCAGCAATGCCGTGGTCAGGGCCGTATTCAGCGCATTGTGCTTTTCCGGGCGATTCAGGCGCAGCAGACGCACGGCGCCCTGGTTCTCGACGATCAGTTCCGGCATGACGCAAATCCTTTTGAATAGTGATCAGGCATTTGATTGATTTAATCAACAATATGGGTAAAAAAAGGCGCCGGGACAGGCGCCGCTTGTTCATCGGGGTTGCACCCCACGGCCCCGGCGAGCCGGCACCTCGGCTTTGAATTCGTTCAGCATTTCCAGCGCGTGGGCCGTCAGCTTGTCCAGCATCCGCTCCATCTCGTCGCGCTCTTTCGCTGACAACACGGCAAGCATGGCGTCATTGCGCTGCACGGCGGCAGGGAACATTTCGTCGTACAACGCGCGCCCTGCCCGCGTCAGGTCCAGGCTGACGCCGCGGCCGTCCTGGCTGTCCGCGCTGCGATGTATCAGCCCGCGTTCGATCAATTCGGACACCGTCCGACTGGCCTGGCTCTTGTCGATATTGGCCTCGCGCGCTACCGCATTGAGCGACATGTCGGGCGCCGCGCCCAGCAACGCGATGATCCGCCACTCCCGCGGCCCCACGCCATAACGGCTTTCGTTCAGGCCCGCCGCGATGCGGCTGGACACATAGGCCAGGCGATTCAGGCGGTACGAGAACAGCTCTTTCAAAGCGGTCGGCTGGTCGCGCGCGGGCGAGGCTGGCTTGTGTGCGTTCAGGGGTGCCATGGCTGGGCTCTGCAAAGATAAGGAAAAAGCGTACGGGCGCGCCGGGCGCCCCCCTGGCCGCATGATATACAAATGCGCTGTCCCCTTGTCATGGCACGGCCGGCGCTTGCCGCGCCCCGGGAATCAGCGGATTCATGCCACTGAGCGCAACCCGGCTATGCAGCGGCCGGCCCAGCGTTTGCTGGCACAACACGGATACCTCGTCCAACGCATCCAGGTCCAGCCCCGTGCGCACGCCCATCGATTCGAACAGGCTGACCAGGTCCTCCGTGGCGACGTTGCCGGTGTGGCCGCCGCCGTAGCGGACCTTGGCCGGATGCCCGCCCACACCGCCGAATGCGCAATCGAAATGCCGCACGCCCGCTTCCAGCGCCGACACGTAGTTCACCAGGCCGGTGCCCCGCGTGTCGTGGAAATGCGCGACCGGCGTCAATTGCGGAAACTCTTGCGCCATGCGGGCGTACAGCTCGCGCACGGCCGCAGGGGTCGCCATGCCCGTGGTGTCACCCAACGTGACGATGCCGACCCCCAACCGGGCAAATCGCTCCACGTCGTCCAGCACGGAATCCGGATCCACGGCGCCCTCGAACGGGCATCCAAACGCGACCGAGATCGTACCCACCATCCGCAAACGGCCGCTGGCCAGGCCGGCCATTTCAGCGATGTTGTCCCATTGCGCGGCCCGTTCGCGCTTCAGGTTGCGCAGCGAATGCGATGCGCTGGCCGATACCAGCAGGCTGATCTCGTTGGCGCCGATGCCGGCATCCTGATCCGCCAGCGCGCGCTGCACGGCGCGGGCATTGGCGCAGGTCGCCTTGTACCAGACGCCCACGCGGCGCGGCAGCGCCGCGAGCAAATCGCTGGCGTCGGCAAACTGCGGCACGACCTTGGGATTGGAATAGGAGGTCGCCTCCACCCGCTCGAATCCCAAGCGCGCAAAGCGGTCGATCAGGTCCGACTTGACCGCAGTGCCGATGAATTCGGGCTCGTGCTGCAAGCCGTCCCGGGCAAAGCACTCGCACAGCACCACGTCGCGCGCGCTCATGCCGCCTGCTCCAAACCGAACAAGGCGATCGCATGCGCGCGCAGCTTGTTCTTCTGCACCTTCGAACTGCCGGTCATGCCGATATGTTCAAAGCTGTCGACCACGGCCACATGACGCGGCACCTTGTAGTTGGCGCAGCGGCTCTTGCACCAGGCCGTCAATGCCTCTGCCGAGCAGTCTTGCCCGTCTTTCAGCAACACAAATGCGGCGGGCACTTCGCCCAGGCGCGCGTCGGGCACGCCCACCACTTGGGCCATGCGCACCGCGGGATGCGCATGCAGCACTTCTTCCACCTCGGCCGGCGCCACGTTTTCGCCGCCGACGCGGAACATGTCTTTCAACCTGCCCACCATGCGCAGGCGCCCTTCGGCGTCCATTTCACCCAGGTCGCCCGTGCTGAGCCAGCCGTCGGCGCCCAACGCGCGCGCGGTCGCCTCGGGCATGTTGTAGTAGCCCTTCATGACGCTCCAGCCGCGTGCCTGGATTTCGCCCGCCTCACCGACGGCGACAGGCTTGCCGGTGCCGGGGTCCACCACCCGCACCTCCATGCCCGGGTGCGGTAATGCCCAACCCGCCGCGCGGAGCGAAAACGGATCATCGTGAGACGAAAGCGTGATGTTGGGAGACGCCTCGGATTGGCCGTACGCGTTGCACATGCCGGCCACGCCCATGACATCGCGGATCTTCTGCATGACCTGCGGTCCGGCGGCCGCCCAGCCGCCGCGCAAATGGATGCGCGCGCGGTCGAAATCGGGATGCCCCATCAACATGAGAAAGATCGTGTCGTTGCCGGAGGTGAGCGTACAGCGCTCGGCATCCAGCATCCGCAAGGCATCCGCCACGTCGAACTTGGGCAACGTAAGCAGGCAGCAGCCCGTCACGAGGCTGACCAGGATCGACAAAGTGGTGCCGGCCACGTGGAAGTACGGGCGGATGCTGAAGTAGCGGTCGTCGGCCGTCACGCCAATACGCTGCGCGGCGGCCCACGCGTTGGTCAGCATGTTGGCATGCGTCAGCATCACGCCCTTGGGGAACGAGGTCGTGCCAGAGGTGTACTGGATCAACAGCACGTCATCCGGAACGACAGCCTGCACGCGCGCCTGCAGTGCATCGCCGTCCACCATTTCTCCCGCCGCCAGAAAATCATGCCAGGGCTGTGCGCCAGGCGGGCATCGGTCGCCCAACACCACGACCTGGCGCAGGCAGGGCAGGCGCTCGCCGGGCAGGCCGCTTGCGCGGTCCAGCGCCGGCTCCACTTGCGTCAGCAACGCCAGGAAATCGATGCCCAGGAACGTGTCCGCGGTCAGCAGCAATTTCACGTCCGCCTGCTTCAGGCAGAATTCCAGTTCTTCCGTCTTGAAGCGCGTATTGACCGGCACCGTCACGGCGCCCAGCATCGCGCAAGCGTAGAAGATCTGCACCCACACGCCGCTATTGCCCAACAGCACGCCGACGTGATCGCCATGCCGCACGCCCGCGGCGTGAAGCGCGCGCGCAATATCCTTTGCCTGTTCGCGCATGGCGCGCCAGTCATGACGTTCATCCGGCGCGACAAACGCCTCAGCCTGCGGCCGTTCAAACGCCACCCGATCCAATGCCTGTGACAACGTCATCGGTGCGCCGATCATGCCCGGCCCCCTTGGTCCGGCGCGCCGAACCCGGCAATCGCCTGCCGCCAATCCGTGCCGCGCAGGTTTTCTTCAATGGCCAGCAGCTCGATCGCCATGGCGCCTTCGCGCGTGGTGGCCAGGCCCTGATCAATACTGCGTTTGGTCAGCCTGACCGTCAGTGGCGACGCGGCGGCGATCTTCGTGGCCATTGCAAGCGCTTCAGACGGCAACGCGTCCGTCGCGTGCACCTGATTCACCAGACCGATCTCGCAGGCCTCGGCCGCATCGAAGCGGCGGCCCGTGAACAGCAGTTCCTTGGCCTTGCGCGCGCCCGCGATCCGCGGCAGCCGTTGCGTGGCGCCCACCGTGCCCCAACCCACTTCGGGATAGCAGAAGATCGCATCGGACGAGGCCAGCACGAAATCGCACGCCGCCGCGATCTCGCAGCCCGACCCGAACGCCGGGCCGTGCACCACGGCGATCACCGGCTGCGGCATGCGCTCGATCGCGCCGTAGGCGGCAAAGCCCTGCACCCGCCTGGCGGTCATTTCCGAGGTGCTCATGGTCTTGCGCTCTTTCAGGTCGGCGCCTGCGCAGAACGCCGCGCCGGCCGCCCGGATCAGCACGACATGCACGCCCGCGTCGGCGGCAAGCAGCCCCATGGCTTGCACCAATTCGGCGCACATCTGGGAATTCAACGCATTGCGGCTGTCGGGTCGGTTCAGCGTCACCGTGGCGACACGGTCCTGCACGTCCAGCAGGATCGTGTGAAAAGTCGGGGTCATGCCTGCTCCTGAATGTTCTAGGTCTTGAAATCGACTTTACGGCATATAGTTGATTTAATCCACTATTTTTTCAGAAGCATGATTGCCCGGGCAGGACCCGGCAGGCGGCCACGGCACCGGCGATTTGCCGCATTGGCCCAAGCCCCGGCGCCTCTGCTAGACTTGCGCCCTGTCAGCGGCCTGGATTTGCCTTGAATAGTGATACACTCCGCCCGGGTGTTTCCCTGCAATATCAAGGCACTAGAGAAGAAATTCGCCCCTGCGCGATCGCTTCGACACCCAAGTTTTGACCGTCTCGCCGTAGTTAAATGGATATAACCGACCCCTCCTAAGGGTCAATTGGTGGTTCGATTCCACCCGGCGAGGCCACCCCCCGGCCTCGATTCCGACGCCGCTCCCCCCGAAACACCGCACGTTCAGCCGGATGAGGGTTAATCCGGGCTACGCTCTCGCGCTCCGCGCAGTTAGCTTCTCATGTCGCGTCTTGTGACGAATTGAATCCACGTCAATACGTCACCATTATTTTTTTCGGCGATGATAGCGAATCGTCTTGCGCGCATCTTGATGTACTGTTTAAATTCGACGCGTAAGCCCCTAATTCCTCTGGATTTTTTTGAACCGACGATACGCCGGCTTAAGAAATACTTCTTCACAGACTGACAAGCCTGCTCAAACCATGGCATTTACCTGGAAACGTGCAATTGCGAACGCGGTAGCGCCGACGGCGCTGGCGCTGTGCGCGCTCCTCCTCCCCCCGGCCGCGCTGGCCGCGAAGAATTCCGACCCTTGCAAGACGAACGCCAAGTCGGCGGCCTGCAAGGCGCAACAAGCTAAAAAGACCCCCGCCGCGAAATCCGGCTCGGGCAAGGCCGCGGCAGGCAAGCAGGCCGCGCCGGCCGCCAAGAAAGCCGCCCCGGCCACGGCCAAGAAAGCACCGCCCAAATCGTCGTCCACCGCCAAGAAGGCGCCGCCCAAGGGCGGCAAGCAGGTGGCAGCCAAGGGGACACCGCCCAAGAAAGGCGCCGCGGCCGGCAAGAACGGCACGCCGAAGTCTTCGCGCGGGCAGCGCGCCGCCGCTGCGGCCTCCGCCGCCATGCCGCCGCCCGCCGTATCCGTACGCGCGGAAGCCGCCGCGCTGCGTTCCAGCACCGCTTATGTGCAAGACCTGGAAACGTCGACCGTCCTGTTTGCCAAGAACGAAAACGTCGTGCGCCCCATCGCTTCCATCTCGAAGCTGATGACCGCGGTCGTCGTCGTCGACGCCAACCTGCCGATGGACGAAATGCTTGAGATCACCGACGACGATGTCGACGGCCTCAAGCACACCACGTCGCGCCTGCGCGTGGGCACCAAGCTGTCGCGCGGGGACATGCTGCACCTGGCGCTGATGTCCTCTGAAAACCGTGCCGCCAACGCGCTGGGCCGCCACTATCCGGGTGGCCTGCCCGCTTTCGTGGCCGCCATGAACGCCAAGGCGCTGTCGCTGGGCATGAGCAGCACGCACTTCATCGAGCCGACGGGCCTGTCCAGCAATAACGTGTCGTCGCCGCATGATCTGGCACGCCTGCTGCGCGCAGCCTCGCAACGCCCGCTGATCCACCGCTACTCGACCGATACCGAGTACGACGTCGAGATCAACAACCGCACCCAGACCTTCCGCAATACCAACCTGCTGGTGCGCAAGCCCGACTGGGACATCAAGGTGTCCAAGACCGGCTACATCAACGAAGCCGGGGAATGCCTGGTGATGCTGGCCCGCATCAATGGCCGCGACCTGGCCATCGTGCTGCTGGATTCGCAAGGCAAGCTGTCGCGCATCGGCGATGCGGTACGCATCCGCCGCATTGTGCAGAACGAAGTGGCGTTGGCGTCGATTCAGCCGGGCGGTTGAACGCTCCCCGCCTGCAATGAAAATGGCCCGATCCGATCGGGCCATTTTCATTGGGTGGCGGTCTGGCGTTACGCCGCCACCGGCCGCTTCGCGCGTAGCGGTTTTGCGTCGTACAACGACGCCGGCAATCCTTCCAGAACGGCTTGCGGATTCAAGGACCGGATCGGCACCGCCGCGTCCAGCGGAATCCGGCCTTCAGCCTGCAGCAGTTGATAGCGCAGGCAGCACACCCGCAGGAACGAAGTGAAGTTGGCGGCCTCGCCGCGGTATTCGATCAGCTCGTCGTACAGGCGTTCAATCAGTTGCGTGACGCGCATGTTGTCGCGGCCGGCGATCTCTTCCAGCACCTGCCAGAACAATTGCTCCAGCCGCAAGCTGGTCGCCACGCCATGCAGGCGCAACGAACGGGTTTCGGGCGCGTAGGACTGTTCGCTCGCGCGGATGAAGATTTCACACATGGGAGCTCCGGTGCCGAGGGGCAAGGCGTCCGCCGGGGCGGCACGCCACGACCACTGTACGACGTTTGGCGCACCGCCCGCAAGGCACAGGACGCCCCGGGTCGCGCCCGACTCCACCCGGTTGATGCCCCGCCATTCTGCAACCACACGTTTCCCGCTGGCTGTGCATGTCGCCTGGGTTGATATAAATCATGGTCTGGAACGCGCGGGCGTTCGAGCATAGTGAAACTGATCAGACTTCGGAGGTAGTGATGAACAAGACCATGAAGGCCGCAGTTGCACGCGCATTCGGCAAGCCCTTGGTAATCGAAGAAGTCGAGGTACCCCGCCCCGGTCCAGGCGAACTCCTGGTGAAGATCGAAGCGTGCGGCGTCTGCCACACCGATCTGCACGCCGTCGAAGGTGACTGGCCCGTCAAACCCAATCCCCCGTTCATCCCCGGCCATGAAGGCGTGGGCTTCGTCGTCGCCGTGGGCGCAGGCGTCATGCATGTGAAGGAAGGCGACCGCGTCGGCATCCCGTGGCTGTACTCCGCCTGCGGCCATTGCGAGCACTGTCTGGGCGGCTGGGAAACGCTGTGCGAACAGCAGCAGAACGCGGGCTACTCCGTGAACGGCGGCTTTGCCGAGTATGCGCTGGCCGCGGCCGATTACGTGGGGTTGCTGCCCAAGAACGTGGGATTCGTCGACATCGCCCCCGTGCTGTGCGCGGGCGTCACCGTCTACAAGGGCCTGAAGATGACCGACACGCGCCCGGGCAACTGGGTCGTGATTTCGGGCATCGGCGGGCTGGGCCACATGGCTGTGCAGTATGCCAAGGCGATGGGGTTGAATGTCGCCGCGGTGGACATCGACGACGCCAAGCTGGACTTCGCCCGGCGCCTGGGTGCGGAAGTGACCGTCAACGCCAAGACCACCGATCCCGCCGCCTACCTGAAGCGCGAAATCGGCGGCGCCCATGGCGCGCTGATCACGGCCGTCTCGCCCAAGGCGTTCGAACAGGCGCTAGGCATGGTGCGCCGCGGCGGCACCGTCGCGCTGAACGGTTTGCCGCCGGGCGATTTCCCGCTGTCGATCTTCGACATGGTGCTGAACGGCGTCACCGTGCGCGGCTCCATCGTGGGATCGCGCCTGGACTTGCAGGAGTCCCTGCAATTCGCCGAAGAAGGCAAGGTGCACGCCACCGTCGCCACGGAAAGCCTGGAGAACATCAACAGCGTGTTCGACCGCATGAAGCAGGGCCAGATCGAAGGCCGCATCGTGCTTGATTTCGCCTGATCCAGGAACAAGCGCCGCCACGCAGGCATCGCGACGCTGGTATCACAACGGAAAGGGCCTGGAGCGGTTGCCGCCCCAGGCCCTTGCGCCATTCATGCGGCCTGAGCCTGGGCCGTCAGGGCGTGATCTTCGTGCCCAGCACGGCCAGGAACTGCGACAGCCACGCCGGATGCGCGGGCCACGCCGGCGCCGTCACCAGATTGCCGTCGGTATAGGCCTGGTCGATGCCGATTTCGGCGTACGTGCCGCCGGCCAAGCGCACTTCCGGCGCGCACGCGGGGTACGCCGAGCATGTGCGGCCCTTCAGGATGCCTGCCGCGGCCAGCAACTGCGCACCATGGCACACGGCGGCGATCGGCTTGCCGGCCTGATCGAAACCGCGCACGATATCCAGTACTTTTTCATTCAAGCGCAAGTATTCCGGTGCGCGTCCGCCCGGGATCACCAGACCGTCATAAGACGAAGGCTCGACGCGGTCGAAGTCGAAATTCAGCGCAAAATTGTGACCGCGTTTTTCGCTGTAGGTCTGTGCGCCTTCGAAATCGTGGATCGCGGTCGCGATGGTGTCGCCGGCCTTTTTGTCCGGGCAGACCGCGTGCACCGTGTGCCCCACGGCCAGCAGCGTCTGGAACGGCACCATGGTCTCGTAGTCTTCGGCATAGTCGCCGACCAGCATCAACAGTCTCTTGCTCATGATTGTCTCCTAGGGATGGGGGCAGCCGGTTGCGCGCCCGACAGGCCGGGCTCCGGTTCTTGATGTTCTGCCCCCATTGTGCCCCTGGCGGAAATCAGGTGGGTGGTATGGGAATACCGCGCCGGCGATCGGGCGTTATTCCAGCGCGACGGACACTCCCTTGGCGCCCAGCAGTGTCACCAGCACCTTGGGGTCGATGCCGATCAGGTAGCCGCGTCGTCCGCCGTTGATGTAGACGACGGGGTAGTCCAGCACCTCAGCCTCGACCCATACCGGCATCTTCTTGCGCGTGCCGAAGGGAGACGTGCCGCCCACCTGATAGCCGGAATGCCGCTGCGCGACCTCGGGCTTGCAGGGCTCGACCTTCTTCAGGCCCGCCTGGCGCGCCAGGTTCTTGGTGGAGACCTCGCGGTCGCCATGCATGACCACGATCAGCGGCTTGGCGGATTCGTCTTCCATCACCAGTGTCTTGACCACCGCGTGCGGGTCCAGGCCGAGCTGGCGCGCCGCTTCGCCGGCTCCGCCGTGGTCCACGTAGTCATAGGTGTGTTCCGTGTAGACCACCTTGTTCTGCTTGAGGAACTGGGTGGCGGGCGTTTCAGAAACGTGGCGGGCTTTGCTCATGGGTAGGCGTCAATCGGGAAAACGAAAAGTGTAAGACAGTGGCAGCCGTTGCACGGCGCGGGCGGCTAGCCGCGGGGGTGATGCGCCGCATGCAGCGCCTTCAAGCGTTCGCGCGCCACGTGGGTGTAAATCTGCGTGGTGGAAATGTCCGCATGGCCCAGCAGCATCTGCACCACGCGCAGGTCGGCGCCATGATTGAGCAGATGGGTGGCGAACGCGTGGCGCAGCACATGCGGCGACAACGGAGCATGGATGTCGGCCAGCAGCGCGTATTTCTTCACGAGCTGCCAGAAGGCCTGGCGCGACATCGCTTCGGCGCGGCCGGTGATGAAGAGCGCATCGCTCTGACGCCCTGCCGCCAGCTCGGGCCGCGCGGTCTTCAGGTATTGGTCGATCCAATGCGCCGCTTCGGCGCCCAGCGGCACCAAGCGGTCTTTGCCGCCCTTGCCCAGCACCACGCGCACCACGCCTTCATTCAGGCTGACATCTAGCGCGCGCACGCCCACCAGTTCCGACACCCGCAAACCGGTGGCGTACAGCGTTTCCAGCATGGCCCGGTCGCGCAGGCCGCGCGGCTGGCCCAGGTCGGGCGCCCGCAGCAAGGCGTCCACCTGCTGTTCGGACAGGGTCTTGGGCAGGCGCGGCGGCTGCTTGGCGGCAATGAGCGTCAGGCAGGGATCGCGTTCGGCGCGATGTTCACGCAAGGCCCAGGCGTAAAAGCGGCGCAGGGCCGCCAGGCGGCGGTTGGCCGTGGTGGCGCGGGTTTCTTCGTGGCGGAACGCGAACCAGGCCTCGATGTCGGCCTTTTGCGCCTCGTTCAAGGGTTTGGCAGGGCCCGCAGGCAACGCGTGGGCCGGGGCGGCGTCGCCATGGCGGTCGGCCATCTCGCGGGCGTAGGCGTCGGGGTCTTCCAGCCAGCGGGCAAAGCCCGTCAGGTCGCGGCGATAGGCGGCCAGCGTGTTGGCCGACAGGCCGTCCTCCAGCCAGACGGCGTCGATGAAAGCGTCGATATCGGCCTGGGAAGCCAGCGGCGGGCGGGGGTCTGACATGCGGTTCACCTTTCGCCCACGCCGGCGGCGGCGGACTTCAACCAGCTTTCGAAAAGCTTGAGCGCGTCGGACCGTTCGCTGCGCTGCGGGTAGCCGAAGTAGTAGCCCTGGCTGACCGTCAGCGACTGCGGCACCGGCATCTTGAGGGTGCCCTGGTCCAGCGCCGGCTGCGCCAGGAAGCGCGGCATCAAACCGGCCCCCAGCCCCGCCTGCACCGCGGCCATCACCATGGTGAAGAGTTCATAGCGGGGCCCGCCCGCCGCGTGCGGACCATATAGATGATTGTTGGCGCCGTACCACTGCCGCCAGGCGTCCGGCCGCGAGGCCAGATGCAGGTGGGTCATGCCGGCCAGCGCGCTGACGCCGGAGTCGGTGGCCAACCCCGCCCGGGCCGCGAGTTCCGGCGCACACACGGGCACCAATTCGCGCTCGGGAAACAGCAGCCCCCCCTGGGTGCCCGGCCAGAGGCCGTCGCCATGGTAGAGCGCGCCGTCGAAGGGCTGGTCCTTGAATTGGAAAGGCAAGGTGCGCACCGACAGGCTGACCGTGATGTCCCCGTGTTCGCGCTGGAAATCCGCCAGGCGCGGAATCAGCCACGTGGTGGCCAGCGTGGGCACCACCGCGATATGGATGCTGCGGCCCATGCCGGTGCGGCTGACCAGGCCGAAGGTATCCTTTTCGATCTGGTCCAGATGGTGACGGATCCGGCCCGCGTATTCCGCCCCATGGTCGGTCAGCACAATGCGGCGCCGCACCCGGGTGAACAGCTGCACCCCCAGGCGCGATTCCAGGCTGGCCACCTGCCGGTAGACGGCGCTGTGCGTCAGGGACAGTTCCTCGGCCGCGCGGGAAAAGCTGCCCAGCCGGGCCGATGCTTCGAACGCCTGCAGCGCGCTCAGATTGGGAATGCCGTTTCTCATGGGGCGGGGACAGCCTGAAACCGGCCGGGGCCGGGCGCGCCGATTGCGGCGGCGCAACAGGGCACTACGTGCCGGAGGATCAATAGATTGTGCAATTTTATCAATTGCGTTGTGCGATCAAGGAACATATGCTCGGGAGTCCTATCCTCGGCTCACCACGACACCCCCTCATGCCCCAGCAAGATTCCCGCCTTGGCGGTCACATTCTGGTCGACCAACTGGTCGCTCAGGGCGTCAAACATGTTTTCTGCGTTCCTGGCGAGAGCTACCTGGCGGTGCTGGACGGCCTGCACGACGCGGACATCAAGGTCACCGTCTGCCGCCAGGAAGGCGGCGCGGCCATGATGGCCGACGCCCACGGCAAGCTGACCGGTGAACCCGGCATCTGCATGGTCACCCGCGGCCCGGGCGCGTCCAACGCGCTGGCCGGCGTGCACATTGCCAAGCAGGACTCCACCCCCCTGATCCTGTTCGTCGGCCAGATCGAACGCGGCATGCGCGAACGCGAAGCCTTTCAGGAAATGGACTACCGCGCCGTGTTCGGCACCCAGGCCAAATGGGTCACCGAGATCGACCAGGTCGAGCGCATTCCCGAATTGATTTCGCGCGCCTTCCACATCGCCACGTCGGGCCGCCCCGGCCCCGTCGTGATCGCGTTGCCCGAAGACATGCTGGTCGAAGCCGCCAAGGTGGCCGACGCCCCCCGCTACGAGCTGATCGAATCCGCCCCCACCGCCGGCCAACTGGCCGATCTGGAAAAGCTGCTGGCCGACGCCAAGCACCCGGTTGCCATCCTGGGCGGCACGCGCTGGGATGCGCGCGCCGTACAGCAGTTCGCCGACTTCGCGCAGCGCCATGCGCTGCCCACCGCGGTCTCGTTCCGCCGCCAGATGCTGTTCCCGGCCGACCACCCCTGCTTCATCGGTGACGTGGGCCTGGGCATCAACCCGGCGCTCCTCAAGCGCGTGGCCGACGCGGACTTGATCCTGCTGGTCGGCGGCCGCATGTCGGAAAACCCCAGCCAGGCCTACACACTGCTGGACATCCCGGTGCCCCGCCAAAAGCTGGTGCACGTGCATCCCGATACCGCTGAACTGGGCCGCGTGTACCGCGCCAACCTTGCCATCAACACGTCGCCGGCCGCCTTCGCGGCATCGCTGGCCGGCCTGAAGGCACCTGCCAAACCCGTGTGGGCCGAAGGCACCCAGGCCATGCGCGAGTCGTACCTGAAGTGGAGCGACCCGGAAACCATTACCACCCCTGGCGCGCTGCAAATGGGCCAGGTCATGGCCTATCTGGAAAAGACGCTGCCGGCCGACGCCATCATGACCAACGGCGCGGGCAACTACGCCACCTGGCTGCACCGCTTCCACCGCTTCACCCGTTTCGGCACGCAACTGGCGCCCACCTCGGGGTCGATGGGCTACGGCCTGCCGGCGGCTGTCGGCGCCAAGCGCGTGTGGCCCGACAAGACCGTCGTCTGCTTCGCGGGCGACGGCTGCTTCCTGATGCATGGCCAGGAGTTCGCCACGGCCGTCCAATATGACCTGCCCATCATCGTGGTGCTGGTCGACAACGGCATGTACGGCACCATCCGCATGCACCAGGAAAAACACTACCCCGGCCGCGTATCCGCGACCGAACTCAAGAACCCGGACTTCGCCGACTATGCGCGCGCCTTCGGCGGCCACGGTGAACGCGTCGAGACCACCGAGCAGTTCGGTCCCGCCTTCGAGCGGGCGCTGGCCAGCGGCAAGCCGGCGATCCTGCACTGCTTCATCGATCCGGAAACCATCACCCCGTCGACCACCTTGGAAAAGATCCGCGACGCGGCGCTGAAGGCCCAGCATTGATACCAGACCGGGCGGCATAGCCAGCGGCGAGCCTCTGGCGCGCTGCCGTGCAAACCCCAACTTGCCGCCCGAATTATTTTAGGTTTAAACTTTCTAGATTCCGAATACGGAAATCCATAGCGGAGACCCAGCATGTCCTCGAATCCTTCTTTTCAATGGCAAGATCCCCTGTTGCTGGACCAGCAACTGACCGAAGAAGAACGCATGGTGCGCGACGCCGCCCACGCCTATTCGCAGGACAAGCTTGCCCCCCGCGTGCTGAACGCCTTCCGCAACGAGAAGACCGATCCGGAAATCTTCTCGGAAATGGGCGAACTCGGCCTGCTGGGCGCCACCATCCCTGAAGCCTATGGCGGCGCTGGCATGAACTACGTCAGCTACGGCCTGATCGCCCGCGAAGTCGAACGCATCGACTCCGGCTACCGCTCGATGATGAGCGTGCAGTCGTCGCTGGTCATGGTCCCGATCAACGAATTCGGCAGCGAAGCGCAAAAGCAGAAGTACCTGCCCAAGCTGGCCCGCGGCGAGTGGATCGGCTGCTTCGGCCTGACCGAACCGAACCACGGTTCCGACCCCGGCGGCATGGAAACCCGCGCCGTCAAGACGTCCGACGGCTACAAGGTCTCCGGCAACAAGATGTGGATCACCAACTCCCCCATCGCCGACGTGTTCGTGGTGTGGGCCAAGTGCGTCGGCGGCGAGTTCGACGGCAAGATCCGCGGCTTCATCCTGGAAAAGGGCATGAAGGGCCTGTCGGCTCCGGCCATCCACGGCAAGGTCGGCCTGCGCGCCTCGATCACCGGCGAAATCGTCATGGACGAAGTCGAGATCTCGGAAGACCAGATGATGCCCGGCGTGTCCGGCCTGAAGGGTCCCTTCACCTGCCTGAATTCCGCCCGCTACGGCATCGCCTGGGGCGCTGTCGGCGCCGCGGAAGCCTGCTGGCACACGGCCCGCCAATACACGCTGGATCGCAAGCAATTTGGCCGCCCGCTCGCCGCCAACCAGCTGATCCAGAAGAAGCTGGCCGACATGCAGACCGAAATCACGCTGGCGCTGCAAGGCTGCCTGCGCCTGGGCCGCATGAAGGACGAAGGCACCGCCGCCGTCGAGATCACCTCGATCATGAAGCGCAACTCGTGCGGCAAGGCGCTGGACATCGCCCGCCTGGCCCGCGACATGTTGGGCGGCAACGGCATCTCCGACGAGTTCGGCGTGGCCCGCCACCTGGTGAACCTGGAAGTGGTCAACACCTACGAAGGCACCCACGACGTGCACGCCCTGATCCTGGGCCGCGCGCAGACCGGCATCCAGGCGTTCTATTGATCGCCTGACCGGTAGCCGCAATAAGAAGCCGCCCCTCGGGGCGGTTTTTTTTGTTGCCGGGCCGCCCCAAGACAAACATGCCTCATGGGGGCCGCAAGCAGGCGAAGCCGGCGCGGCGCAGTTGCCCTTTTTTTTGTCGCCTCCCCCCGACGCATTGCCGTTAGCCCGTATAGGCGCGGGCTTGCACACGCCGTACGCTTTGTGCACTTGCCCCGACCTGGAGTCGCGAATGCGCGTCCGTTCATCCCTCCGCCTGATGGCGGTTATCGCTCTGCCCTTCATCGCCCATGGCGCCTATGCCGTCACCACCCTGACGATGGCCACCGAGTACCCGGCGACGTCCATGCCGGGACAAGGCGTGTCCACCTTCGCGGAGCTGGTCCGCGCAAAATCGGCAGGCAACGTGGTGATCGACGCCTCGTACGACGCGTCCAAGGGGATCAAATCGGCCGACATGATCGACGCGGTCGAAACCCGCAAAGTGGATGCGGGCGACGCGTTCGCCGGCGCGCTGGCCAAGAAATATCCCTTGTTCGGCGTATCGTCCTTGCCGTTCCTGGCGGACTCCCTGCCCAAAGCCCGCAACTTGAACAAAGCCGCACGGCCCGCCTACGAAAAGCTGCTGGCCGCCCACGGGCAGAAGCTGCTTTACACCACGCCGTGGCCCGCTTCCGGCATCTGGTCCAAACAGAAGATCGACGGCCTGGCCGCGCTGAAGGGCCTGAGCATCCGCACCTATGACGCCACGTCCCAGGAGGTAATGCAGAAGGCCGGAGCCCGTGCGGAGACCATTTCATTTGCCGACGCCATGCCGCGCATCGCCGCCGGTGACGTGAATGCCGTGCTGTCGTCGGGCGACGGGGGCGCCGGACGGAAGCTCTGGGAATATCTGCCCCACTTCGCCGAGATCAATTATGCGATGCCGATTTCGGTCGCGACGATGAACCTGCAGACCTATCAGGCGCTGGACGAGCGGTCGCGGCGCGCCATCGACCAGGCCGCGGCACAGACGGAAATCGAACAATGGAAACGCATCGACGGCCGCCTGCAGCAGAACTACGCCAACATGCGCAAGAACGGCGTCGCGATCAATACCACCGTGCCATCCGCCGTTCGCCGTGCGCTGCGCAGCGCGGCGGCGGATTCGGTGCAAGCCTGGAAGACGGCGGTCGGGCCCGATGCGGCAGGCATCCTGAAAGGAGGGGCCAACCGCTGACGGCGCAAGCGCGCCGCCGGGGCAACCCGGCCGCGCGGACCTGACGCGGCGATACGTCGCCCGGAAGGCCTCGCGCCTAGTTCTCGCCCGACAGATCGAACAAGCTCGTTGCGTCCAGTTCCAGCACGCCTTCGTCGTGCTGGTTGATGACGGTCCACGCCCACGTGATGATGCCCAGATCGGGGCGCGAAGATGAGGTGCGGGCGCCCTGCACCCGCGCTTCCAGACGCAGGGTATCGCCCGGACGCACCGGGGTGCGCCAGCGCACTTCGCCCAAACCGGGGGAACCGAAAGATTCGGAGTCATGCAGCGCGGCGTCCACCGCCATGCGCATGGCCAGCGCGCACGTGTGCCAGCCGCTGGCGATCAGCCCGCCCCAACGCCCTTCCGCGGCCCGTTGCGGGTCGGTGTGGAACCACTGGGGATCGAACTTGCGTGCAAACTCCAGGATCTCGGCCTCGGTGATGGTGACCGGACCGGCCTTGATCAACATGCCGTCTTTGAATTCGGCGAACTTCATTTTTGGTTTTCCCCCAAGCCAACGCGAACGGCGCGCCGTGGCGCGCCGTTTTCACGTGTGTCACGCTCATTTATCGGATTCAGTACGTCTCGAAATGCAGGCGCCCTTCGCGGCGCAGCACATCATGCAGAATAGACCAATCCTGCCCCGATTGCATTGCCACGTCGCGCAAGGCGTCCAGCACGCCGACTTCCATGCCCTTTAAGCCGCACACGTAGATGCAGGTGTTGCGGTCCGACAGCAAATCCCGTACCTGGGCCGCGCGTTCGCGGATCAGGTCTTGCACATAGCGCTTGGGCTGGCCCGCCTCGCGCGAGAGCGCCAGATTGATGTCGATGAAATCGCGGGGCAGCTTCATCAGCGGACCGAAGTACGGCAGTTCGCGTTCGGTGCGAGCGCCAAAGAACAGCATCAGGCGGCCGTTTTCACCGGTATCGATGCGGCGGCGGTAGCGTTCGGTCATCGCGCGCATCGGCGCGGAGCCCGTGCCCGTGCAGATCATGATGAGATTGGCGCGCGGATGGTTCGGCATCAGGAAGGTATGGCCGAACGGGCCGATCACCTGCACGGTGTCGTTCTTGGCCAGATCGCACAGGTAGTTCGAGCACACGCCATGCGCGGCGGCACCGCCATGGTCTTCGGTCACGCGCTTCACGGTCAACGACAGGTTGTTGTAGCCGGCGCGTTCGCCATCGCGCGGACTGGCCAGCGAATACTGGCGCGCGTGGTGCGGTCGTCCTTGGGCGTCGGTGCCCGGGGGCAGGATGCCGATGGATTGGCCTTCCAGCACCGGAAACGGCAGATCGCCGAAGTCCAGCACGATGTGGTGGATATCGCTTTCGGTATCGGCGTCGGTCACGCGGTAGTTGCCCACGACCGTGGCCGTCATCGGCGCCTTGTGCGTGTAGAGATTGACGTAGGGATGCGCGGCAGACCACGGCGGCACCGATGCGCCTGCGGGCGAAAACGGTGCAGCCATCGCTGAAGACGGCGCGGGCGCGTCGGGGTCGGCCAAGGCGGATTGCGCGCCGGCGCCCGCATCCGCCCCTTCCGGCAATGCCTTTTCCAATGGCAGCTCTTCCCAGCCCAGTTGGTCTTGCACCGAGTAGGCGTCGGTGCGCAGCACCAGCCGCCAGTTGTCGATCGACCCCGTCGGGCACGGTGGCACGCACGCCATGCAACCATTGCAGATATCGGGGTCCACCACGTAATTGTTCGAATCGTGCGTGATCGCATCGACCGGACAGGTTTCTTCGCAAGTATTGCAGCGGATGCAGATCTCGGGGTCGATCAGATGCTGCTTGAGCACTTGTACGGGCAGGGGGGCGTTCATCGCAGTCTTCCCAATGCGCTGGCGGGCGGCGCGCAAACGCGCCCCGCCCTGTCGCCTTAGTTGAAACGGACGTAGTCGAAATTCACCGGCTGGCGGTTGATGCCCATGACGGGGGGCGCGATCCAGTTGGCGAACTTGCCGGGTTCGGTCACGCGGCCCATCAGCGACGCGACAAACGCGCGGTCCTCCGGCGTGGGCAACCACTTGTGGCGATTGGCCTGCCATTGGGATTCCGACAGGATCTCGCCTTCGGGAGACATGCGGATACCGGCCAGCGTGCCGATCTGGCGGTTGAACGCCTTGTGCGGCACATGCAGGCGGAACGGGATGCCGCTTTTCTCGATGACCTTGTTCCAGCGCCCGATGCCTGCCACGGAATCGCGAATGAAGTCGTCGCGCAGCACTTCGTTCAAGGCGTTCAGCATTGGCACTTCGATCTCGTTCAATTTGCCGTTGTTCACGGTCAGCACGCGATAGGTGTCGTTTTTCAGCTGATGGTCGTCGGTGCGCTTGGATTCCTCGTAGCGGCCCTTCAGGCCGGACCCGTAGAAGATCGCGGCGTTGGAAGATTGGTCCGCGCCGAACAGGTCGATCGTGACGCTGTAGTGAAAATTCAGGTAGCGCTGGATCGTCGGCAGATCGATCACGCCGGCGGCGCGCACGCTTTCCGGATCGTCGGTCTTCAGCTGGTTCATCACTTCGCAGGTGCGCTGGATCACGCGGGAAATGCCCGACTCGCCCACGAACATGTGATGTGCTTCTTCGGTCAGCATGAACTTGGTGGTGCGGGCCAGGGGGTCGAAGCTGGACTCGGCCAACGCGCACAGCTGGAACTTGCCGTCGCGGTCGGTGAAGTAGGTGAACATGTAGAAGGCCAGCCAGTCCGGCGTCTTCTCGTTGAACGCGCCCAGGATGCGCGGATTGTCGGAATCGCCCGAACTGCGCTGCAAGAGCGCATCGGCCTCTTCGCGTCCATCGCGGCCGAAATAGCGGTGCAGCAGGTACACCATCGCCCACAGGTGGCGGCCTTCCTCGACGTTGATCTGGAACAGGTTGCGCAGGTCGTACTGCGACGGCGCGGTCAGGCCCAAGTGGCGCTGCTGCTCGATCGAGGCCGGCTCGGTGTCGCCCTGCGTGACGATGATGCGGCGCAGGTTGGCGCGGTGTTCGCCGGGCACGTCCTGCCAGACGTCACGCCCCATGTTCTCGCCGAAGTGGATCTTGCGCTGGCCGTCCTGCGGTGCCAGGAAGATCCCCCAGCGGTAGTCGGGCATGCGGACGTGGTTGAAATTGGCCCAGCCATCGGGCTCCACGCTGACGGCAGTGCGCAGGTAGACATCGAAACCGTGCGAGCCGTCGGGCCCCATGTCCTGCCACCATTGCAGGTAGTTCGGTTGCCAATGCTCCAGCGCGCGTTGCAAGGTGCGGTCGCCGGACAGGTTGACGTTATTGGGGATCTTATCGGTGTAATTGATTCCAGACATGTCTCGCTCCTTTTCTTGTTCAGACCCGGTTCCAGTCGAATGCGGCCTGTTCGCCCTTGCCGTACAGCTTCAGCGCGCCTTTGTCGCCGGCCGCATTGGGACGGTTGAAAATCCAGTTCTGCCAGGCGGTCAGCCGGCCGAAGATGCGCGTCTCCATCGTTTCCTGCCCGCCGAAGCGCAGGTTCGCCTCCAGCCCGGTCAAGGCGTCGGGCGACAGCGCGCGGCGTTCTTCCAGCATCATCCGCACTTCGTCGTCCCAATCGATGCTGTCGGGCGCGAAGGTCACCAGGCCCAGGTCCAGCGCATCGGTGGCCGACAGGCGCTGTCCGGCGCGGGCGCGCACGGCTTCCAGCGGCGCGGTTTCTTCATAGAAGCGGCGCTGCAGGCGGCTTTGGCCGTTCACCAGCGGATAGGCGCCGAAGTTGCGTTCACCCACCACGATCTGCGCGGGCGCGGAGGCGTCCTCGTTGTCGAGCATGTAGCTGCGGTCCGCGGCCAGCGCCAGTTCCAGCAACGTGCCCACGAAGCAGGAACCCGGCTCGATCAGCGCGAACAGGCTGCGCGAGGTCACGTCCAGGCGCGCCAGCGTGCGGCGCAGCATGCCGGCGGTTTCGCGCACGAACCAGTGGCCGGCGTGGCGTTGCAGTGCGGCATCGGCGGCCAGCACGGCCTCGGCGTCGCCTTCGGTCTTCAGGATCCACGTGCCGATGTCCAGTTCGTTGGTCCGCATGGACAGGATGGCGTCGTCCAGTTCGCGCGCCATCTGCAACGGCCACCAGGCGGCCCCGGCGGCAACGATGTCCGCCAGCTCGGATTCCACCGGGCCTTGCGGGGCGCGCACGGTCCAGGTGGCCTGGCGCTTTTCGCGGTCCAGCCGGATATCCACGTAGCGGTAAGCAAGCCCGTCCGCGCTTTCGGTGCGCTCGACCGGCGTCAGCGCGATGCCCTGCTCACCCGGCTGCCGGTCGCTGTTTTCGGCCAGGACCAGCGCACGTTCGCGCACGGCGGCCTCGAAGCGAGCAGGCTTGACCACGTCGTCGACCAGCCGCCAATCCTTGGCGCGCTGGCCGCGCACGCCCTCGACCAGCGTGCAGAAGATGTCGGCGTGATCATGACGCACGCGGCGCTTGTCGGTCACGCGGGTCAGGCCGCCCGTGCCAGGCAGCACGCCCAGCAGCGGCACTTCGGGCAGCGCCACCGAGGATGAGCGATCGTCGATCAGCAGAATCTCGTCGCAGGCCAGGGCCAGTTCATACCCGCCGCCGGCGCAGGCGCCGTTCAGGGCGGCGATGAACTTCAGGCCGCTATGGCGGCTGGAGTCTTCAATGCCGTTGCGCGTTTCGTTGGTGAACTTGCAGAAATTGACCTTCCAGGCGTGCGAGGACAGGCCCAGCATGAAGATATTGGCGCCGGAACAGAAGATACGGTCCTTCATGCTGGTCACGACCACGCTCCGCACTTCGGGATGTTCGAAGCGGATGCGCTGCAGGGCGTCATGCAGCTCAATGTCTACACCCAGATCGTAGGAGTTCAGCTTCAGCTTGTAGCCGGGACGCAGGCCGCCGTCTTCCGCCACATCCATGGCCAGCGTGGCGACCGGGCCATCGAACGTCAGGCGCCAGTGGCGGTAGTGCTCGGGCTGCGTCCGGAAATCAACCCGGTTGATGGTGCTGCTCATAGTGTGTCTCCTCGTACGCCCTGCTGGACAGGAAAAATACTGCATTACATGAATTATTGTGCAGATTAGTGCAGGAAAAAATACGCGTCAAGCAAGACATGCATAAAAGTGCAGCTTTACCATCAACGGGCGAATCAGGGCGGACGTTAAAAGGCCGCCTGATTCAGGCGGCCTTCACGGGCAGATCGGATGGGGCGCGGGGGCGGGGGCGCCGCGAAAGGCGCTTTCTTTCGTCCAGGGCGGCCGCTACAGCGGCAGGCCGCAGGCTTTGCGGACCTGGGTACGCAAACCGGCGAAACTCTCCTGCACCTCCAGGTTGCTCGTCACCCAGGTCAGATCCGCCTTGGCGTAGAACGCTTCGCGGCCGGCCAGGATGCGCTTCAGATCGGACATCGCTTCGTTATTACCCGACATGGGGCGGAAGTCGCCCTGGGCCATCACCCGACCCATGTGCTCTTCGGGGGTTGCGCGCAACCAGACCGTATAGCAATGCGCCAGCAGCAGATTCAGGGTGGCGGGTTCCGAAACCAGTCCGCCCGGCGTGGCCAGCACCATTTCCGGATAGATCTGCACGGCCTCTTCCAGCGCGCGGCGTTCGTAACGGCGGTAGGCGTTGGGGCCATAGAGATTATGGATTTCCAGGATGCTGCACCCGGCCACGCGTTCGATTTCACGGTTCAGCTCGACAAACGGGTAGCCCAGGTCGTCGGCCAGCATTTGGCCCAGGGTGGACTTGCCTGCTCCCCGCAGCCCGATCAGCGCCACCCGCTGGGTACGGTTGGGACGCTGCGCGCCCGCCCCTACACCGAACAGCTGGGTCAAGGCCTCGCGGGCCCGCTGCAGGTCGGATTCCGTGCGGCCGCTGAGCAACTCGCGGATCAGCAGCCAGTCCGGTGATTCGGTGGTGACGTCGCCGACCAGCTCGGCCAGCGCGCAATTGAACGCGCGGGCAATCTGCAGCAGCACCAGGATCGAGGCATTGCCCACCCCGTGCTCAAGATTGGCCAAATGCCTTTCGGACACGCCGGTCACTTGAGACAAGCCCTTGCGCGTCATGCCGCGTATGGCTCGCAAGCGGCGCACCCGCTCGCCCAATGCCACCAGGAAAGCTTCCCGCCTGGGTTCGGATGGCGCCGCGTCTAGCGCTTGATTCATGTTTTGGCTGACTCCGCAAATACCCTGATACGCCCTGTTTTATGCACTATAGTGCTTGACCCAATCCAGTGGAAGCACTATTTTTCCTCCAAGCAGTTCCAAGCCGCCAGGGTGTGCAAAAAAGCAGCACTTGATTTCATGCCGCATCTCAGGCGCCGACAGTGTAAAGGAGGAGTCCCGGTGAGCACGCCAGATCAATTCCATGCCCTGATGCGCGAGGCCACGCGCCTGGTGTCGGGCCAGCCGCTGGACGATGAGCTGGCCGCGCGGCTGAACCGCGAAGCCGGTCCGCAAAGCGCCCTGTACCAGAATATCTTCGCCGCCTGTAGACAGGGTGTGGCCGACGGTTGGATGTGCAATCGGGAAGGCGGCGGCATCCGCTATGGCCGCGTCATCAAGCCCGCCGAAGACCTGGCCGGCTGTTCCGTGGACGTCGTCGACATGGACGACCTCGCAGGCCCCCACCACGCCCATCCCAACGGCGAAATCGACTTGATCATGCCGCTGACCGGCGACGCCCGGTTCGATGGGCATGGCGCCGGGTGGCTGGTCTATGGCCCCGGCAGCGCTCACCGCCCCACCGTCACGCAAGGACGCGCCCTGGTGCTCTACCTGCTGCCCGGCGGCGCCATCGAATTCACGCGGCCCGGCAGCTAGGTCCGCGCCCCGTGCGCCCTGAAAAAAAGTCCGCGCGCCGTGCCTTGGCTCGGCCCAGCGGAAAAAAACAGCACCACGGCCCGCCCACCAGGACATCAGGAGACAACCGTGAACACCTGCCCCGCCGAATTGAATTTCGCCAGTTACCTGGCCGCGCTGAATGCGCCCCGGGCCGCCAAGCCGGCCTATATCGATGACACGCGCCAGTTGAGCTATGGCGAACTGGCCGAGCGGGTGGCCCGCATGGCGGGCGCCCTGCGGGAATTGGGATTGCGCCGCGAAGAACGCATTTTGCTGTTGATGCAGGACACGGCAGACTGGCCCGTCGTGTTCCTGGGCGCGCTGCATGCCGGCGTGGTGCCCGTGGCGGTCAACACGCTGCTGACGGCGGACGACTACGCCTACATCCTGGCGCACAGCCGCGTGCGCGCCGTATTCGTATCGGGCGCGCTATTGCCCGTCTTGCAGGCGGCGCTGGCGCAGGCGCCCACCGATGCCGAACACCTGGTGGTGTCCCAGCCCACGGCTGCCCTGCCCACCCATGCCCACGAATTCGAGGCGTTGCTGGCCGCCGCGCCGATCGCGCCCGCCGTCCGCACGCTGTCCGACGAAATCGCCTTCTGGCTGTATTCCTCAGGCTCCACCGGCAAGCCCAAAGGCGTGGTCCACACCCACGGCAACCTGTGGCACACGGCCGAACTCTATGCCAAGCCGGTGTTGGGCATCCGCGAAGACGACGTGGTGTTCTCGGCGGCCAAGCTGTTTTTCGCCTATGGCCTGGGCAATGGCCTGACCTTCCCCCTGTCCGTCGGCGCCACCGTGGTGCTGATGGGTGAACGCCCCACGCCACAAGCCGTGTTCCAGCGCCTGACCCAGCATCGCCCCACCGTGTTCTACGGCGTGCCCACGCTGTACGCCAGCATGCTGGCGTCGCCCGACCTGCCGCCGCGCTCGCAGGTGGCGATGCGGGTCTGCACCTCGGCCGGCGAAGCGCTGCCGCGCGACATCGGCGAACGCTTCACGCGGCATTTCGGCTGTGAAATCCTGGACGGCATCGGGTCGACCGAGATGCTGCACATTTTCATTTCGAACCAGAGCGGCCAATTGCGCTACGGCACCACCGGCAAACCCGTGCCCGGCTACGAAGTCCAGCTGCGTGACGAGCACGGCGCGCCGGTCGAGGCAGGCGCCATCGGCGACCTCTACATCAAAGGCCCCAGCGCTGCGTTGATGTACTGGAACAACCGCGACAAGACGCGCCAGTGCTTCCTGGGCGATTGGCTGAAAAGCGGCGACAAATACACGTGCGACGCCGATGGCTACTACACCTACGCGGGCCGCAGCGACGACATGATCAAGGTCAGCGGCCAGTACGTGTCGCCGGTGGAAGTCGAGAACATCCTGGTGCAGCACGAGGCCGTGCTGGAAGCCGCCGTAATCGGCGTGCCGGACCACGACGGCCTGGTCAAGACAAAGGCCTATGTCGTGCTGCGCCCGGGTTTCGAACCGGACGCCAGCACGGGCGCCGCGCTGCAAAGCTATGTGAAGCAGCACCTTGCGCCCTTCAAGTATCCGCGCCAGATCAATTTCACCGAAGAGCTACCCAAGACCGCCACGGGCAAGATCCAGCGGTTCCGCCTGCGCCAGCTTGAAGAGGCGACGCTGTGAACACCGCCGCCGCCATCGACGCGCCAAGCCTGCGCCCCGCCTTCGCCGATATCGAGGCCGACGGCCGCGCGCTGCGCCTGGAGTGCCTGTGGATTGCGTCCGAACGCGCGACGGCGCCGTTGCTGGTGTTCCTGCACGAGGGACTGGGGTCGGTCGCCATGTGGAAGGACTGGCCGGCGCAGGTCTGCAAGGCCGCCGGATGCCGGGGGCTGGCCGTGTCGCGTTACGGCTACGGGCAGTCCACGCCGCGCCCGCTGCAAGAAAAATGGCCAGTCGACTTCATGCACCGCGAGGCACGCGACGTGCTGCCCGCCCTGTTCGCCGCCTTGGGCGTGGACGCGCTCCGGGACAAGCCGGTGCTGTTCGGCCATAGCGACGGCGGATCGATCGCGCTGCTGTATGCCGCCATGCACCCGGAGGCCGTCGCCGGCATCGTGGTGGCCGCGCCGCACACATTCGTCGAAGACGTGACGGTCGCGAACATCGCGCTGGCGCGCCAAGCCTATCTGGACACGGACCTGCGCAGCCGGCTGGCCCGCTATCACGCGGACGTGGATTCGGCGTTCTGGGGCTGGAACGACATCTGGCTGAACCCCGATTTCCGCCGCTGGAACATCGAAAATTATCTGTCCGACATCGCCTGCCCCGTGCTGGCGATCCAGGGCGTGGACGACGAGTACGGTTCGCTGGCGCAAATCCGCGGCATCCGCCGGCATGCGCCGCAAACCGCGCTGCTGGAGATTCCCGGCTGCCGCCATTCGCCGCACAAGGACCAGCCCGCCATTGTTATCCAGGCCGTCGCTGATTTCATCGACGCGTTGGACAAACCCGGCCGGCCTTGACGCCAGCCCATGACAAGCACGGAGACAAACCATGAACCACGCCCTGACCCGCGCTGCGATCGCCGCGGCCCTGACGTTCGCCGCCGGCGGCGCGCAAGCCGCCGACAAGATCAAAGTCGGATTCATGCTGCCCTATAGCGGCACCTACGCCGCGCTCGGCAACGCCATCGAGAACGGCTTCAAGCTGTACGTCGCCGAGCAAGGCGGCAAGTTGGGCGGGCGCGAGATCGAGTACTTCAAGGTGGACGACGAGTCCAACCCCGCCAAGGCTGCGGAGAACGCCAACCGCCTGATCAAGCGCGACCAGGTCGACGTGCTGATCGGCACCGTGCATTCGGGCGTGGCGATGGCGCTGGCCAAGGCCGCCAAGGACAGCGACACCACGCTGATCGTGACGAACGCCGGCGCCAACGCCATCACCGGCCCGCTCTGCGGCCCCGGCATCTTCCGCACGTCCTTCACCAACTGGCAGCCTGCTTACGCGATGGGTCCCGTCGCCTTTGCCAAGGGGCACAAGACCGCCGTCACGATCACCTGGAAGTACGCTGCGGGCGACGAGGCGATCGGCGGCTTCAAGGAAGGCTTCGAGAAGGCGGGCGGCAAGGTCGTCAAGGAACTGAGCCTGCCGTTTCCAAACGTGGAGTTCCAATCGCTCTTGACCGAGATCGCCGCGACCAAGCCCGACATGGTGTTCACGTTCTTCGCAGGCGGCGGCGCGGTGAAATTCGTGCAGGACTATCACGCCGCCGGCCTGGACAAGACCATCCCGCTGTACGGATCGGGCTTCCTGACCGACGGCACCTTGCAGGCGCAAGGCGCGTCCGCGCAAGGCCTGCTGACCACGCTGCACTATGCCGACGGCCTGAACACGCCGCGCGACAACGCGTTCCGCGCCGACTACGCCAAGAGCTACAACGCGCAGCCGGACGTGTACGCCGTGCAGGGCTATGACGCGGCGCAGCTGATGCAATCGGGACTGTCCGCCGTGAAGGGCGACTTCGCCAAGAAGGCCGACTTCCGCACCGCCATGCGCGGGGCCACGGTGGACAGCCCCCGCGGTCCGTTCACCTTGTCGGCCGCCGGCAACCCGGTGCAGGACATCTATCTGCGCCGTGTGGACGGCCTGGAGAACAAGGTCGTGGAAGTCGCCGCGCAGAAGCTGGCCGATCCGGCCCGCGGCTGCAAGCTCTGACGCCACGTCCGCAACGGGAGGCCCCATGGACATCAGCATCCTGCTTATTCAAAGCCTGAACGCTTTCCAGTACGGCTTGCTGCTGTTCCTGGTGGCCAGCGGACTCACGCTGATCTTCGGCATCATGGGCATCATCAATCTTGCTCATAGCAGTTTCTACATGATCGGCGCCTACATGGCGTTCGCATTGGGGCCGGTGGTCGACCGCTGGATCGGCGGCGGCTTCATCACGGCCCTTATCGTCTGCGTGGCGCTGGCTGCGGTGCTGGGCTATTTCCTGGAGGCCGCGTTCTTCAGCTACCTGTACCACCGCAACCACCTGCAGCAGGTGCTGATGACCTACGGCCTGATCCTGGTCTTCGAAGAACTGCGCAGCATCCTGGTCGGCAATGACGTGCATGGCGTGCCGCTGCCCGCCTGGCTGCAAGGCAGCATCTCGTTGGGCGGGGTGATGACGTATCCGGTCTACCGGCTATTCATATCGGCGGTGGGCATCGCCGTCGCGCTGCTGTTGTATTGGGTCATCTCGCGCACGCGGCTGGGCATGATGTTGCGCGCAGGCGCCAGCAATCGCGAAATGACGGGATCACTGGGTATCGACGTCAATAAGCTGTACCGCCTGGTATTCGCGGCGGGCGTTGCGCTGGCAGCGCTGGCCGGCACCATTGCCGCGCCGGTGTCGTCCGTGTATCCCGGCATGGGCAATGGCGTGCTGATCATCTGCTTCGTGGTCGTGGTGATTGGCGGCATCGGGTCGATCCGCGGCGCCTTTCTGGCCGCGATGCTGGTGGGATTCGTCGAGACCTTCGGGCAAGTCCTATTCCCTTCCGCGGCGGGCGTGCTCGTTTACCTGCTGATGGCCTTCATTCTTCTTTGCAAGCCCGAAGGGCTGTTCAAACAGGGCTAGCCATGACGAAACTTCTCCCCGTCGCGACGCTGCTGGCGCTGGCCGCGTTTGCCTGGAGCGGCAGCGACTACTACACCGGGCTGGCGATCAAGATCATGATCTACGCCATCTTCGCGCTTAGCCTGCAACTGCTGGTGGGCGGCGCAGGGCTGGTCAGCCTGGGGCATGCCGCGTTCTTCGGCATTGGCGCCTATGCGGCGGCGTTGCTGTCGCCCGAATCGGGAGCTGCCAGCCTGTGGTGGTTGCTGCCCCTGGCCCTGCTGGCAGCCGCCGCTTATGCCGCCGTAACCGGCGCTCTGGCACTGCGCACGCGCGGCGTCTACTTCATCATGGTCACGCTGGCGTTTTCCCAGATGGCCTATTACGTCTTCCACGACACCAAGCTGGGCGGTGGCAGCGACGGCATCTATCTGTATTTCAGGCCGGAGTTATCGGTGGCCGGCTGGATGCCGTTCGACCTGGGCAACGCCACGACCTTCTACTACTTCGTGCTGATCTGCCTGGCGGGCACATGGGGCTTTCTGGCCTTGTTGCGTCGTTCGCCCTTCGGCGCGGCGTTGGCCGGCATTCGCATCAATGAACAGCGCATGCGGGCGGCAGGCTATTCGACCTATCCGTACAAGCTGACGGCCTACGTCGTGGGCGCCACGCTGGCCAGCCTGGCAGGCTTCTTGTTCGCGCTGAAAGACGGTTTCGTCACGCCTGAACTGTTAGCCTGGGAGCAATCGGGGCTCGTGTTGCTGATGGTGATCCTGGGCGGCATGGCCCGCCTGGGTGGCGCGGTGCTGGGCACGGTGACATTGGTGCTGATGCAAGAGCTGTTCCAGTCGCAAGCCCTGTTTGGCGACTATGCCCGCCATTGGCACCTGCCCCTGGGTATCGCCATCATCGTGCTGGTGGCGCTGCTGCCCAACGGACTGGCCGGACTGCCCGCGCAATGGCGCCAGCGCCGCGAGGCGCGGGCCGCCAGCCAGCGGGCGGCTGCGCCCGCCCCCAGCCCCGCCCGCAATGCGGCCCGCCTGCCCATCCAAGGGGAACCTCATGCCTGATCTTTTGCTTGCCGCCACCGACGTCACGCGGCGCTTCGGCGGGCTGACCGCCGTCAATGGCGTGTCCCTGGGCCTGGCGCGCGGCCAGGTTCATGCCGTCATCGGTACCAACGGCGCGGGCAAGTCAACACTGATCAACATCCTGTCGGGGGAACTGGCGCCCAGCAGCGGCAACGTCATGCTGGGCGGACGTGACATCACCGCGTGGCGGCAACCGGAACGGGCGCGCGCCGGCCTGGGACGCAGCTACCAGCGGTCTACGCTGTTTCCCGAACTCAGCGTGTTTGAAAATTGCCGGCTGGCCGCGCAGGCGGGCCGCCAGCGCTTCTGGCATTGGTGGCGTTCGGCCTCGGACTGCCGGCATAGCGCCGACCGCGCGCATCACGCGCTGGAATGCACGGGTTTGGCGGATGACGCCACACGCGCCGCCGGCCTGCTGCCGCATGGCTGCAAACGCCAGCTTGAAATCGCCATGTGCCTGGCGGGCGACCCGCAGGTGCTGCTGTTGGACGAGCCCCTGGCCGGCATGGGCCCCGAAGAAACCGACCGCATCCTGGACCTGCTTCAAACGCTGAAGACCGGCCACGCCATCCTGCTGGTGGAGCATGACATGGACGCCGTGTTCCGCATCGCAGAGACCATCACCGTGATGGTCAACGGAACCGCCATCGCCAGTGGCACCCCTGCCGAGATTCGCGCCAACGCGCAAGTGCGCACGGCGTATCTGGGCGAGGACATGCAAGACACCCCGAAAGGAGCCACGTCATGAACGCGCTGATCGAAGCCGGCGGTCTGCATGTGTATTACGGTGCCAGCCATGTGCTGCGGGGCGTGGACGTCCGGATCGCCCCGGGTGAATCCGTCGGGCTGGTGGGCCGAAACGGCATGGGCAAGACCACGCTGATCCGCAGCCTGATGGGGCAAGTGAAAAGCGCACAGGGTCAGGTGCGGATCAGCGGCCGGGACTGCACGCATGCCCAGCCCCACGCGATTGCGCGGCTGGGCCTGGCCTATGTGCCCGAGGGGCACGGCATCTTCCCCAACCTGAATGTGCGCGAAAACCTGCAAGTCGCGGCGCGCCCCGGCGTGCGCGGCGGGCGGGAATGGACCTATTCGCGGGTACTGGACACGTTCCCACGGCTGCGGGAACGGCTGGGGCATGGCGGACAGCAACTATCGGGAGGCGAACAGCAGATGCTGGCCATCGGCCGGGCGCTAATGACCAATCCCGATCTGCTGATCCTGGACGAAGCCACCGAGGGGCTGGCCCCGCTAATCGTGGCGGAAATCTGGAAGATCATCCGCGAGATCCGCGCCACCGGCATGTCGGCCTTGATCGTGGACCGCAATTACCGCGCGGTGCTGGAACATACCGACCGCTGCCTGGTGATGGAAAAAGGGCTGATCGTGCAGGATGGAGACAGCGCGTCGCTGGCCCGGCAACCGGAGCAGCTGACGCGCTATCTGGGCGTGTAGCGCGAATCGCCCTTAGATGACGGCTTCGATCAGGAACGGGCCACGGCGCTTCAGGCCGTCGGCCAGCGCGCGGGCAAAGCCTTCCACCGTATCCACGCTGACCGCCTCCACGCCCATGCCACGGGCCAGGTGCGTCCAGTCCAGGTAGGGTTCTTCCAGATCCAGCATGCGGCGCGCATTGCGGCCGGGTTCCTTCACGCCCACGTTTTTCATTTCACCATGCAGCGTGGCGTAGGAACGGTTGGCCAGGATCACCGTCAGGCAATCCAGGTTTTCGCGCGCCTGCGTCCACAGCGCCTGCAGGGTGTACATGCCGCTGCCGTCGGCTTGCAGCGTGATGACTTTGCGGTCCGGGCACGCCACGGCGGCGCCGGTCGCCATCGGCAGGCCGATGCCGATGGCCCCGCCCGTCAGCATCAGCCAGTCGTGCGGCGCGCTGCTGGCACTGTAGATCGGGAATTCGCGGCCTTGCGTGATGGACTCGTCGCACACGATGGCCTGCTCGGGCAAGGTGTGCGCGATCAGGATGTTCACGGCGGCGCCGGTCAGTTTGCCCGATTCGGGAACGTCGTAGCTGGCGGCCGGCGTGGCCAGGCGCGGCGCATCCGCCGCAATACCCAGTTCATCCGCCAGCCATTCCAATGCCTGCGCCAGATCCTGTTCGGCAGTCGCCAACACGACCTGATTGCAGTCCGGCGGCGCCAGCAGGCTGGGCTTGCCCGGATACGCGAAGAAGCCCACCGGCGCCTTGGCGCCGGCCAGCACCAGGTGCTTCACGTCTTTCAGCTTGGCCACGGCCAGGTCGATCGGATACGGCAGGCGGTCGACCGGCGTGCGCGAACCGCCACGCTCGATGCGGCGGTTGGAGGTTTCAGACATCAGGCGCACGCCCGTGGCGCGCGCAATGCGTCCGGCAGCATTCAACGCGCGCTCACGCAGCGCTGCGCCGCCCAGCATCAGCACTGCGACTTCGCCAGAGCGGATCGCCGCGGCGGCAGCGCGCACCGCGTCCGCCGATGTACTGGCCAGCGCAGCATCCTTGACCTGCACGGGCGCCGGCGCGTTCTCAGGCAAGTCCGTCCAAGCGGTATCGGCGGGCAGGATCAAGGTGGCGATATTGCCCGGCGCCCGGCGTGCCACGGCGATCGCTTCCGCGGCATCCGCGGACACCTCGGCAGCGGTCATCGTGCGCTTGACCCAGTGCGACATCGGGCGCGCCACGCCCTCGACGTCGCTGGTCAGTGGCGCGTCGTATTGCACGTGATAGGTGGCGTGGTCGCCCACGATGTTGACCATGGGCGTGCGGGCGCGCTTGGCGTTGTGCAGATTGGCCAGGCCATTGCCCAGGCCGGGCCCCAGATGCAGCAGCGTGGCGGCGGGCTTGTCGGCCATGCGCGCGTAGCCGTCGGCCGCGCCCGTCACCACGCCTTCAAACAGGCCCAGCACGCAACGCATTTTGGGCTTGCGATCCAATGCCGCGACAAAGTGCATTTCGGACGTGCCCGGATTGGCAAAGCAAACGTCCACATCATTGGCCAGCAAGGTATCGCAAAGACTGTCAGCGCCGTTCATGATTTTCCCTAGTCGTTTTCAAATGGCGATGCGGGCGCATGCGCGCCCGCCTGATATGCATGATAGGTAGCGTATCAAAAACTCGATAGAGCCAGTTCAGCTTGCGGGCATGGAACCATTCCCGCGCGGTACGTCGCGTTCCGCCAGCCGGAATTAGCGCCGCCGCGCGGGCGCGGTCAGCCCAGGATCTGCCCCAGAAACGCCTGCGCCCGCTCTGATCGGGGCGCGTTGAAGAAATTCTCGGGCGTGTCCGCCTCGACGATCGCGCCCTGGTCCATGAAGACAACCCGGTCGCCGACTTCCCGCGCAAAACCCATTTCATGGGTGACGCAGACCATCGTCATGCCGTCACGGGCCAGCGCCACCATCGTGTCCAGCACTTCCTTGACCATTTCGGGATCCAGGGCAGAAGTCGGCTCGTCGAACAGCATGATCTTGGGCTGCATGCACAAGGCGCGCGCGATCGCCACGCGCTGTTTCTGGCCGCCGGACAACTGGCCCGGATACTTGTCCGCGTGCTGGGGGATCCGCACCCGTTCCAGATAATCCATCGCCCGCGACCGAGCCTCGTCCGCCGGCACGCCCTTGACCAGCAGAGGCGCCAGCGTGCAGTTCTCCAGCACCGTCAGATGCGGGAACAGGTTGAAGTGCTGGAACACCATGCCGACTTCCGCGCGGATGCGCTCGATGTTCTTCACGTCTTCGTTGAGTTCGATCCCGTCGACGACGATGCGGCCCTTCTGGTGCTCCTCCAGCCGGTTCAAGAGGCGGATCGTGGTGGACTTGCCCGAACCGGACGGGCCGCAAAGAATCAGTTTTTCGCCGGGCGACACTTCCAGCGCCAGGTCGTCCAGCACCTGGAAGTCGCCATACCATTTGCTGACGCCCTGCATGGTGATGATGGGGGCAGCGCCATTCATTGCGTTCATCGTGTCAGGCCTTGGAAATATCGTGGTTCTCGCCGGCGCCACTCCAGTAGCCCGGCACCGTCAGTCGCTTTTCAGAACGCCGGAACAGATACGACAGCACGCTGCACATGGCAAAGTAGATGACACCCACCATCGTGTAGACCGTCAGCGCCTGAAACGTCGCGCCGGCCAGCATCTCGCCTGCCCGCATCAGTTCGTACACGCTGATGACGGCCACCAGCGACGTTTCCTTGATCAACACCAGCGCATAGTTCCCCAGCGCGGGGAACACCGTTCGCAACGCCTGCGGCAGCACGATCCGGCGCAGCCGCTGTACCTTGCGCAGGCCCAGCGCGCGCGCCGCCTCGTATTGGCCGGTGTCCACAGACTGGATGCCGCTTCTGAAGAGCTCGGCCAGATAGGCGCCGAAGTTCAACGTGAGGCCCAGCACGCCGGCCACGAAACCGTTGATTACCACCCCCATCTCGGGCAAGCCGTAGTAGATGTAGAACAATTGCAGCAGCAGCGGCGTGCCGCGTATCACTTCGATGTAGAAGCGCGCGCCCCGGCTCAACAGCCGCGAAGGCGACAAGCGGCACAAACAGACGACCAGGCCCAACGCCACCGCCAGGAAAGCCGAACAGAAAAACAGCGCCAGAGTCCAGACCGTACCCTCGGCCAAAGGGGTCAGGTACATGCGCAGCGTAGCGAGATCCAAGTCGTACTCCTTATCCGTGCCGTTGCGGCGCTTACTTGCTCATCAAGTCAGACACGCCCCATTTCTTTCCGATGGCGTCCATCTCTCCGTTCTGCTTCATCTCGGCCAAGGCGCCATTCACCGCGTCCAGCAGCGCGGCGTTGCCTTTCTGCACGGCCATCCCGACTTGCCACTTGCGCTGCGGTTGGTAGCCGGTGTCGAGCTTCACGCCCGGGATGTTCTTTGTCTGGATCTGATAGATGATGCTGGGCGGATCCACGATGCCCAGGTCGATGCGGCCGGCACGCACATCCGCCAGCAAGGTGGAGTAGTCCTGGTAGGTCGTGACCTTGGTGCCCGGCATGTCCTTGATCATGTTGAACTGGACCGAATCCACCAGCACGCCAACCCGTTGCCCCTGCATGTCTTCAAACTTGGCGTACTTCCTGGCGGCCTTGTCGCTGACGACGATGCCTTCGCCCCATTCATAGACAGGCGCCGAAAAGTCGATGGCCTTTGCCCGTTCTTCGGTAATGAACAGCGGCGCGGACATGACATCCGCGCGCCCGGAAGTCAGCGTGGGAATCAGGCCCGAAAACGGGACGTCGGTCAGCTTGTCCCCCACCTTCAGGTGCTTGGCCACGCCTGCGGCCACGTCCACCATGATGCCTTCCAGCTGATTGGATTTTGGGTTCTTGAACCCGTGCGGCGGCGCGGATGCCGTCGTGACCACGGCCAGGTTCTTGTCCGCACGCACTTCGTCCAGCGTGCGCGCTTGCGCACCTGATTGGACCAACAGGCTGGCAGCGGCCATGCCCAGCAGGATGGATTTGAGTGTCATCGTTTTCCCCTTGAATGAATGAATACCCCGGATGCTGCGGCTCAAGCCGGACGGCCTTGCGGGTACTGCTGCACAGCGACCGCCGCCAACGCGCAGAATTCCTGCATCACGGTGGCAGCCAGGAAGGCGGTGGCCCCCTGCACGTCTTGCGGCGGCGACACGGTATTGACGTCAAACGCCACGAAGTTCAGGCCGGCAAGCTGGCGCAACAGCGCCAGCCCCTCCTTGGCCGTCAGCCCCCCCCACTCCGGCGTGCAGACGCCCGGCGCGCAAGAGGGGTCGAAGATGTCCATGTCAAAGCACAGATAGACGGGCCGTTGGCCAATGCGCTGCTTGATGTCGGCCAGCGTGGCCTTCTGGTCCTGATCAAAATCGTCGTAGGGCACGATCGTGTAGCCAACCTCGCGCCCGAATTCCAGTACCCCCGGCATGAAGGAGCTTCCCCGGGTGCCCACGTGAAAACTGGAAGCGACGTCCAGCAGTCCTTCTTCGGCGGCGCGTGTGAAGGTCGTGGCCGTGTTGTAGCCGGGGATCGGATAGGTATCCGTATGCGAATCGAAATGCAGCACGACGAAATCCGGATGGCGACGCGCTACGGCACGCAATTGCGGCAGCGTCACCGCGCCGTCGCCCCCCATCGAAATCGGAATGGCGCCCGCGTCCAGGATCGCGCCGATGCCGGCTTCGATCAGCGGATAGGAGGCGTCCGGGTCGCCGGGATGGCAGGCGACGTTGCCCACGTCGATGGCTCGCAGGAATTCGGGCGGGTTGTCGATGCCGTTACGCCGGAAGATGTCGACGGGACGCAGCAGCCGGGACTGCTCGCGGATGGCGTCCGGGCCCTGCCGCGACCCCACGCGGAACGGGTGGGTGCCGCAGTCGAACGGGATGCCGACCACGCAAGCACGCGCCTTGCCCGCCCCCGCCTCGCGCGCGGCCGGCAGGCCCATGAATCCGGCGACGGGATTGAAACTGACTTCAGATGACTGCGGCACAGCGCGGCTCCTGGCATGCCTGGCCGACAATGGCCGGCTCAAACTCTATTTAGATTCAAACGAATCGCTGTGCGATACGTTCGTGTCGCAAATAGATTAGCAAGTAAGAACCCAGGCGGCCAATTAGGGAGTTTCCCCTAAGGTCAGAAAATTAGTTGAGTGATTTAGTCAGCAATAGGCGCGCAAGCGCCCCGCCATGGTGCGTCGCCGGCACCGCAATGCAGCATGCGGTCCGGTCAGGCTTCGGCGTCGGCCGGCGGCATGGCGCCGCGCAAGGCGCCGCCGGGCGGCTCCATCTGATAGAACGGATGCGAACGGCCCAACGTGCGCGATGCACTGATCGCGTGCGCGGTTTCCACCACCTGCGGGCCGAAAACGGCTTGCGCCTGTTCAAACGACCATCGGCTTGACGGGACGGACACGTTCACGGCGCCCAAAGGGATGCCGCCGGCGTCCAGGACCGCCGCGCTGACTGTGATGTCGCCGGGGTAGAACTCGCCATTGGAACGCGCATAGCCGTGGCGCCGGGCAAAATCCAGTTCGGCCAACAAGGCGTCCATGGTGGTGATCGTGTTCGCCGTATAAGGCTTGCGGTCGCCGCGTTCCAGCAGGTCCCGCGCAACGTCCGGGTCCAGCTTGGCCAGCACGGCGCGTCCAGCCGCCGTGCAATACAGGGGCAAGCGCATGCCCACCGGCATGTTCACGAACATTTCCTTGTGGGTGGCGAAACGCGCCACGTACACCATATCCAACCCATCCGGTTCCGCCAGGCTGCAGGTTTCCTGGCAGTTGCGGTTCAATGTGTGCAAAAACGGGTTGCCGCCCAGCACCAGCGGGCTGGTCTGCACATAGTTCATGCCCAGCTCCAGCGACCAGGGCGCCAGCGAGAACTTCTTGCTGACCGGATCTTTGCGCAGGTAACCGAGCGTCCACAGCGTATGCGTGAAGCGTTGCACCGCGCTTTTGCTCAAGCCCGTGACGTCCGCAAGCTCCGGCAACGTCATGGCCGGCTGACCTTCGCTGAATGCCCGCAGCAGGGAAATGCCGCGCGCCAGCGCGGCAACGAACAACGGGGAATCCTCGGGGTGTCGAGTCAGGGTCATGGCACGCGGCGTGCAAAGGGAAAGCGCATAGCGTACCGCATTACGGTTCGCTTATATCGCATGGCGATTGCAAATAAGGCAGAGGCAAAAAAAGGCGCCCCGCATCGCGGGCCGCCTTTTCGTCACCGCCTGCCGGACGTCAGCGGATCGGCCACGGGTACATGGCCCCGCCCTGGTTCCACAGCGCGTTCGTGCCGCGTTGAAGACCCAGCTTGCTGTCCTTGCCAACGTTGCGCTCGAACACTTCGCTGTAGTTGCCGACCGCCTTGATGGCGTTGTAGGCCCACTTTTCGTCCAGCCCCATATTCTTGCCGGCGCCAGGCGTCACGCCCAGGATGCGCAGCACGTTGGGGTTGTTGCTCTTGAGCATCTCGTCCACGTTCTTCTGCGTAATGCCGTATTCCTCGGCCTCAAGCAGCGCGAACAAGGTCCAGCGCACGATGCCCAGCCAGTTCTCGTCGCCCTGGCGCACCATCGGGCCCAGCGGTTCCTTCGAGAAGCGTTCCGGCAGGATCTCGTAGTCATTCGGATTGGCGACTTGCGTGGCGCGCACGGCGGCCAATTGCGAGGCATCGTCGGTGAAGGCGTCGCAGCGGCCGGATTCGAAGGCGCGCACGACTTCGGTCACCTTGTCGATCACGACCGGCTTGAATTCGATCTTGTTGGCGCGGAACCAGTCGGCCAGGTTCAGTTCCGTGGTGGTGCCCGGCTGCACGCAGACGGTCGCGCCGTTCAGTTCCTTGGCGCTCTTGACACCCAGCTTCTTGTTCACCAGGATGCCCTGGCCGTCATAGAAGCTGGCGGCGACGGCGGACAGGCCCAGCGACGTGTCGCGCGTCTGGGTCAGCGTGACGGTGCGCAGCAGCACGTCGACTTCGCCCGATTGCAGCGCGGTGAAGCGTTGCTGGGTCGACAGCGCCGTGCCCTTGAATTTGGTCGAATCGCCGAATACGGCCGCGGCGACCGCGCGGCAGATATCCACGTCCATGCCTTCCCATTCCCCCTTGCTGTTGGTGGCGGAAAAGCCAGAGACGCCGTCGGTCAGGCCGCACTGCACGAACCCTTTTTTCTTCACCGCATCCAGCGTGGGGCCGGCGACCGCCGCCTGGGACGCGCAAGCCAGGGCGAGCGCGCCGGCTGCAAACAAGATGGACCGCTTCATTGTTGCCTCTCCTGAGATAGATGCCCGGGCAGCCTTGTAAGCCGTCCCGGCTGAAACCGAGCCCAGCGTTATCGGGCCGGCCGCCAGATTACGCCATGTCCACTGCGTGAACAACGCGATCGGGCCTAGAGGAAACCCGGGGGACTGCCCACCGTCGCCCCTATCAAATTTGTCCGGTGATCGAACTTTATCCCGCCCTCTCAAGCCACCCGCGCAGGGCTTGCATGCCATACTTTTTTTTGCGCCGGTGTCCGCTCAGCGGCATCGGCGTTGCAACAAAAAAGCCGATCGCGTCACAACAAAAATCCCCGGACGCGCATCGATACTCGGCCGATTCATGGAGGAGACCAATCCATGGCACAAGCAAGAAAATCGCAGCCCCGCCGCGCCGCAGCGCTTCGTCACGCCGCAGCGCTTCGTCACGCCGCAGCGCCCCGCCGTATCGCCCTGAAGACCCTGTTGTTGTCCGCGCTGGCCGCGGCGGGCCTGAGTACCGGACTGGCCCAGGCCGCGGACGACTGGCCCAGCAAGCCCATCAAGATCATCGTGCCCTACACGCCGGGCGGCTCCACCGATATCGTGACCCGTATCGTGATGGAAAAACTGGGGCCGCGCCTGAAGCAAACGATCATCGTCGAAAACAGGCCGGGGGCCAACAGCAGCGTCGGCTCGGCCATCGCGGCCAAGGCAGATGCGGACGGCTATACCTTCCTGTCGATCCTGCCCGCCTACATCATCAACTTCCACCTGTACAAGCTGACCTACGCCCCGGCCGACCTGACGCCGGTGGTGCAGATGGCCGACCTGCCCCTGTTCCTGTTCGTGGCGCAAGACCTGCCGGTCAAGACCGTGGCCGACCTGGTCGCCTATGGCCGCAAGAACCCGGACAAGCTGACTTATGCCTCTAGCGGCAACGGCTCCAGCGCGCACCTGACGGGCGCCGACTTCGCGCTGCAGAACAAGCTCACGATGACGCACGTGGCCTACAAGGGCAGCGCCCCCATCCTGACCGATCTGCTGGGCGGGCGCGTGTCCATGGTGTTCGACCCGATCCTGGTGCCGATGCAATACGTCAAGCAGAACCGACTGAAGGCGCTGGCGTTCACGGGCAAGGAACGTTGGCCCACCGAACCCGACATCCCCACGATGGAAGAGGCGGGCATGCCCGGCTTCGTGACGGGTTCCTGGGCGGGGCTGATGGCGCCGGCCGGCACCCCCAAGCCGATCATCGAACGCATGGCGCGCGAGATCGCCGAGATCGTCAAGGAGCCCGATGTAAAGCAAAAATTCGTGGACGCGGGCTTCCTGCCCGTCAGCGGCACCACGGCGCAGTTCACGGACCTGATGAAGACCGATTCGGCGCGTTATGCCGAAATCATCAAGCAGGCCGGCATCACCGTGAATTGAACGCGGATCGGGCGTGGCACTGCGCCACGCCTGGCCCGATCGGAGTCCCATCATGATCAACAAGTTCATCGACACCCCCGAGGCTGCGGTCTCGGACATCCACGACGGCGCCACGGTGCTGATCAGCGGCTTCGGCGGCGCCGGCATGCCCACCGAACTGATCCACGCGCTGATCGATCAAGGCGCGCGCGAACTGACCGTGGTCAGCAACAATGCCGGCAACCATGAAACCGGCCTGGCCGCGCTGATCAAGGCGGGTCGCGTGCGTAAAGTGATCTGCTCGTTTCCCAAGGCGTCGCATTCCTGGGTCTTCGACGACCTGTACCGCCGCGGCGGCATCGAACTGGAATGCGTGCCGCAAGGCACCATCGCGGAACGGTTGCGCGCGGCCGGCGCCGGTCTGGGCGGCTTCTTCACGCCCACCGCCTACGGCACCGAACTGGCCCAGGGCAAAGAGACCCGCATCATCGACGGCCGCGGCCATGTGTTCGAAAAGCCGCTGCATGGCGACTTTGCGCTGGTCAAGGCCGATCAGGGAGACCGCTGGGGCAACCTGACCTATCACAAGAGCGCGCGCAACTTCGGGCCCATCATGTGCATGGCGGCCAAGACCACCATCGTGCAAGTGCGCGCCAAGGCCGAACTGGGCGACCTCTCGCCCGAAGCCGTGGTGACGCCGGGCATCTTCGTCGCGCGCGTCACCGAGGTGGCCAACGCCGCCTTTTCCAGCTGAAGGAATCTTATGCGCCCCCTCACCCGCGAAGCCATGGCACGCCGCCTGGCCCTGGACATCCCCGACGGCAGCTACGTCAACCTGGGCATCGGCATGCCGGTGCTGGTGGCGGCCCATCTTCCGCCCGGCCGCGAGATCGTGCTGCACAGCGAAAACGGCATCCTGGGCATGGGCCCGCCACCCGCTGAAGACGCCGTCAACCTGGACCTGATCAACGCCGGCAAGCAGCCGGTGACGCTGCTGGAAGGCGGTTCGTACTTCCACCACGCGGATTCGTTCGCGATGATGCGCGGCGGCCATCTGGACATCTGCGTCATGGGCGGCATGCAGGTCGCGGCCAACGGCGATCTGGCCAACTGGTCGCTGGCCAAGCCGGGCGAAGCGCCGGCCGTCGGCGGCGCGATGGACCTGGCCGTCGGCGCGCGCAGCGTATTCATCATGATGGAGCACAACAGCAAGAACGGCGATCCAAAGATCGTCGAACGCTGCACGTATCCGCTGACAGGCGCCGGCGTGGTCGACCGCATCTACACGGACCTTGCCGTCATCGACGTCACGCCGGACGGCCTGGTGGTTCGGGATATGATCGACGGCATGACTCTGAACGAACTGCAAGCGCGCACCGGCGCGCCACTGCGCGCAGGCTGATGCCGCCCAATCTTCCCCCGCCCGGCTACGCCGCCCCGCTTGCGGCGGAAGACCACCCCGACCAGTTGCGCGGCGACCCGGACTACATGCTGACGCTTGCGCGCGGGCTGCATGTGATCCGCGCGTTCGGCACGCGCCGCCATCCGCAGACTGCGGCGGAGCTGAGCCGCCGCGCCGCGCTACCGCGCGCCGTCGTGCAACGTTGCCTGCACACGTTGATCCTGCTGGGCATCGCCGAACAGCATGGCCGGCTGTATGTGCTGACGCCGCGCATCCTGGGCCTGGGCTACGCGTATTTTTCATCCACGCCGTTCGTCTCGCTGGCGCAGCCGGTGCTGGAAGAACTGAGCGCCACCGTCAACGAAACCTGTGCGCTGGCCATCATGGAAGGCCACGAGATGCTGTACCTGGCGCGCTCCGAAGTGAACCGCCTGCTGGCCACCTCCATGGGGCTGGGCAGCCGCTTGCCGGCGTATTGCACGTCGATCGGGCGCGTGCTGCTGGCGCAACTGCCCGAGCCCGCGCTGGCGCGCTATTTCGCCACCGTCGACCTGCAGCCCTATACGGAATTCACGCTCACCACTGAAACGAAACTGCGCGCCGAGCTGGCGCGCATCCGCGAGCAAGGCTACGCGGTGGTCGACCAGGAACTGGAATTGAACGTGCGCGCGATCTCGGTTCCCGTGCGCTCGGCCAGCGGCAAGGCCTGCGGCGCCGTGAACGTCAGTGTCAAAGCGGCGCGGGTGCCGCTGAACCGCCTGACGGACGAGTTCCTGCCGCCCTTGCGGCAGGCCGTGGAGAGAATCGGGGAGTTCCTGGTCGCGTAAAAGCGATGTGTACGATGGCGAGATCCGGCATGAAGCCCCCGCCACTCCTGGGCTTTACGGACTTTGCAGGTCCGTCGTATCCAGCGTGAACGCGGCGGCGGCGCGGCCGATGCGGTCGTTGACCGCTTGCCATTCGTCGGTGGCCGGGGGCGCCTGCACGATGATGCGCGCATAGCCCTGCTTGTCCAGGTCGCGCAGCAGGCCATACAGGGCCTGTGCATACCGCGCCGGGTCCGCGGGCACGGGATGCCACTGCAAACGCGCATCCAACGCCGTGGGCGCATCGCCATACGCCACCACCACCACCCTGCCTTCCGGCAGGTTGCGGCCCAGCGCCACGTCCTGCAAGCGCGCGTCCGACGCCAGCTCCAGCGGCGTGCGCGGCGCGTAGTGCGCTTTCAGCGTGCCTGAAGCCCGCGGCGCGGCGGCGTCCGGTGCGAACACCTGCACGCCCAGCACCGCTTCGATCTGCGCGGCGCTGATATGGCCGGGACGCAGCAGCACGGGGCCGGCGCCGCGGTCCAGGCGCGACAGGTCCAGAATGGTGGATTCGATGCCGACTTCCGATGCGCCGCCCTCCAGCACGGGCATGCCGGCCGCGACGGCTTCGGGGAATTCATGGCGCACGTGCTCGGCGCGCGTGGGCGATACCTGGCCGAACTTGTTGGCCGACGGCGCGGCCACGCCGCCCTGCCCGTTCGGCTTGCCCGCGGCGAACGCGGCCAGCAGCGCCTGCGCCACGGGATGCGAGGGACAGCGGATGCCGATGCTGTCCTGTCCCCCGCTGACCGTGTCCACGATGTGCGGCGCGCGCTTGAGGATCAGCGTCAGCGGCCCGGGCCAGAACGCGTCGATCAGCAGGCGCGCCTCGGGCGGCACCTCGGCCGCCCAGTACGACACGTCGCCTTGCGGCGCGATGTGCACAATGACAGGATGATTCGACGGCCGGCCCTTGGCCGCATAGATCTTCGCTACCGCTTGCGGGCTTTCCGCGTCCGCTCCCAGGCCGTAGACGGTCTCGGTGGGAAAAGCGGCCAGCTCGCCATCCAGCAGGCGTTGCGCGGCGTGGGCGATCTCCGCGGCGCTGGCGGATTCATGCGGGGGCAAGGAAGGCATCGGATCGTCGCGGCTTACTCGGGGGCTTGCATGCCCAGCGCGGCAGCCACGCGGGCGGCGTCGGCACGGGCCTGGTCCAGGGTGGGCGCCACGATGGTGATGTGGCCCATCTTGCGGCCACGGCGCGCTTCCCGCTTGCCGTACAGGTGCAGCTTGGCCGTCGGCACGGACAGCGCGGCGGCCCAGTCGGGTTCGCGCTGCGTCGTCGCGGTCGACGACGCATACCAGATGTCGCCCAGGATATTGAGCATAACGGCGGGCGCCAGCAGCGAGGCGCTGCCCAGCGGCAGGCCGGCCATGGCGCGCGCCTGCTGCTCGAACTGGCTCGTGACGCAGGCGTTCATCGTGTAGTGGCCGCTGTTGTGCGGGCGCGGCGCGATCTCGTTGACGATCAAGCTGCCGTCCTTCAGGACGAAGAACTCCACGCACAGCACGCCGTGGTAGCCCAGGCCTTGCGCGATCGACTGCGCAGCCTCGGTCGCGCGGGCCTGGCGTTCGGCGTGGGCCGCGTCCAGCTGCACCGGCGCTGCGGTGGACACCGCCAGGATGCCGTCGCGGTGCACGTTGCGCGCCACCGGAAATACCACGGAGGCGCCGTCGAAACCGCGTGCGATCACAACGGAAATCTCGTAGTCCAGCGGCATCAGCGCTTCCAGCACGCAGGCCACGCCGCCGAAGTCGGCGAAGGCGGCCAGCGCCGCTTCACGCGTATCGATGCGGGCTTGGCCCTTGCCGTCGTAGCCCAGGCGGGCGACCTTCAGGATGCCGGGGAACAAGGCGTCGGGCGCGGCGCGCAGGTCCGCTTCGGTGCGGATGGCGGCGTGCGGCGCAACGGGAATGCCTTGCGAGGCGATGAACGTCTTTTCGGTGATACGGTCCTGCACGATAGCCACGGCGTCCGCGGCCGGGCTTACGCGGCAGCGCGTCGCAAGCGTGCGCAGGCTGTCGGCGGGGACGTTTTCGAATTCGGTGGTGACGGCCTGACAGGTCTGGGCCAACCGGGCCAGGCCGGCTTCGTCATCGTAGGCGGCCTGGATGTGCAGGTCGGCCACCATGCCGGCAGGGCATTCGTCGGCCGGATCCAGCACGGCGACCTTGTAGCCGAGGCTTTGCGCCGCGTGGCAGAACATGCGGCCCAGTTGGCCGCCGCCCAAAAGGCCCAGCCAGCCGCCGGGGGCAATCATGAAAGGAGTCGATTGAGTCATACGGATCAGGCCTCGGGCGGAACCTTCATGTCGCGGGCAGCTTGCGTCTGCCGCGCGCGGAACGCCACCAACTTCTTGTGCAGGCCGGCGTCGGTGCCGGCCAGCGTGGCGATCACGTGCAGCGCCGCATTGGCCGCGCCCGCCTCGCCGATCGCGAAGGTGGCCACCGGCACGCCCTTGGGCATCTGCACGATGGACAGCAGTGAGTCTTCGCCACGCAGGTATTTGGACGGCACCGGCACGCCGAATACCGGTACTTCAGTCAGCGCCGCCATCATGCCCGGCAAGTGGGCCGCGCCGCCGGCCCCGGCGATGATGCCGCGCAGGCCGCGGTCATGCGCCGCCGCGCCGTATTCCGCCATGTCCTGCGGCATGCGGTGCGCGGAAATCACGCGCGCCTCGTAGGCCACGCCGAAATCCTCCAGCATGGTGACCGCGTGCTTCATGACCTCCCAATCGCTGGAAGAACCCATAATCACGCCCACCACGGGGGTGGCCTCTGCCGCTGCGGAAGTCTTGGCTGTCATAACCGGTGTCAAAGAGGTAAGACCGCGGAACCTGCCCGCGGAATGTCAAAGGGCCGCGGATTCGGTCCGCGAAACCCGGTATTTTACCCGGCGCGCGCGATCGCCTATGGCGCGGTCGCGGAGGACAGCCACAGATAGCTGTCCGGGTTGTCCGGGCAAGGCCCGAAACCGCACTCCAAGGTAGTGCTGCCGGCGTTGGCCAGCGATATGATGAAAAACAGGGCCATGACGACGAGACCCAGCGCCGAGACCGGCTTCTTCAGCATGCTATCGCCCCATTTGCGGTCTGCGGACTGCATCACCACGCAGAAGACGATGATGGCGGCAAAGGCGATGAACGCCCAGGTGTAGAAATGCAGTCCCATGAACGGCGTGCCATAGCCAGGATCGCCGGGCGCGATGAGCAGCAACACCTGCCGACCCGAGGCGACCATGCCGCCCAGCGAGGCCGCGATGCTCATGCCGTAATGCATGGGCGACGGCCCTACCCGCATGTTCAGCAGGAATCCCACCCCGGCCAGGATGAACGCCAAGCGCTGGAGCAGGCACAGGGGACACGGCAGTTCCCCATAGAGGAACTGCCAAGCGAAGGCCATGCCCAGGATGCCGGTGACACCCAGCAGTGCCAGGCCGTTCAGCACGCGCGAACCGCGCGCCGGGTTGCGGGAGAAGATCATCGCCTCGCCCTTACCAGGACAGCGCCAGAGGGCTGGTCATGTGATAGTGGCACCACGCGGCGAAGATCGCGAGCGTGAGCAGCCAGAACGTCACGCACGGGCGGCGCTTTCCCAGCACTCCGAACCACACCGCGACCGATCCGGTCAGAAAGGGCAACATCATGATCATGCGTAAGACTCCTGTCGACGGACGTCCTGCTAAGGCAGCCGACGAGTATAACGTAACAATACGCAATAATTGTTATCGATACCCCTAAGCCCGACCTCAAAAAAAAACCCGCTCATTCGAGCGGGTTTCGGTCAGTCGGGGAGGATCAGGCGATCAATCGGTCCAGCGCTTCGCGGTACTTGGCGGCCGTCTTTTCCAGCACGTCCTGCGGCAGGCGCGGGGCGGGCGGCGTCTTGTCCCAGGTCTGGGTTTCCAGCCAGTCGCGCACGAATTGCTTGTCAAACGACGGGGGGCTGATGCCGACGCGGTAGCCGTCGGCCGGCCAGAAGCGCGACGAATCGGGCGTCAGCACTTCGTCCATCAGGTGCAGCGTGCCGTTGTCGTCCAAGCCGAATTCGAACTTGGTGTCGGCGATGATAATGCCCTTGGTGGCGGCGAACTTGGCGGCTTCGGCATACAGCTTGAGCGTGACGTCGCGGATGCGCTCGGCCAATTCCTGGCCCACTTCCTTGACCACGTGCGCGAAGTCGACGTTTTCGTCGTGCATGCCGAATTCGGCCTTGGCGGCAGGCGTGAAGATCGGCTCGGGCAACTGGCTGGCCTGCTGCAGGCCGGCAGGAAGCTTGATGCCGCAGATGGCGCCGGTGGACTGGTAGTCTTTCCAGCCGGATCCGATCAGGTAGCCGCGGGCAACCGCTTCCACCAGGATCGGCTTCAGGCGCTTGACCACGACGGCGCGGCCGCGCACCTGGTCCACCTCGTCCGGGGCCACCACGTCTTCGGGCTTCACGCCCGTGGAGTGGTTCGGCAGGATGTGGGCCAGTTTCTGCAACCAGAATTCGGTCAGCTCGGTCAGCACCTGCCCTTTGCCGGGAATGGGATCGTCAAGAATCACGTCGAAAGCGGAGATACGATCCGACGCGACGATCAGCAACTTGTCGTCGCCCACCGCGTACATATCGCGCACCTTACCGCGGCCCAGCAGCGGCAAGGACTTGATGCTGGATTGATGCAAAGCAGAAGTCACGGGAATGGCCTATGGCAAAAATGAAGATTCCCGCCTCGGGCAAGCGCCAGGGCGGGAAGTAGAACGAAATCGGAAACTGCGCGGGGACGCCGCATGACACACGAAGCGCTGCCGCGCCAGCCCCGCAAAGCGCATAGATTACTGCAAATATGTCCGCCTTGCCGGGCAGCGGGGGCCGGGTTAGGCTCTGATTCCCAACACACTATTCGCACCGGCCGCCCCTGGGCGTCACGGCGCTGACCTTACGTCCGGAGACAAAGCCGTATGCAGGATGCTTCCCTCAAACGCCCGCCCGCCGACGCGCAGGTACATCTGACTGGCGGTTGCCAGTGCGGCGCCGTCCGTTACGCCGTCACCGACGAGCCCATCACCGCCGCCACCTGTCATTGCCGGGACTGCCAGTATTCCAGCGGCGGCGCCCCGGCCCATGCGCTGATTTTCGCCGCCGGGTCGGTCACGATGCTGCGTGGCCAGGCCAAGGAACACCGCTACAAGGGCGATTCCGGCCACACCGTCATGCGCAGCTTCTGCGGCGCCTGTGGCACGCCGCTGTTCGGCGGCTCCGAAGGCATGGGTTACGAAGTGGTCCGGGCCGGGTCGCTGGACGATCCGGAGGCCTTCCACGCCCAGGCCAGCCTGTGGACGAGCTCGGCCCCCTCCTGGCACCACGTGGACAAAAACGTCCCGCACTTTCCGCAAAACGGCCCGGCCGCCTAGGCGTCGCGGCCATCAGGGAAAGAGCGGGGAAGACGCGAGAAAAAGCGCGGTCGGCGACACCCCGCAAAAGAAAGGGGCGGGTCCGTTTGGACCCGCCCCTTTTCACTGCCGGACCGCCGCCCGAAGGCGGCGGCGCGGAAGGCTTACTGCACCACTTGCGACAGCTTGCCCGACGCGTATTGCGCGGCGATGTCGGTCAGCGGCAGCGCGCGGATCTTGCTGGCGTTGCCGGCCGTGCCGAATTCCGTGTAGCGAGCCACACAGATGGCCTTGGCGGCGGCACGGGCAGGCTTCAGGTATTCGCGCGGGTCGAACTTTTCGGGATTCTCGGCGAAGAAGCGGCGGATCGCGCCGGTCATGGCCAGACGGATGTCGGTGTCGATGTTGATCTTGCGGACGCCGTACTTGATGGCTTCCTGGATTTCCTCGACCGGCACGCCGTAGGTTTCCTTCATGTTGCCGCCGAATTCACGGATCTCGGCCAGCAGTTCCTGCGGCACGCTGGAGCTGCCGTGCATCACCAGGTGGGTGTTCGGAAGGCGGGCGTGAATTTCCTTGATGCGGGCGATCGACAGGATGTCGCCGGTGGGCTTGCGCGTGAACTTGTAGGCGCCGTGGCTGGTGCCGATGGCAATGGCCAGGGCGTCCAGTTGCGTGCGGCGCACGAAGTCGGCGGCTTGTTCCGGGTCGGTCAGCAACTGGTCCATGGTCAGCTTGCCGTCGGCGCCGTGGCCGTCTTCCTTGTCGCCTTCCATGGTTTCCAGCGAACCCAGGCAGCCGAGCTCGCCTTCAACGGTCACGCCCAGCTTGTGGGCGATGTCCACGACCTTCTTGGTGACGTCGACGTTGTAGTCGTAGTCGGCGATGGTCTTGCCGTCTTCCTTGAGCGAACCGTCCATCATCACGCTGGAGAAACCCAGGTCGATGGCGCCTTGGCAGACCTTCGGCGACTGGCCGTGGTCCTGGTGCATCACGACGGGGATGTGCGGATAGGATTCCACCGCGGCCTGGATCAGGTGCTTCAGGAAGCCTTCGCCCGCGTACTTGCGCGCGCCGGCCGAGGCCTGCATGATCACCGGGCTGTCGGTCTCCGCAGCGGCTTCCATGATGGCCTGGACCTGTTCCAGGTTGTTGACGTTGAACGCCGGAATGCCGTAGCCGTGCTCGGCGGCATGGTCGAGCAACTGGCGCATGGAGACTAGGGCCATGAGTGGTCCTCCTAAGACTGTCTATTGAAAGATGGTTGAAGTCCTGCTGAATGGTGTGATTTTACGGGGGAATCGCTGAAAGGTCTTGCAACCGGCCGTATCCGATCCATTCAGTCGAGGACAGACGGGCGAGGCGCCCGTCCATTGAGGCGGCGCCCAGGCCGATTCCGGCGCGGACGGCTACGCCTGGCTGGCCTGGAATGACGGCTACGGCCGGCCCGCGTGCGGCACGTCCACCCGCGTCATCAGGATCCGGCCTTCGGGCTTGGCGCGGCGGTTGGCTTCGATGAAGTCGGGCGCTGCCGCCATGAATAGCGTGCGGCCGTCCGGTCCGCCGAGCGCCGCGGCGAAGATGCCAAATTCGCCGGTGTCGATCTGTTCCAGGATCTTGCCCCCGCGCTCGACCCGCACGATCCGCTTGCCGATGGCATCCGCCACCCAAACCGCCCCTTCCGCGTCCAGTGCGCCGCCGTCCGGGCCGATGGCCGACGCCGCGATCAGCACCGACAGGTCGTCGCTGTCGGGCAGCGCGCCGAAGTCCGCCCAGTCGCGCCGGGGCCCCAGCGCCCCGTTGGCCTGGATGTCGAATTCAGAGATGCGGTTGCCGAAGGTCTCGTTGACGATCAGCGTCTTGCCGTCCGGCGTGATGAACGAGCCATTGGGAAAACACAGCCCATCCGCCACCACCTGCGCCACGCCGTCGGTATCCACGCGCACCAGGGTCGTCGTGGCGACCGGCTCGCCCGCCATCAGGTCGAAACCGAAATTGCCCACGTAGGCCCGGCCTTGCGCGTCCACCACCATATCGTTGATCGGGCCGCCCGTCAGCGCGGACAAGTCGGCATGCACGGCCAACGTGCCGTCCCGCTCGCGGCGCAGCACCTTGCGGTCTTTCATGGACGAGATCAAGAGGCGCCCGTCGGGCAGCCAGCCCAGGCCTGAAGGCTGCTGCGGCACACGGCAGATCTGCTCCACCTTGCCCTGGAGGTCCACCGCGATCACCTGTTCGGTATAGAAGTCCGACGCCCACAAGCGGTCCTCGTGCCAGCGCAACCCCTCCAGGTACGTATACCCGGAAGCCAGCACGGACAATTCGCGTTTCGGCATTGCCTTGTCTCCTGTCTATCGCCCCGCTCGGGGCCGGTTCTTTTCAATGGGTCGCAATGGCCGACCGGGCCTTGGCGCCGGCCCATTCTGGCATGAGTGATCCGTCCCCGACCTGACAACTCGCTGTCAGCTTCGCGGCATTAACATCACGCCCCAAGGGAAAACCCGCACTTCGGGGACATCCCTGGCATATCCGTCACCGGACCGTCGTGCCCCGCCCTATGCCGGCAGGCCCCGCCCCTTCCCCGGGCTCCGCGACAGGTCCCTGTTTCCGTTTTGATCATGAATACAAAGAAGCTGACGCGCTACATCGGCATCGCGATGGTGTTGGGCATCGTGGTGGGCTACCTCTGCAACCAGACAGCGCATGACGCGAAAGACGCGGCGCAGATCGCGTCGTACTTCAGCCTGATCACGGACATCTTCCTGCGCATGATCAAGATGATCATCGCCCCGCTGGTGTTCGCCACGCTGGTGTCCGGCCTGGCCAGCATGAGCGATGCCAACGCCGTGGGCCGCATCGGCCTGCGCGCCATGGTCTGGTTCATCGCCGCGTCCGCGATCTCGTTGCTGCTGGGCCTGCTGCTGGTCAATATCTTCCAGCCCGGCGCGCACATGAACCTGGCAATTCCCGATGCGGGCATCACGTCGGGACTGAAAACGGGCGACTTCACGCTCAAGGCCTTCATCGCGCACGTGTTCCCCAAGAGCATCGCCGAAGCCATGGCCAACAACGAGATCCTGCAGATCCTGGTGTTCTCGCTGTTCTTCGGTGCCGCGCTGTCCTTCATCCGCAGCAAGGGCCACAACACGATCTACAACATGATCGACGAGCTGGCCAAGATCATGTTCCGCGTGACGGATTACGTGATGCGTTTCGCGCCGCTGGGGGTGTTCGCTGCCATGGCCGCCGCCATCACCACCGAAGGCCTGGGCGTACTGGTCAGCTACGGCAAGCTGATCGGCGAGTTCTACCTGGGCCTGGCGCTGTTGTGGGCCATCCTGTTCGGCGTGGGCTACCTGTTCCTGGGCAAGTCCACGCGCCGCCTGGGCGGCCTGATCAAGGAACCCACGCTGCTGGCCTTTTCGACTGCCAGCAGTGAATCAGCCTATCCGAAGACCATCGAAGCGCTGGAGCGTTTCGGCGTGTCCAAGCGCATTTCGGGCTTCGTGCTGCCGTTGGGCTACTCGTTCAACCTGGACGGTTCGATGATGTACCAGTCCTTTGCGGTGCTGTTCATCGCGCAGGCCTACAACATCGAGATGAGCTTCGCGCAGCAATTGACGTTGCTGCTGGTGCTGATGGTGACCAGCAAGGGCATGGCCGGCGTGGCGCGCGCCTCGCTCGTCGTCGTGGCCGCCACCCTGCCGATGTTCCATCTGCCGGAAGCCGGCCTGCTGCTGATCATGGGCATCGACCAGTTCTTCGACATGGGCCGCACGGCAACCAACGTGGTCGGCAACAGCCTGGCCACCGCCGTCATCGCCAAGCTGGAAGACGACCGGGGCGACCAGCCCGACCCCGCGCCGGCAGGCGAAGGCGGCGCCGGCAAGGCGCGTCCTGCCAGCCAGGACGCATAAAAACCGCGCGAAAAAAAACGGGCCGCAACCCGTTTTTTTCTTAACACCTGTCAGCTTGACCCGCCGGCGCCGCCGGGAGCAACATAGGACTCCCTGCCAGATACCCGGCGCGGCGCCCCGGCGTCACGCGCTACCCGCATGCCATGACACCCCACCCCCTGCGCGGCATCGTGGCGGCAATCGCCCTGATGGCCGCCGTGCCTGCCGCACACGCCTGGACCCGCATTTCATGCGATTTGTCCGGCACTGCCTCTACCCCCGCCATGCAAATGCGCCAGTACCGTACCGATGGCACGGAGCTGGCGCAGACGACGTTCCGGTTGAAGGTCAGATCGGCCGACATCCCCGACGGGGCGCGCGCCGATACGGATTGCACCGAATTCGTGGACCGCGACATCGACGTCACGCTTGAGAACACGGCGCCCGGCCAGATCCGCAAAGGCACGCCGATCAAATTGCACTACCGCTACGACGAATCGCTCGGCCAGAGCCTGGCGACAAAGTTCGAGCTGGTCCGCTAGGCCCCCGCGCATCCGCCAAGGGCCGTTCAGGCTTAGTCGTTGACCGAGCAGGACACCGGCGTGCCGTCTTCGAATTCGACGTCGTACGTGTGGACCGGATCCCAGGGCAGCGTGAACCACAGTTCGTAGCCGTCGCCGTCTTCGTCGAACAGCCATAGCGCGCGCAGCACGGCCTTTTCGGCCATGGCTTCTGCGGTTTCTTCCTTCAGCAGCTGGTCGTCTTCGATGCCCAGCTTCTTGCAATGTTCGTACGAGTAGTTGTCCAGCAGGAACTCGGAGGCCGCCAGGATGTGGTCGTCCAGATTGTCGATGATGGCCTTGACCACCTTGGACGCGCCGCTGTCAGGCTCTTCGCCGTCCGTCTGGATCATGACGTGGATGGGCGGACGGCCGTTGCCGGCGGGCACGTTCTCGGCCGCCCACAGATCGGGTTCTTCGGGGTCTTGGGTGAAATTGAATCGTGCCATCGCGCGCTCCGGGAAATTGGATGGCGAACCGTGAAAAGTACGGCTTCGCCTGAGCAAGCCGCAAGAACGCGGCTCCGCCTTAGGCCGTTACGCCCTTTCGCCATTTAACCAGATGCGGGGCACCCCGTCTGTGACCGGGCGCGATGTTTTTGCGCCGATGCGCGTTCCCGCGGCGAATGCGACAACCGGGGCGCCTGCGCGCCGACGAGGTCGCCCCTGCCAACCGCCCCGCCCCGATCGGGCCCC
>NZ_JABBJN010000033.1 GCF_012928505.1 Achromobacter sp. Bel | reverse complement strand
CCCGTCCCCGCGCCCGACGCGCGCGCGCCGCTGCCGCGCGGCGTGGACGAGATCGCCGCCCAGCTTGGGCTGGAACCGCCCGTGCGCAATGCGCTGCGCCGCACGATGACGGTGCTGCCGGTTGCCACCAGCGTCAACGTCAACACCGCGCCCGCCGAGGTCATCGCCGCGCTGGTGCCCGGCCTGTCGCTCAGCCAGGCGCGCGCGATGACTGGCGAACGCGACCGCGGCAACTGGTTCAACAACGCGGGCGACTTCAACAACCGGCTTGCCGGCACCGGCGTGGAAGGGCCCGCGCCCACTGTCACGACTGCCAGCGGCTGGTTCATGGCCAGCGGCACCGTGGTCTATGAGCGGGCCCGGGTATCCATGCAGGCCCTGGTGCGCAGCGCCCCGCCCGCCGCGCCCGACACGATATGGACACGAGAAACCCCATGAATTGCCCCAAAAACTCCCTGAGAATAGCGCTGCCGCCCCTGGATGAGTTCAGCGCCAGCTCGCCGTTGCCCTATGCCTGGTTCGATCGGCGCGGACGCTGCGCACAGCAGGGCGAACTGACCTTGCAGGCCATGGGCAATGCCTATCCCAATGCCGCGTGCGAGGCCGTTCTGCATCCGGCCGACGTCATCGCCACCACGGTGCAGATCCCTGCCGTTGCCCGCGCACGCTTTGCTGCCGCGGTGTTCAGCGCGCTGGAACCGCTGGTGCTGAGCGACCTGGACGCGCTTGCGATCGGCTACGGTGCGCGCGGCGCCGACGGCAAGGTGCCGTTGGCCTGGGCGCCGCGCGAACCCGTGCGGCGGGCGTGGAGCCTGCTGAATGCGCAGGGTTTGCGCGCACATGCGCTCATCGCGCCGCAGACCCTGGCGCCCGAATCCGACGCGCCGTTGCGCGCCCCGGCCGATCCGCGCTGGCGCGCGCCCTCGCCGTCCTGGTCTCTGGCCATGCCGCAGCTGGCCCCGGCCCGCGTATCGCGCTGGCGTCCGGTCTGGCGTTGGGGCGCGGCCGCTGCCGTCGTGTGGATCGCCGGCCTGAACATCCATGCCGCGCAATTGGGCGTCGAAGCCGACGCGCTGAAGAACGGGATGCGCCAGCAAGTGTTGGCCGCGTTCCCCGATCTGCCCGTGGTGCTGGACCCCGCGCGCCAGGCCCAGCAAGGCCTGGACGCGCTGCAAGCCAACCGCGGCGCGGCCAGCGCCGCCGACTTCCTGCCGCTGGCGCGCGCCGCCGCGCAGACCCTGCCCTTCGCGGCCGACAAGGTCGCGCGCCTGACCTATGCCGACCAGGCGCTGACGCTGCAATTGGCCGATGCCGGCGAACAAGCCCAACGCGTCGCGGAAACGCCGGCGCTGATCCAGCAGGCGGCCGCCTTGGGCCTGAAGCTGGAACGCGGCGATACCGACAACACCTGGCGCATCCTGCGCAAGCAACCATGACACTGAACCAACGCCTGCAACACGCCTGGCAATCCCTCCGCAAGCCTGTGGACCCGGCACTGACCCGGGCACGGCAGCGCTACGAAGCGCTGGCGCCGCGCGAACGCCGGCTGGTCACGGGCGCGGCCGCGCTGCTGGGTTCGGCCATGGTCTTCGTCACGTTGATCGAGCCCCCCCTGAATACGGTGCGCAAGCTGCAGGCGGAGTTACCCGCGCTGCGCACCCAGGCCGCCAGCGTCGCCGACCTGACGTCGCAGGCGCGGTCGGTGCGCCAACGTTCGGCCGCCCCGACCGCCAGCATGCCTCCCCCCGCGGAACTGGGCGCCAGCCTGGAACGCGCCGGCCTGCCGGCGGGCATGTGGACCCTGGGCCAGCCGGAATCCGGCACGGGCGTGCAATTGACGCTGAACCAGGCGCCCTCGTCAGCGCTGCTGCGCTGGCTGGACGGCGCGGGCCGCGATTGGGGCCTGGTCACGCAAAAAGTCGAATTGACCCGCGCCGCCAACCCGAACGGCCGGCCGCTTCCTGGCTTGGTCAACGGCCTGCTGACGCTGGCCCTGCCGGAAAAGGCGGGAGCCCGCTGATGACCCTGCGCCGGATCAACAAGCGCGTCGCCGCCCTGCTGTTGGCCAGCGGCGCCTGTGCACTGGCCGCCGGCATCAGCGTGCTGCCTGCGCGCTGGCTGTTGGCCTTGCAGCCCGACCCTTCGCTGGTGACGCTGGCCGACGCCAGCGGCACCGTGTGGCAGGGCAGCGCCTGGATCGCATTGGGACCCAAGGGGTCGCAACGCGTGCTGCCGCAGCCGGTGCAATGGCAATGGCGCTGGGGTGCGATGGCGCTGGAAGTCACGCACCCCTGGCTGCAAGGCCCGCTGCGCGCCCGCGTGGGCTGGACCGGGATTTCGCTGCCGGCGCAGTCCCTGCGCATGCCGGCGTCTGTGCTGCCCGCCCTGGGCGCGCCCTGGAACACACTGGCGCCCGAAGGCGTGCTGGAGATCAGTTGGCAGGCGTTGCGTCTGGGCGGCGCCCTGCCATCCGGCCCGATCGCCGATCTGCGCTGGCGCAATGCCGGCACGGCGTTGACCTCCGTCGCCCCGGTCGGCACTTATTTGCTGCGGGTGCAGGGCACCGGCAAACCGGGCGTCGCGCTCGCGCTCAGTACCGAAACCGGCGTGCTGGCGGTGTCCGGGCAAGGCAATGCGACGACACGCGGCGTGACCTTCGAAGGCCGGGCCACATTCGCCCCGTCGGCGACCGAAGCGCAGCGCGCCGCCCTGGACGGACTGATGTCCACCCTGGGCCGGCGCACGAACGATACGGTGGTGTTCGGGACCGGGAAGTAACGCATGCAGGCGCCCCTGGCTGCCGCCCGGCGCGCCAGGCGACGCCTGACTGGCCTGACGGCGCCACGCGGCGCTAGGCGTCGCGCGTCACGCGCACGATTTCCTCGGGCGCGGTCTGCCCCCCGTCCACCCAGCGCTGGCCGTCCTGCCGCATGGTCCGCATGCCTGCCTCCCCTGCGGCCCGACGCAATTCGCGTTCGTCGCGGCCCTCATGGATCAGGCGCCGGGCCTCGTCGTCCACTGTGAACAATTCGTGGATGCCCGAGCGCCCGCTGTAGCCCGTATGGTTGCAGGCGGGGCATCCCACGGGGTGGAACACCTGCTTGCCGTCCAGCATGGCCGGCTTCTTGCATTCCGGGCACAGCTTGCGCACCAGCCGTTGCGCAAGCACCCCAAGCAGCGACGAGGCCAACAGGAAGGGCTCGACGCCCATGTCCGTCAAGCGCGTCACCGCCGATACGGCATCGTTGGTGTGCAGCGTGGCCAGCACCAGGTGGCCCGTCAACGAGGCCTGCACGGCGATCTGCGCAGTTTCAAGGTCGCGGATTTCACCGATCATGATCACGTCGGGATCCTGGCGCAGGATGGCGCGCAGGGCCAGCGCGAAACTCATGTCGATCTTGGCGTTGACCTGGGTCTGGCTGATGCCTGACAGGTCGTACTCGATGGGGTCCTCGACCGTCAGGATGTTGCTGGTGGCGGCGTCCAGCCGGCTCAGCGCGGCATAGAGCGTGGTGGTCTTGCCGCTGCCGGTCGGCCCCGTCACCAGCACGATGCCGTGCGGCTGGCGAATCAGGCGGTCCAGTTGCGTCAGCACCTCGGGGCACATGCCCAGTCGCTCCAGCTGCAGGCGCCCTGCTTCCTTGTCCAGCAAACGCAGCACGGCGCGTTCGCCATGTCCGGTCGGCAAGGTGGACACCCGCACGTCGATCGGCCTGCCGCCCACGCGCAGCGCGATGCGGCCGTCCTGCGGCAAACGCTTTTCGGCGATGTCCAGGTGCGCCATGATCTTGATGCGCGAAATCAACGCGGCATGCAGGGCCTTGCGCGGCGACACCACGTCGCGCAAGGTGCCATCCACGCGATAGCGCACGACGGAATGCGTCTCGAAGGGCTCGATGTGGATATCGCTGGCGCCGTCGCGCGCCGCCTGCGCAAAGAGCGCATTGATCATGCGAATGACAGGCGCGTCGTCCTGGGCTTCCAACAGGTCCGCCACTTCGGGCATGTCCTGCAGCAGACGGTCCAGGTCGATCTCGTTTTCGGCGACGCCCATGACGGACGCGGCGTCCTCGGAATGGCTGTAGGCGGCCGTCAGCAAGGTCTCCAGCGCCTCGTCGTCGACGTGCGCCAGCGCGATATCGCCATGGCAGCGCCGGATCTCGCGCACCGCCCAATCGGGGGTGCGCGGACTGACCGTCAACTGCACCTGCCCCGCGCGCAGCGACAGCACGGCGCGCTGCGCGCGCGCCCAGGCATAGGGCAAGGGATGCGCGCTCATAGCAGCGACTCGGGGTCCACCGCGACACCCATCGTGACCGACTGCGACACGCGCATCGGCATCGACGCGTCGCGCTGCGCCGCCATGCCCGGATACTGGCGCACCGCGAAGGATTCCACGGTGGCGGGCGGCGGACGGCGCATCGTGGCCGCCTGCTGTTCCGGCCGCAGGTCATAGGCATTGTTCGACACGGACGGCGGGGAACCCGGTGCCGGCAACATCGGCGCCTGCATGTCGGGCAACGCCCAATGGGAGCCGGGCTGCGTGGCGGCCTGCGCGCGGCGCATGTAATCGTAGCGGTCCATGGTGACGCTGGCGCTGCGGTTCGCGTCGCGCACGACGTACGGACGCAGGAACACCATCAGATTGGTCTTGGTGCGCTTGCGCGTGTCGTAGCGGAACAGCGACCCGATCACCGGCAGGGAACTCAGGCCCGGCACGGCGTTGGTGGTGAGCGTCACGTTGTCTTCGAGCAGGCCGCCCAGCACGATGATCTGGCCGTCGTCGATCAGCACGCTGGTGTCGATGGCGCGCTTGTTCGTCACGATGCCGGTGGTGGCGTTGGAGCGGCTTTCGTCGATGCTGCTGACTTCTTGATAGATGTCCAGCTTGACCGCGCCGCCTTCCGAAATCTGCGGACGGATGTTCAGTTTCAGGCCGACGTCCTCGCGCTCGATCGTCTGGAACGGGTTGGAACTGCCATTGCTGCCCGAGGTCACGTACTGCCCCGTCACGAACGGCACGGTCTTGCCGACCAGGATACTGGCGGACTGGTTGTCCAGCGTCAGCAGGTTCGGGGTGGACAGGATGTTGGCTTCGCCCGAATTCTGCATGGCGCGCGCCAGCACGCCCAGGTTGATGACCTTGTTGCCCAGCACGTCCACCGTGCCCTTGACCACGCCCAGGCTCAAGCCGCCGCCGAGCGCGTCGATGGACGTCGGCCCCGTGCCGGTGATGCCGCTGCCGCCCAGGTTGGTGCCGCCGATGAAGCTGGTGCCGCCGCTGTTGATGTTGCCTGCGCCCGTCATCCACTGGATGCCGAATTCCGCGGCCTTCTGTTCGCTGACTTCCACGATCAGGCTTTCGACCAGCACCTGTGCGCGGCGCTGGTCCAGCTGATCGATCACTTCGCGCAGGCTGCGGTACAGCGGCTCCGGCGCCGAGATGATCAGCGAGTTGGTCGCCGGATCAGCCTGGATGGTGGCGCCACCCGCCGAATACGACACGGCCTGGGTGCTGTTGTCTTCGCGCGAAATGCGCTCCTGCTCACCCGACAGGCCGCCCTTGGACGACCCCGACATGCCCTGCCCCATCTGGCCACCGGTGTTGGACGCGGTATTCTGCGGGCGCGCGCCGCCTTGCGCGCCACCCGTGGGGCCGGAGGCGCCGCCGGCGGCGCCGTTGGCACCCGGCGCGGCGTTCGCCTGGCCGGTCAGCAAACCGCCCAGCACTTCGGCGATGCGCGTGGCTTGCGCGTTGCGCATGTAGACCACGTGCAGGTTGCCCGCGCGGTTCTGCTGCGCGTCCAGCTTCAGGATCAGGTCGCGGGCCAGCCGCGTACGCGCGGGGCTGCCGGAGCGCACCAGCACGCTGTTGCTGCGCGGGTCGGCCACGACGGCGATGCGCTGGGTCGGATCGCTACTTTGCGTATCCAGCAGTTGCGAAGCCAGGATGGCGATGTCGGTCGCGATGCCCGATTGCACAGGCACCACGTCCGTGTCGATCGAACTGGGCACGTCGATGCGCGCGATGACTTGCGCGATCCGCTCCAGGTTATCCGCATAGTCCGTCACCACCAGCGTGTTGTTGCCGGGGTAGGCGTTGATGGGATTGTTCGGCGGCACCATGGGCCGCAGCACGGGCACCAGGTTCGCCGCGTTCTCGTATTTCAACGGGAACACGCGGGTCAGCATTTCGCCGCTGCTGCTGCCTTTGGCGAACGCCGCCACGGGCACCGGCCCGCGTGCCGCGCCGCCGGACGACGCGCCGGATGCGGGGGCAGCGGGCCGCGTATTGCCGACCACCGCGCTGCCTTGCAGCTTGGCATCGGCCTCGGGCACGACCCGCGTCACGCCATCCACATCGACGATCGCAAAACCCTGCAGGCGCAATGCCCCGGTCAGCATGGCCAACGCCTGGCCGCTATCGACCGGCCGGTCCGACACCAGCGTGAGTTTTCCCTTGACGCGAGGGTCAACCAGGAAGTTGCGCTGCGTGAATAGCGACAGCGCGCGCAACACGGCGGGGATATCGGTGTCGACGAAATTCAGGCTGACACGGTTGTCTGCCTGTTGGGCGTGGGCCGTGCTGAGTGCCGGTCCGATTTGGCTTGCTGCAAGCAAGACCGCAAGGCTGAACTGCGCGAGATGACGCATGACGAGATAGGTGCCTGAGACGTGAAATCGTGTGAAAAAACGTGAAAGCGCGTCGGAGTATACGGGGTGACAGTGCAACACTACGGTCATATTTGACATGCAACATACTGGCTGGAAACCCTTTAAATTCGGGGCTCTTGCACGTTTCGAATTCGCGTGCGCCCCCCTGCCTTTCACCATGCCTTCCTTCCGTTACGAAGCGACCGACGCGCTTGGAAAAATCGTGCGTGGCACGATTGATGCCGACTCCGAGCGCGGCGCCCGCAACCAGTTACGCGGCCGCGGCCTGTTGCCGTTGTCCACGGCGTTGGCGGCGCGCGCGGAGGGTTTGGGCGCCAGCTTGCGCACCCGCCTGTCCGACGCCGACCTGGCATGGCTGACGCGCCAGCTGGCCAGCCTGCTGGCCGCGCGGCTGCCACTCGATGCGGCGTTGTCCGCGACGCTGGAGCAAGCCGAAAAGAAACACATCGCCGCCACGCTGGGCGGCGTGCGCGACGACGTGCGCGCCGGCCACCGGTTATCCACGGCGCTGGCGGCGCGCCCGCGCGACTTTCCCGAGATCTACCGCGCGCTGATCGGCGCGGGTGAAGAATCCGGCGACCTGGCGCAGGTGATGGAAAAGCTGGCGGACTACATCGAAGAACGCAACACCTTGCGCAGCAAAGTGATGACGGCATTCATCTATCCGGCGGTGGTGGGCAGCGTATCGGTCATCATCGTTATCTTCCTGCTGGGCTACGTGGTGCCGCAGGTGGTGTCCGCCTTCAATCACGCCAAACAGCAGTTGCCGATGCTGACCCGCGTGATGCTGGCCCTGTCCGACTATGTCCGCGAATGGGGCATGGTGACGGGCGTTGCGCTGGTGCTGCTGATTGCGTTGTGGCGCTATAGCTTGCGCGCGCCGGCGGCGCGGCGGGCCTGGCACGCGCGCGTGCTGCGGCTGCCACTGGCGGGACGCTTCGTGCTGGGCGTGAATGCGGCGCGCTTCGCGTCCACGCTGGCGATCCTGTGCGGCAGCGGCGTGGCGCTGTTGACCGCCTTGGAAGCCGCCCGCCGCACGCTTGGCAACGATGTGCTGCGCCAGGCCGTGGACGAAGCGTCGGAGCGCGTGCGTGAAGGCGCGGCGCTGTCGGCGTCGCTGGGCGCGCAGAAAGTCTTTCCGTCGCTGCTGGTGCATCTGATCGCCAGCGGCGAGAAGACCGGTCGCCTGCCCGAGCTGCTGGACCGCGGCGCGCAGAACCTGTCGCGCGACCTGGAACGGCGCGCGATGGCGATGACGGCCTTGCTGGAGCCGGCACTGATCCTGCTGATGGGGGGATTCGTGCTGCTGATCGTGCTGGCGGTGATGATGCCGATCCTGGAGATGAATCAGCTTATCCGCTGACGGGCGTTCCCCTCCCCGGGGAAGAGGCCACGCAGGAAGACAAGTCCGCGCGTTTCTGTAATATTGCGCAATGGCTTGGCCCTTCTTTTTGCCGCTGCCTGGACCCCGTCGCCTTCCGCGACCGCACGTCATGTGACCCCGGATATTCGCCATGCCCGACCCGATTCGTCTGCAGGCCCTGATACAGGATTGCGCGCGCGGCCAGGAATCCGCGCTGGCCGAACTCTATCGCCAGACGTCCCCGCATCTGTTTGCGCTCGCCGTACGTATATTGCGACGAAGCGACTGGGCGGAGGAGGTCCTCCAGGACAGCTTCATCAATATCTGGCGCAACGCCGCCCGCTATTCTTCTGAACAGAGCCAAGTCATGACCTGGATGACGCGCATTGTGCGCAACCGCTGTATCGACCTGCTGCGCAGGCCGGACCTGGAGCGCCCCGACGCCGACGGCGAGTTGACGCTGGCATGGGCGGACGACGCGCCGGGCCCGTTCGAACGTCTGCAGACCGACCAGGATGCGCGGCGCCTGGCCGAATGCCTGAAGCAACTGGAGGGTCAGCAGCGCGCAGCCATCGCACTGTCTTTCTTCGATGACCTGAGCCACAGCGAGATCGCCCGCCGCCTGCAGACGCCGCTGGGCACCATCAAAAGCTGGGTGCGCCGCGGCATGGAACGGCTCAAGAGGTGCCTGTCATGAACTACCGCGATCCGCAATTGCGCGCCCGGCTGGCGGCCGACTATGTCGCCGGCGCCATGCGCGGCGGCGCGCGCCGCCGCTTCGAGGGGCTGATGGCCGCCGATGCCAACCTGCGACGACAGGTGCGCGAGTGGGAGGGCGACATCTATCCCCTGCTCTGGTCGCTGCCGCCCAAGACGCCGCCCCGGCGCGTCTGGCGCGCCATCGAATCCGGCTTGCGTCCGGGCGCCGCCCCGTGGTGGCGGGGCCTGGCCTTCTGGCGTGTCGCCAGCGGCGCGCTGGCCGCCCTGCTGGTGGCCGGCGTCATCGTCTATCCCACGCAGGTCGACCGCGCCGCCCGGGCGCAACTCATGGCCGTGCTGCAAAGCCCCGAAGCGCAAGCCATGCTGGTGGTGCGCGCCGACGAAGCCGGCGGCCTGCACATCCACGCGCTGCAGAACCTGGCCACGCGCGCCGGCGGCAAGGCCTTGGAACTGTGGGTCATTCCTCCCGGCCAGGCGCCGCAATCGGTCGGCCTGGTGTCGCCCGAGGGCCAGACCGCACTGCGGCGCGCCCAGGGCCTCGCCGGCATCCAGCAACTGGCCATCACGCTTGAGCCGCCCGGCGGCTCGCCCACCGGCGCGCCCACGGGCCCGGTCATCATGAGCGGCGACGTCTTGAAGATCTGACCTGCATCCAGCGCGGGCCCCGGCCCGTATAGAGGGGTGTCCCCATTGCGGAGCACCCCATGCTTTCCTGGACAGGCGCCGCCCCCCGCGGCCTGCTTGATATCCTGCTGGTCGCGGGCCTGGCGCTCGCCGTGCTGGTCTTGCTGGCCGCTTGTTCCCCCCTGACGCTGCTGAACGGCGCCGTGCCCGACGACGCCAGCCGGGCTACACCCGACGTCGCCTACGGCCCGCTGCCGCGCCAGCGCCTGGACATCTATGCCCCGCCGGATGCGGACCGGGCACCGGTGGTGGTGTTCTTCTATGGCGGCAGCTGGCGTAGCGGCGACCGGGCCGACTACCGGTTCGCGGGTGACGCGCTGGCCTCGCGCGGCATCGTCGCCGTCATCGCCGACTACCGCCTTTACCCTGAAGCCCGCTACCCGACCTTCTTGCAAGACGCGGCCCAGGTCGTGGCCTGGACGCAGCAGCATATCGGCGGCTACGGCGGCGACCCCGGCCGTGTCTTCGTGGCCGGACACAGCGCGGGCGGCTATATCGCCGCCATGCTGGCGCTGGACCCGCGCTGGCTGCGGGGGGCTGGCACCGCCCCCGGCACGCTGGCCGGCTGGATCGGGCTTGCGGGCCCTTACGACTTCCTGCCCATCGTCGCGCGCGACGTCCGGCCAGTGTTCCAGTTTCCCGATACGCCGGCGGATTCGCAGCCCATCCGCCACGTCAGCGCCACAGCGCCCCCGGGCCTGCTGCTGACCGGCACGGCGGACACCACGGTCGACCCCCAGCGCAACAGCGCCAGCCTGGCCCGGGCATTGCGTGCAGCCGGCGCCTGCGCGCGCCTGGTCGAATACCCCGGACTGGGCCACAAGCTGCTGGTCGGCGCATTGGCGCGGCCGCTGCGCTGGCGCGCGCCGGTGCTGGACGACCTGAGCACGTTCGTGGCCGCGCCCCACGTCCCATCCCTGTCGGCCCTGCGGCAGACCGGCGGTTGCGATTAGGGTTTGCACCAGTGCATCCGAGGCGCGCCCGCACCCGTATATCCCTGCACGTCTCGAACAGGACACGATGATGCGCCCCGAATTCACTGGTTGGACCGCCTCGATACGCCGTTGGGTAGACACCCAGGCCGACGGTGCGCCTGAGGGCGACCCTGGCCGCATCGACTGGACACGGGCGCTGCCCTTCGCCCTGCTGCACGCGGGTTGCCTGGGCGTCCTGTGGACGGGCGTCTCGCCGGTGGCCTTGGCCGTGGCGGCGGCGTTGTACGCCGTGCGCATGTTCGCCCTGACCGGCTTCTATCACCGCTATTTCTCGCATCGCACCTTCCGCACCTCGCGCGGCATGCAGTGGGTCTTTGCGGTGCTGGGCGCCTCGTGCGCCCAGCGCGGCCCCTTGTGGTGGGCGGCCCACCACCGACACCATCACCGCCACGCCGATGATGAACAGGATCTGCATTCGCCCGCCCGCCATGGCTTCTGGTGGAGCCACATGGGCTGGTTCCTGACGCCGCGCGCCTTCGCCACCGACATGGCGCGCGTTCCCGACCTGCGCCGCTACCCCGAACTGCGCTGGCTGGACCGCTTCGATGCCGCCGTGCCCGTCGCGCTGGCGCTCGCGTGCTATGCGTTGGGCGCGGTGCTGGAACGCCTGGCGCCCGGGCTGGGCACCAGCGGCCCGCAAATGATGGTGTGGGGCTTTTTCATCTCGACGGTCGTGCTGTTCCATGCCACGGTCACCATCAATTCGCTGGCGCACCGCTACGGCAAACGCCGCTACGACACCTTGGACGACAGCCGCAACAATGCCTGGCTGGCGCTGCTGACCTTTGGCGAAGGCTGGCACAACAACCACCATTTCTATCCCGGCTCGGCCCGCCAGGGGTTCCGCCGCCGGGAGATCGACATCACCTGGTATGGCCTGCGCCTGCTGGCGGCCGCCGGCCTGATCTGGGACTTGAAACCCGTGCCGGCCTGGGTGCTGGCGCGCGCCAAGGAATGACCATGCGCATCGCCATCATCGGTTCCGGCATCGCGGGTCTGGTCTGCGCCTGGAAACTGGGCCGCGACCATGACGTGACGCTGTACGAGGCCAACGATTATCTGGGCGGCCATACGCATACCCATGCGGTGGAACAGGATGGCCAGCGCTATGCCGTGGACAGCGGCTTCATCGTGCACAACCCGGTCAACTATCCGCATTTCACGGCCTTGCTGGACGAGCTTGGCGTTCCGTCGCAACCCACCACCATGAGCTTCTCGGTGCACAAGCAGGCGGGCGGACTGGAGTACAACGCGACCTCGCTTGACACCCTGTTCTGCCAGCGCCGCAATATGGTGTCACCGCGCTTTCTGGGCATGGTGCGCGACCTGCTGCGCTTTTACCGCGAGGCCCCCGCGCTGCTGGCCACCGACGATCCCGGCCCGACGCTGGGCGACTACCTTGCCCGGCACCGCTATGGCAGCGCCTTCCGGACCGATCACCTGATTCCCATGGCGTCTGCGCTGTGGTCGTCGCCCGCGGCGTGCATCCTGGATTTCCCCGCGCGCTATCTGGTGCAGTTCATGGCCAACCACCAGATGCTGCAGATCAGCGAACGCCCCGAATGGCGTGTCGTGCAAGGCGGATCCAACACCTATATCCGTGCCATGCGCGAACAGTGGAACGTGCTGGAGCGCCTGAACTGCCCGGTGCACCAGGTCAAGCGCCAGGCGACAGGCGTGGTGGTCACCTCGCCCGACGGCCAGTCGCATTACGACGAAGTGGTCTTCGCCTGCCACAGCGATCAGGCCCTCAAGCTGCTGGGGGACCCGACGCCTGCCGAACGCCAGGTGCTGGGTGCGATTCACTACCAGGACAACGACGTGGTGCTGCACACCGACGCCCGCCTCCTGCCCCATCGACGCAAGGCCTGGGCCGCATGGAACGCCTACGTACCGGCAGATCCCTCTGCGCCATGTTCCGTCAGTTACTGCATGAACCTGCTGCAGGGCTTGTCCTCGCGCCTGCCTTTCATCGTGACACTCAATCGCAGCGAGGCCATCGAACCCGCGCACGTGCTGGCCCGCATGCGCTACCACCACCCGGTCTACACCTTGGCGTCGGTAGCCGCGCAAGCGCGCCGCGCGGAGATTTCCGGCCATCGCCACACCTGGTACGCGGGCGCGTACTGGGGCTGGGGGTTTCATGAGGACGGCGTGGCCAGCGCCCTGGATGTGGTGCGTGGCATCCAGTCGCGGGCCGCGCCGTTGTCTCGGGCGGCGGCATGATCCGCCAAAGCGCCCTCTATGAAGGCCGCGTGACGCACAGGCGCCACGTGCCGCACCCGCACGGCTTCAGCTACCGCATGGCGCAGCTGTATCTGGACCTGGACGAAATCGAACAGGTCTTCCAGCATCGCTGGCTGTGGTCGGCCAATCGGCGCAACCTGGCCGAATGGCGGCGCGCCGATTATCTGGACGGCGCCTCGGGCTTGCCGCTGGCCCAGGCGGTCCGCGCGCGCCTGCGCGCCACGATGCGTGATGCGCCCGACGGGCCGATCCGTCTGCTGGCACACCCGCGCTATGCGGGCTATGTCTTCAACCCGGTCAGCTTCTACTACTGCTACGAAGCCGACGGCGTGACCCTGGCCGCCATTCTGGCCGAAATCACCAACACCCCCTGGAAGCAGCGCCACTGCATCGTGCTGCCGGCCGATACCGCCGAACGGCAGGACGAATCCCTGATTTGGCGCTTCGATAAACGCTTCCATGTGTCGCCCTTCATGCCGATGGATTGCGCCTATGACTGGCGTTTCAGCCCGCCGGGCGAGGATCTGCGGGTCCACATGCGCGTCAGCCGGCAGGGTCAGGCGCAATTCGACGCCCACCTGACCCTGCAGCGCCGCGCGCTGGACGGCGCGGCGCTGGCGCGCCTGCTGTGGCGCTTTCCCCTGATGACGCTGCAAGTGATTGGCGGCATCCATTGGCAAGCCCTGCGCCTCTGGCTCAAGCGCAACCCCATCCACGACCACCCCCGCACGCCCAACGGAGAACCGCAATGAAAGCCATGACGCCATCCGAACACGCCGCCGTCTCGGCGAGCCGCCCCGTCAGCGCGCTGGACCGCCTGCTGCGCAAGCGCCTGCTCGCGGGCCTCTCGCAGTTGACCGGCGGCCGGCTGGCGATCGAGGACAGCCTGGGCAGCGAGACCCTGGGCGACGGCGCGGCGCTTGTGCGCCTGACCGTCAGGGACATGGCCTTCTACCGGCTTGTCGCCACGCAAGGCAGTGTCGGGGCCGGCGAGGCGTTCGGAGACGGCATGTGGACCTGCGACGATCTGGTCGCCCTGGTGGGCCTGCTGGTGCGCAACCGCGACACGCTCGACGAGATGGAATCCGGGCTGGCGCGGCTGGCCGGATGGGCGCTCAAGCGCTGGCATGCCGGCAACCGCAATACCCCTGAAGGAAGCCGCCGCAACATCGCCGCCCACTACGACCTGGGCAATGATTTCTTCTCGCTGTTCCTGTCGCCGGACCTGATGTATTCGTCGGCGCTATGGGCGGACGCGGACGCGGACGACACGCTGGAAGACGCGTCGCGGCGCAAGCTGGACACTATCTGCCGCAAGCTGGCGCTGCGGCCAGGCGACCGCGTAGTGGAAATCGGCAGCGGCTGGGGCGGCTTCGCCATCCATGCCGCGCGCCACTACGGCTGCCACGTCACCACCGCCACCATCTCGCGTGAGCAGCATGACCTGGCCGCCGCGCGCGTCGGCGACGCCGGCCTGGCGGGCCGCGTCAGCGTCGTGCTGCAGGACTACCGGGACCTGCAAGGCCAGTATGACAAGGTGGTCTCCATCGAGATGATCGAGGCCATCGGCGCCCAGTATCTGGAGACGTACTTCCGCAAGGTCGCCAGCCTGCTCAACCCGCAAGGCCGCGCGCTGATCCAGGCCATCACCATCGAAGACCACCGCTACCGGCAGGCGCTGGCCTCGGTGGACTTCATCAAGCGCCATATCTTTCCCGGCAGCTTCATCCCCTCCATCGAGGCCATGCTGCGCGCCAAGACCCGCGCCTGCGACTTGGCCCTGGTGCACCTGGAAGATTTCGGCCAATCGTACGCCCGCACCCTGCAGGCCTGGCGCGAGCGCTTCCTGGCGCACCTGCCCGAGGTCAAGGCGCAGGGGTTCGACGCCCGCTTCTGCCGCCTGTGGGAGTTCTATCTGGCGTACTGCGAGGGCGGCTTCCGCGAACGTTCGATCGGTGTCTCGCATCTGCTGCTGACCCGTCCCGGCGCCCGCAGTACGGGCGAACGCTGGGTGCCGGAGGCAGCATGAGCCCTTTTCAGCAATGGCTGACCATTGCGGTCTTCATGGTTGTCGCCATGGCGCTGGCCTGGCACTGGCAACGTCGTCACTCAAATGCGGGCATCGTCGACGTGGTCTGGGCGTTGGGCATGGGCGGCAGCGCGTTGCTGATCGCGGCCACCGGGCAAGGGGCCTGGGTGCCGCGGGCATGTCTGGCCGTGATGGCCGGCGTGTGGTCGCTGCGCCTGGCCTCACATCTGTGGCGGCGCGTGCGGCAGGCGGAAGACGGCCGATACCGCGCGCTGCGCGAACGCTGGCACGGCCATCAAGGCAAATTCTTCGGCCTGTTCATGTTCCAGGCCGGCCTGGTAATGCTGTTCAGCTTGCCGTTCCTGGCGGTTGGCGCCAGCCCGGCGCAGGGCCTGCCCATCGCGCTGGGCCTTGCCGTCTGGCTGGCGGCATTGACCGGCGAGGGGGTCGCCGATCGTCAACTGGATCGCTTCCGCGATGACCCGGCGCATCGCGGCCAGACCTGCCGCGATGGCCTGTGGCGCTACTCGCGGCATCCGAACTATTTCTTCGAATGGTGCCATTGGTTCGGCTACGTGGCGCTGGCCTGGGGCTCGCCCCTGGCCTGGCTGTCCTGGCTGGGGCCGGTGCTGATGTACGTGTTCCTGCGCTGGATCAGCGGCATCCCCTTCACCGAGCAGCAGGCCCTGCGCACACGCGGCGACGACTACCGCGAGTACCAACGCCGCACATCGGCTTTCTTTCCGTGGTTTCCCAAATCCTGACGAGGCACGCCATGACCACCGCGACCCTGCACGACACTCCCCTCGCCGTTGACCGCCCCGCCCCCGGCCTGCTTGGGCTGGCCGAACGCGGCCTGGTGCCCGACGCGCTGTTGCGTCTGGGGATACGCCGCCTGTGCGCCGAGCGCCTGACCGAGGAATACGCCGGCGGCATCGACGCCTGGACGGCGCGCGATCAGCAACTGATCGCCAGCCTGCGCGCCAGCGCGGTCGCGATCCATACCGACGCCGCCAACATGCAGCACTACGAACTTCCCACCGCGTTCTTCCAGCTTTGCCTGGGCGCGCGAATGAAGTATTCCAGCTGCTACTACCCGACGGGCGCCGAGACGCTCGATGCGGCCGAGGCGGCCATGCTGAGCCTGTATGCCGAACGCGCGGAAATGGCCGACGGCCAGGATATCCTGGAACTGGGCTGCGGCTGGGGTTCGCTGACGCTGTGGATGGCCGAGCACTTCCCCAACGCGCGCATCACCGCAGTCTCGAACTCGGCGACCCAACGGCAACACATCGAGGCACGCTGCCGCGAACGCGGCTGGCGGCATGTGCAGGTCATTACTTGCGACGTGAACGTGCTTTCGCTGCCCGCCGGCGCGTACGACCGTTGCGTGTCGGTCGAGATGTTCGAACATATGCGCAACTACCAGGACCTGATGGCACGCATCGGCCATTGGCTGCGTCCCGGCGGCAAGTTGTTCGTGCACATCTTCGCCCACCGCGAACGGGCTTATCCCTTCGAAACCGGTGGCGCCGGCAACTGGATGGGCCGCCATTTCTTCACGGGCGGCATCATGCCGGCGGCCGATACGCTGCTGCACTTCCAGCGGGATCTGCAGTTGGAAGCGAAATGGTTTCTTAACGGCACGCATTACGCGCGCACGGCCAACCACTGGCTGGCCAACCAGGACGCCCGCCGCGAGCAGGCCAAGGCCGTGCTGACTCATGCCTACGGGCCGCAGGCCGGCCTGTGGAACCAGCGCTGGCGCATGTTCTGGATGGCGTGCGCAGAGCTCTTCGGCTATGACGACGGACAACAATGGGGAGTGGGCCACTACCGGTTCACGCGTCCATCATGAGGCCCGCCCTGTTGCGCGCGGTGTGTGCCGGCGTGGTCGGCGTGTTGACGGGGTGCGCCGCGCCCGCGCCCATGCCGCCGGTGGCGCATGTGGACCTGCCCCGCTTCATGGGCGATTGGTACGTGATCGCGCATATTCCCAGCTGGCCCGAGCGCCATGCCTTTGACGCCGTGGAAAGCTACCGGCTATTGCCGGACGGCAGGATCCAGACCGACTTCCGCTACCGCAATGGCAGCTTCGACGCGAAGGAGGACACCATGCATCCCGTGGCGACGGTGCGGCCCGACACGGGCAACGCCGTCTGGGGCATGCAGTTTTTCTGGCCGATCGAAGCGGAATACGTCATCGCCTATCTGGATGACGCCTACCAGACCACCATCATCGGCAGGTCCAAGCGCGACTACGTGTGGATCATGGCGCGCGTGCCGTGCCTGAACGACGCGACCTATGCCAAGCTGGCCCAGCGCGTAGCGGCTCTGGGATATGCGGAAAGCCTGCGCAAGGTGCCGCAGCGCTGCGGGTGAGCGCGGACGGAGAATCCGCCGCCGCTCACCGCAAGAAAAGACAGGCGAGGCTCACAGGGCCTCTTCGTCGCTTTCGCCGGTGCGGATACGGATGGCTTGTTCGACCGGGCTGACGAAGATCTTGCCGTCGCCGATCTTGCCGGTGCGCGCGGCCTTGACCACGGCCTCGATGGCGGCTTCCACCTGGTCATCGGGCAGCACGACTTCAACGCGGATCTTGGGCAGGAAGTCCACCACGTATTCCGCGCCGCGGTAGAGCTCGGTATGACCTTTCTGACGGCCAAAACCCTTGACCTCGGTCACGGTCAAGCCGCTAACGCCGACTTCGGCCAGCGCTTCGCGGACTTCGTCGAGCTTGAAGGGTTTGATGATGGCGGTGACTTGTTTCACGTTGGTCGTCCTGGGTTTTTGATCTGTTGCGGCGCCTTGCCATGCCGTCGCGGCAGGCAAGGCGCAATGAATAAGAGAATACCACCCGCATCGCGGCGCAGTAGCGGGAGAACCCGTATCAGGCGTCGGGCGCGGCGTCCGGAATACGTTCGGCGTCGCGCATCCACACCACCGATTCGGAATCGCTGGGCGCGCGCCAATCGCCGCGCGGCGACAGCGAACCGCCCGATCCGACCTTCGGCGCGTTCGGCACGCAGGTGCGCTTGAACTGGCTTGTGCGGAAGAACCGGTCCAGGAAGATCTTCAGGTTGCGCTTGATGGCGGCCAGATCGTACTGGTTGCGCGCCACATGGCCGGCATCGGGCCACGCGCCGGCCTCGCGGTCGCGCCAGGCCGCCAGCGCCAGGAAGGCCACCTTGGTCGGCGCAAAACCGTAGCGCAACGTGTAGTACAGGTTGAAATCTTGCAGCTCGTAGGGGCCGATGGCGTCTTCGCTTTTCTGGACCGGCTTGTCGTCGGCGCCGCCAGGCACCAATTCGGGGCTGACGTCCGTGCCCAGCACGTCCAGCAACACCTCGGCGCCCTCCTCGCCCAGGCGGCCGGATTCTGCCACCCAGCGCACCAGGTGCGTGATCAGCGTCTTGGGCACGCTGGCGTTGACGCTGTAGTGCGACATGTGGTCGCCCACGCCGTACGTGCACCAGCCTAGTGCAAGCTCGCTCAGGTCGCCCGTGCCGATGACGATGGCGCCGCTGAAGTTCGCGATCCGGAACAAGTGATTGGTGCGCTCACCCGCCTGCACGTTTTCGAACGTGATGTCGTAGACCGGCTTGCCCTGCGCATAGGGATGGCCCAGGTCCTTCAACATCTGCAGGCAACTGGGGCGGATATCGATCTCGGACGCCGTGCAGCCCACCACCGCCATCAAGCGGCGCGCCTGCTGCAGCGTGCGGGTGCTGGTGGCGAAGCCCGGCATGGTGACGGCCAGGATGTTCGAACGCGGCAGGCCCAGCGTATCCATGGCCTGGGCGCAGACCAGCAGCGCGTGGGTGGAGTCCAGCCCGCCGGAAATGCCGATGACAACCTTGGCCATCTTGCTGGCCGACAGGCGCTGCACCAGCGCCTGCACCTGGATGCTGTAGACCTCTTTGCAGCGGGCGTCCCGGCGCTGCGGATCGGCCGGCACATAGGGAAAGCGCGCCACGCGCCGCTCAAGCGGCAGTTCGGCATCGTCCAGCGGCGGGTTCACCGGCACCGGCACGGCGCGGAACTTGCGCACCTCGTCCTGGTGGCGGCGGACCGATTGGCCGAACGTTGTCTGGCGCATGCGCTCGCGCGACAGGCGATCCAGGTCCACATCCGAGAAAAGCAGGTGGGAATGGTTCAGGAAGCGCTCGGACTCGCCCAGCAGCTCGCCGTTTTCGTAGATCAGCGCCTGGCCGTCCCAGGCCAGGTCGGTGGACGATTCACCGCGCCCGGCCGACGTGTACATATAGGCCGACAGGCAGCGGGCCGACTGCTGCCCCACCAGTTGATGGCGGTATTCGGACTTGCCCACGACGATGTTCGAGGCAGACAGATTCACCAGTACGGTCGCCCCGGCCAGCGCAGCAAACGAAGACGGCGGAATGGGCACCCAGACGTCTTCGCAGATTTCGACGTGGAACTGGAACAGCGGCAGCTTTTCCATCTGGAAGATCAGCTCGGGCCCGAACGGCACCGTATCGCCCAGCAGCCGGATCTCGGTCGCGGCAGCGCAATCGGCGGCGCTGAATTGGCGGGCTTCGTAGAATTCGCCGTAGTTGGGCAGGTAGCTCTTGGGCACCACGCCCAGCACGCGCCCGCCTGCGGCCACCACCGCGCAATTGAACAGCTGGTGCGACACGCGCAGCGGCGCGCCGACGATGACGGCGATATCCAGCTCGGCCGTGGCTTGCACCACCTGGGCGAGTGCCGCCTCGCATTCGTCCAGCAAGGCCTTCTGGTGGAACAGGTCGTCGCAGGTATAGGCCGACAGGCCCAGTTCGGGAAACGCCACCAGCACCGCGCCGCCCTGGGCGGCCTGCTGCGCCAGCTCGATGGTCTGCGCGGCGTTGAATGCGGGGTCGGCGACCCGGCATTCGGGCACGCCGACCGCCACCCGGGCGAAGCCGTGGGAATACAGGTTGAAGAACGGGTTCGACATCGGGGTGATCGCCTGGGTCAATGATGACTGAGTTCCAACCCCCGGATTATCTCACGGCGCCCCGGGGCGCCCCCGCCTAACGGGGCATCTTGCCGTCGGTCAGCCCGCGCTCGGGCGGCATGGCATCCATCGGCGGGGCCAGGGCCTGCCGGTCGCGCTCGCCCGCCAAGGCGGCCTGAACGGCGCCCTCGCGCAGATAGTTGCCCATCGCGCCGATGTCGGCGCCGGACGGCTGCTGGTACAGGCGCAGACCCAGTTCCGGCAGGATGGCCAGCAGGTGGTCGAAGATGTCGCCCTGGATCCGCTCGTACTCTACCCAGGCCGTCACCGCCGTAAAGCAATAGACCTCGACCGGGATGCCGTCCGCCGTGGGCTCCATCATGCGGACCATCATCGCCATGTCCTGGCGGACCTCTTTGTTCTGCTTCAGGAACGCCAGGCCGTAGGCCCGGAACGTGCCAATGTTGGTCAGGCGACGCCGGTTGGCCGGCACGCTGGCCAGTTCGCCCATCGTCTGGTTCGCCTGGGCGATGTCGTGGGTCTTGGCTTGCAAATAGTCGTGCAGCAGACGGAAACGCATCAGGCGCTGCGCTTCGTCGTCGGTCAGGAAACGCACGCTGGAGGCATCGATCCGGAGGGTCCGCTTGATGCGCCGGCCGCCGGATTCGAACATGTGCCGGTAGTTGCGGTAGCTTTCCGAAAACAGCTTGTAGGTGGGCACCGTGGTGACGGTGTTGTCCCAGTTCTGCACCTTGACGGTATGCAGGGCGATGTCCTTGACGAAGCCGTCGGCGTTGGATTGGGGCATTTCAATCCAGTCGCCAATGCGCAGCATGTCGTTGCTGGTCAGTTGCGTGCTGGCCACCAGCGACAGCAGCGTGTCCTTGAACACCAGCAGCAGCACCGCCGACAAGGCGCCCAGGCCCGAGATCATCCATAGCGGCGACCGGTCGATCAGGATGGAAAGCACCAAAACGGTGCATACCGCCATCAGGATCAGCTTGCCAATCTGGATATAGCCCTTGATCGATCGGGTTTGCGCTCGTGTGGTCGCCGAATACGTGTCCTGCCAGGCGCTCAGCACCCCCGAGAACGCGACGAACACGCAGATCCATGCACCCGCATGCGCCAGCCGGCCCACGATGGTCACCGCCCTTTCCACGTGCGGCACCAGGTCGATGCCCATCGACACCACCGCGAACGGCACCGCATACCAAAGGTTCTGATAGGCGCGCCGGCGCTGCAAGGCCTGGTCCCAATCCCCGCGGCCGCTCAGCACCAGCACGCGGTGCGCCAGCAGCAGCACCACGCGGGCGACGACCCACTGGACGAACAGCGCCGTCAGGATCAGCACGCCGATGCCCACCAGCGTCTGCGCCCAGGCCTCGCGCGGCATGTGGGTGTCAAGTTGGGTAACCAGTTCTTCCCATTCCAGGGGCATATGTCGTGTACTCGCTCTAAGTTCTTGAAACTGACTGTGGATTATCCGACAAGTCGCGCCGGTCCGAGGTTCCGGCCCGGCAATATCGGGGTCATGCTACCCCGCCGCGTGCGCCCCATCGGCGGCAGGCCCTATAATTCCGCCCATCATGGCAAACACTCCCTCCTCCGATCAAAACCAGTTCGCCAATAAGGCGCAGGCCTGGTCCGCCCGGTTCTCGGAACCGGTTTCCGAACTTGTAAAACGCTACACGGCGTCCGTGGATTTCGACAAGCGCCTGGCGCGGCACGACATCCAGGGCTCGCTCGCGCATGCGGACATGCTGGCCGCCCAGGGCATCATCGGCGCCCAGGACCTGGCCGACATCCAGCGCGGCATGACCCAGATCCTGTCTGAAATCGACGCCGGCAGCTTCCAATGGCTGCTGGACCTGGAAGACGTACACCTGAACATCGAGAAGCGTCTGGTGGAACTGGTGGGCGATGCGGGCAAGCGCCTGCACACCGGCCGTTCCCGCAACGACCAGGTGGCGACCGACATCCGCCTGTGGCTGCGCGACGAAATCGACAATCTGCAAGACCTGCTGCGCCAGCTGCGTCATGCGCTGGCGGCGGTCGCGCTGGACAACGCCGGCACCATCATGCCGGGCTTCACCCACCTGCAAGTCGCCCAGCCCGTCACGTTCGGCCACCATCTGCTGGCCTACGCCGAAATGTTCGGCCGCGACGCCGAGCGCCTGGCCGACTGCCGCCGCCGCGTGAACCGCCTGCCCTTGGGCGCGGCCGCGCTGGCCGGCACCTCGTTCCCGATCGACCGCGAACGCGTCGCCAAGACGTTGGGCTTCGACGGCGTGTGCCGCAACTCGCTGGACGCCGTTTCCGACCGCGACTTCGCGATCGAATTCTGCGCCGCCGGCGCGCTCATCATGACGCACGTGTCGCGCCTGTCCGAAGAGCTGGTGCTCTGGATGAGTCCGCGCGTGGGCTTCATCGACCTGGCCGACCGCTTCTGCACCGGCAGCTCGATCATGCCGCAAAAGAAGAATCCCGACGTGCCCGAACTGGCCCGCGGCAAGACCGGCCGCGTGAACGGCAACCTGGTCGCCCTCTTGACCCTGATGAAAGGCCAGCCCCTGGCCTACAACAAGGACAACCAGGAAGACAAGGAAGGCCTGTTCGACACCGTGGACACCGTGCGCGACACGCTGACCATCTTTGCCGACATGGCCGCCGGCATCAAAGTGAAGGCCGACAACATGCGCGCCGCCGCCCTGCAGGGCTTCGCCACCGCCACCGACCTGGCCGACTACCTGGTCAAGCGCGGCGTACCCTTCCGCGACGCCCACGAAGTGGTGGCCCACGCCGTGCGCGACTGCGAGCAGCGCGGTTGCGACCTGGCCGACCTGTCCACCGACGAACTGAAGGCCTATCACGCCCAGATCGGTGACGACGTCCACCAGGTGCTGACCCTGGAAGGCTCGGTTGCCGCCCGCAAGCACATCGGCGGCACGGCGCCCGAGCGCGTGGCTGAAGAAGCCAAACGCGTGCTGGCGGAAACGGCCGAAGGCTGATTTCCACTCAGGCTGGAACGAAGACAAGGCCTCCTTTCGGGGGCCTTGTTGCATGGGGCGCCATGACCAGTCGGGGGCATCATTCGAAAAAAAACAGGGACAGCATTTGCTGTCCCTGCGAAAAGGCCCTACAAGAACCCGTTCCGTCGGGCATGCTGACGGTCGGGTTCTCACGTCGCCGGCGCGACTGACAGCCGAACCTGGATTACACGGCAATCGCGCCTCGGCGCGTATCACTGAAATTGGGTATTTGTAAGGCCGTGGGGCGCTCAGGCAAATGACTGGATACAACTGGACACCTCCATCCACGGCGTGGCGGAGGCGCTCCGATATCATCGCAACTCCTTGCGTTCCGCCCACCTTTCCATGCGCCTATCGCTTGCATCCCATTGTCTTGGCCCGCTGCGCCGGCCCAGCCTGATCGTCCTTACCGCACTCGGCCTCGCGGCCGTGGGGATCGGCGCCACCGCCCAGGCGCAAACCGCCCGCAAGCCCTCCCCTTACGAAAACGCACGGCCCTTGCGGCCAGACGAAATCGAAGCGCGCAAGGCCGAAGACGCCAAGCGCGGCGGCCCCGCGTTTCTGGGCCAGATCCGTACCCAGGCGGCATTTCAGCAGTTGGCCCGCGTGTACAACCCGGGCACGCCGCTTGAGATCCCCCATGTGCTGTTCGTGATCGACCGCAAACATGCCGACCGCATCTATTACATCGATACGCCGCGCTATACGCTGCACGAGACCTTCGCCCGCGAACGCCGGCTGCTGCCCGGGGCGGACAAGGCCACGCTGATCGCCCAATACAAGGACCCGCAGCGCCGCCTGCTGTTCGGCACCCTGAGCTGGCAACGCGACCTGCCGGGCTACACCTATGAATTCTGGGAAGGCGACCGGCTGACGCCCGAACTGCTGGCCCTGACCGGGGACCGGCTGCGTGCGACTTTCTACGCGCCGCTGCGCTTCAAGGCCAACTCCACGATGCACGAACAGACCGCGCAAGGCGCAGGCCTGGACTTCGTCACCCAAGAGGCCCTGCTGCGCGAACAGACCTTCCTGCCGTTGAACACCGGGCATGCCATAGGCCGCTTGCGCATCGTGGCCTCGTTGGACGGCACCCACGATCTGGCGCCCACCGACATCCTGGTGCTGGACGAAGTGCCGGTTGCGCTGCCGCCCGTCGCCGGCTTGGTCACGCAACGACCCTCCACCCTGCTGTCGCACGTGAACCTGCTGGCCAAGGGCTGGCGCATCCCGAACGCCTATGTGCGCGATGGGGTAGCCGCGCTACGCCAATACGACGGCCAGTGGGTGGAGCTGGACGTCCTCAGCAATGGCTATCAGGTGCGACCCGTGGCCAAACCCGAAACACCCGCGACCCCGCCTCCCAAGGCGGCCGGCCTGCCTCTGCCCAAGCCCGACCTGACCGTCAAAGCGCTCAAGCCGCTTACCGGCATGGCCACCCGCGACAGCCGCCATTGCGGCGTAAAGGCCGCCAATCTGGGCGCCCTGAAATCCTCCCTGGCGCCCCTGGCCAGCGTGCCGGACGGTTTCTGCATTCCCTTCGCGCAATACGCGGCATTCATGCAACAGTTGCACGTGCCGGAACGCATCGCCGCGCTGGAAAAGCGGCCGGACTTCGCCAGCGACGCCAATGTCCGCCGCAGCGAGCTTGCCGCGCTGCGCCAGGACATCATCCAGGCCCAGCCCGACCCCGCGCTTGCGGCCGCATGGCGCGAACGCTGGCAACAGCAATTGCACGGCCGGGGCGTGTTCGTGCGCAGCTCGTCGAACTCCGAAGACCTGCCCGGATTCAGCGGCGCGGGGCTCTACACCACGGTCCCCAATGTGACGCAAGCCGACGCGCTGCCCAAAGCGGTATTGACGGTCTGGGCATCCATCTACAACTTCGAAGCCTATGAGGCCCGCCGCGCCGCGGGCATCGGCCAGGACGGCGTGGTCATGGCGGTGCTGGTCCAGCAGGCGGCGGCCTCGGACAGCTCGGGCGTGATGATCACGCGCGATCCGTTCGACCCCTCTCGCCGTTATGTGACCTACCTCTCGGCCAAGCGCGGCCTGGGCATCAAGGTCGTGGAAGGCAAGCGTCAAGCGGAACAGCTGATGTATTCCAGCTGGTCCAAGGCTGTGCAGGTGCTGAGCCGGTCGGCCGAAGACACGCAACTGGTCGCGGACAAGGCGGGCGGCGTGCGCGAAGTGCCGATCGAAGGCTCCCGTCAGGTGCTGAACGACGCACTGGTCGCCCGGCTGGCCGCCGTGGGCAGCCAGATCAAGCTGCGCCTGGGCAACGTGGACCAGGACATCGAATGGGCCGTGCAAGGCGACAAGATCCTGATCCTGCAATCCCGGCCCTACGTCGACGGCAGCAAGTAGGATTGCGCCGCGGCGCCCCCGGCAGTCGCGTCAAGCGGGCAGCGTAACGCCCAGTTCGGCCAGGATCGCCTCTGTGTGCTGGCCCAGCGCCGGCACGTCGCCCATCGCCGCCTCCATGCCCGACAGCGTGGCGGGCGGCAGCAAGGCCCGGATGGGCCCCGCCGGCGTGGCGACGTCGCGCCACCGGTCGCGGGCGGCGAACTGCGGATGGTCCCAGACGTCGTGCATGGTGTTCAGCGCGGAATTGGCGATGCCGGCGTCGTCCAGCCGGCGCAGCACTTCTTCGCGCGAGAGCGGCGCGAAGCATGCGGCGATACGGGCATCCAGCGCCTGGCGGTTGGCGACACGCAGCACGTTGGACGAAAAGCGCTCCTCTTGCGCGATAGCCGGGTCCTGCAGCACGCCGGCGCAGAACTGCACCCATTCGCGTTCGTTCTGCAGGCCGAAAATGATGTTCTTGCCGTCGCCCGCCTGATACTGGCCATACGGCGCGATAGCCGGATGCGCCACGCCGTTGCGCGCCGGCGGCGAACCGCCGTAGCGAGCCGCATTCAAGGGGTACGACATCCATTCGGCCAGCGCCTCCAACATGGTGACCTCCACCCGCAGGCCCTCGCCGGTGCGGCCTCGCTGCAGCAAGGCCGTCAAGATGCCGGAATACGCGTACATGCCTGCCGAGATATCGGCAATCGAGATGCCCGTGCGCGCTGGCGCGTCCGGGGTTCCCGTGACCGAGATCAAGCCGGCCGCGGCCTGGATCAGCAGGTCGTAAGCCTTCTTCTCGCGGAAGGGGCCGCTGTCGCCGTACCCGGACACGTCGCACACGATCAGCCGGGGAAACTCCGCGTGCAAGGCGGCAAAGTCCAGCCCCTTGCGCTGCGCCGCCCCCGGGGCCAGGTTCTGGATGAAGACATCGGCGTCGGCCAGCAGCCGCTGCAGCGCGGCGCGCTGGGCCGGTTGTTCAAGATCCAGGCACAGGCTTTCCTTGCCCCGGTTGGCCCACACGAAAAATGAAGACTGGCCGTGCACCGCGGCGTCGTAGCCGCGTGCGAAATCGCCTGTACCGGGGCGTTCGATCTTGATCACGCGGGCGCCCAGGTCCGCCAATTGGCGGCTGGCGAACGGGGCCGCCACGGCATGCTCAAGCGCGACGACGGTGATGCCGTCCAAGGGTTTCAAAGCTGCGGTCATATCGTCCTGCGCGTCCAAGGGCGCCGGCCCGATAGCCGGCCGGCAATGCGAAAAAATTATAGGAACGCCCTGCGCGCCGCGGCCAGTCGATAATTTTTAACCGCGCTTCAAGATTCTCTAATCGCCAGCGTCGGCGGGGGTAAGCTCGGTGACGTAGCCCACGAAATCGCGCGCGAAGACGGGCAACGCCTCCATGCTGCGCATCACCACGCGCTGCTCGCGCACCGCCCACGCCTCTTCGATTTCCACGCCTTCGACCTTGCCCTGCGCCAGCGCCGAAGCGGCGACCGAGCGGGGCACCAGCGAAATGCCCGCGCCCTCTTGCACGCATCGCAGCACCGCATCGAAATTGGGCGCATGCACGCGTACCCGGGGCTTGATGCCCAGTTGTTCGGCCATCTGCTGCAGGTAAAGGAAGTTGCTGCTCTTGCGGCCGATCGCCACGATGTCGTGCGCCAGCGCGGCCTCCAGCGACACGCGCAGGTGCAGTCCCAGCGGATGGCGCGGCGGAATGATGAATAGCAGTTCGTCCTTGCCGTAGGTGATGAATTCCAGGCCGCGCATCTCGATGGCGCCGGCCACCAGCCCCACATCCGCATGCCCGTCCAGCACCGCCTTGACCGTTTCGGCGCTAAGGCGTTCCTCCAGGTCGATGTTGACGTTGGGATAGGCCGCCAGGAACCGGCTCAGCGCCGCAGGCAGGCTGCTCATCGTGCTGCTGTTGGCGAACACGCGGATATGCCCCTCGACACCGTCCGTGTGCCGGCGCATTTCGCCTTGCAGGCGCTCGACATTGGCGAAGATGGTCTGCGCGTAGCGCAGCACGGTCATGCCGGCGGGCGTCAGCGACATGCCCTTCTGCGTGCGCACGAACAGCGGAACCCCCATCGCCTGTTCCAGGTTCTTAAGCCGATAGCTGGCCGATGGCGCCGTCAAATGCAGGTCGGACGCACCGCCCGTCAGGCTCTTGGCCTCGGCGATAGCCATGAAAACACGCAAGTCGGTCAGTTCGTAGCGCAACGCCATCACTCCGCAACCCCCGCCACGCCGGCAAGGAAAGCCACTGTTAGAAAGGTTCTAAGCCGAGGAAAAAACATTCGACTGTTCGCCCCGGATCATCGTCTTTATATTTTGCCGAAACCAGGGAACAAACCCGAAGCCGCCGCCATCCGCCGGGACAACCCGGCGGCATCCGGCAGGCAAAACAATGAACGGAGACAAACCATGCCCCCCCTATCCCGCTGGGCCGCGCCGGCCCGAAAACTGGCCGCGGCCATCGGCCTGCTGGCGGCCGCCCCTATGGTCTGGGCGCAGTCGGGCTTTCCTTCGCGACCGGTAAAGCTGGTGGTGCCCTATGCGGCAGGCGGTCCGACGGACACCTTCGCCCGCGCCCTGGCCGAAAGCTGGGGCCGCCAGGCGGGCACCACGATCATCGTCGAAAACCGCACGGGCGCAGGCACGCTGGTCGGCACGGAAACGGTCGCGAAGGCGACGCCCGACGGCTACACCTTGCTGCTGACCACGGTGGCGCATGCCGTCAACCCGAGCATCCACGCGACACTGCCCTACCGCACCGTCGAGGACTTCGCCCCGGTCGGCCTCGCCGCCAAGGCGCCGCTGGTGCTGGTTGTCAACAAATCCCTGCCGGCGCAGACCCTGCCGGAATTCCTGGCCTATCTGAAATCCCACCCCGGCAAGGTCAACTATGGTTCCGCCGGCATCGGCAGCGCGCCGCACCTGGGCGCCGAACTGGTCAACTACCTGGCCGGCACCCGCGCCATGCATGTGCCCTACCGCGGCAGCGCCCCTGCCATGGCCGACGTCATCGGCGGGCACCTGGAATTCATGATCGACAGCGCCCCCACCGGCCTGGCGCAGGTGCATGCCGGAACCGTGCGCCTCCTGGCGACGTCGATGAGCCAGCGTTTGCCGCAGACGCCCGACACGCCGGCCATTGCCGAAGCCGTTCCCGGCTACGAGGCCTATACCTGGAACGCCGTGTTCGCGCCCGCCGGCACTCCTGCCCCGGTGATCAAGACGCTAACGTCCACCCTGCAAGCGGCGCTTCAGGACGACGCGTTGAAGCGCCGCGCCTACGACATGGGCCTGGTGCTGGAAACCGAGCCCTCGCCCGCCGCGCTGGCCAGCTTCCTGGAAAGCGAACTGAAGAAATGGAGCCAGGTCGCCCGCGCGGCCAACATGACGGCGAATTGACGCGCCGAAGCGCCGATCGCCCCCTCTTTTCGCAACCCATCCCAAACAGGAGCCCGGCATGATCACGCATCAACTGTGCGCCCAGCGCTACTTCGAGGACTTCGAGGTCGGCGAAGTCTTCAACCTGCCCTCCCGCACCATGACCGACGCGCTTTTCGCCGCGTTTCAACTGGCCAGCGGCGACAACCATCCCGTGCATTACGACGTGGAATACTGCCGCGCCCATGGCATGCCGCACATGCTGGCGCACGGTTTCCAGGTAGCCATCCAGACAGCGGCGGGCGCCGGCCTGTTCCCGCACATGGTGGAGGATTCGCTGAAAGCTTTCCTGGAGCAAAGCAGCCGCTTCCTGAAGCCCGTGTTCTCGGGCGACACCTTGTATGCGTCCCTGCGCGTGACCGAGCTGGTGCCCGGCCGCAGCACCGGCGTGCTGACCATGCGCAGCGACGTGCGCAACCAGCACGGCGTGCCGGTGATGGACGGCCAGCAGAAGTACCTGCTGCGCAAACGCCTGGACTGAAAGAGAGAGAGAAGGCCCCCACGCCGCGCACGCGTTGCGTGCTTGCTGCCCCCCAAGGGGGCCTTCTTATCTTGGGGCGGCCCGGCGATAAGAAGGGCCCCCACGCCGCGCACGCGTTGCGTGCTTGCTGCCCCGGCGGACCGGGAGCGCGGTGGCGCAGTGCGGGGGTGGCGCCTCAGATATGCAGCGCGTGGCCCAGCGCCTTCAGCGCCGCTTCCTGCACGGCTTCACCCAAGGTCGGGTGCGCGTGGATGGTGCCGGCCACATCTTCAAGCGTGGCGCCCATTTCCAGCGACTGGCCGAACGCGGTCGACAGTTCCGACACGCCGCGCCCCACCGCCTGCCAACCCACGATCAAGTGGTTGTCGCGCCGGGCCACCACGCGGACAAAGCCGTCGGTGGACTCCAGCGTCATGGCGCGGCCGTTGGCGGCGAACGGGAAGGACGCCGTCAGGCAATCCAGCCCCGCGCTTTCCGCCTCGGCCGGCGACAAGCCCGCCACCACGACCTCGGGATCCGTGAAGCACACGGCAGGGATCGACGCCGGCTGGAAATGCCGGCGTTTGCCCGCCACCAGTTCGGCCACCATTTCGCCCTGCGCCATGGCGCGATGCGCCAGCATGGGTTCGCCGGCGATATCGCCAATGGCCCAGACGTCGCGCATGGACGTGCGGCACTGGTCGTCGATGCGCAGCGCATTGCCCTTGCGGTCGAGCTGCAGGCTTTCCAGCCCCCAGCCCTGCGTGCGCGGACGGCGCCCCACCGCGATCAGCACGCGGTCGGCGGGCAACTGGGTTTCGGCGCCTGAGGCGTCTTGCACCCGCACCGCGTCGCCCGCCCCGTTCAGGCCGAGCACCTTGCGGTTCAGATGCAGCGCCACGCCCATCTTCGCCAACGCGGTGGCCACGGGCTTGGTCAATTCCGCGTCGTAGGTCGGCAGGATGCGGTCTTGCGCTTCCACCACGGCGACTTCCGCGCCCAGCTTGCGGTACACCGTGCCCAGTTCCAGGCCGATGTAGCCGCCGCCGACCACCACCAATTGCTTGGGGATGCTGGCAGGCGACAGCGCTTCGGTGGACGACACCACGATGCCGCCAAACGGCATGGACGCAAGCGGCGTAGGCTCGGAGCCAGCCGCCAGCAGCAGGTGTTCGCACTGAATGCGCAGGCTGCCGCCGTCGGCGGTGGCGACTTCGGCGGTCTTGCCGTCCAGCAAGCTGGCCCAGCCCTGCACCACTTGCACGCCGTTCTTCTTCAACAGCGCGGCCACGCCGCCCGTCAGCTTGCCGACAATGCCGTCTTTCCATGCCACGGTCTGCGCGATATCGATCGCCGGCGTCTGCACCGAGATGCCCAGCGGCGACTTGTCCGCATAGTGGCGCGCCTTGTCGAATTCCTCGGCCGCATGGATCAGCGCCTTGGAAGGGATGCAGCCGATGTTCAGGCACGTGCCGCCCAACTGGCCGCCTTCGACCAGAATGGTCGGCACGCCCAATTGGCCGGCGCGGATGGCGGCCACGTAGCCGCCGGGGCCGCCGCCGATCACCAGCAATGTCGTTGTCTTTGTGATCTGGCTCATGCTTACTCCACGAAAAGCAGCGCGGGTTGTTCCAGCAGCGCGCGCACCGCCTGGATGAAGCGCGCCGCGTCCATGCCGTCCACCACGCGGTGGTCGAAGGACGACGACAGGTTCATCAGCTTGCGCGCCACCACGGCGCCGTTGCGGAAAGCGGGCCGCTCGACGATGCGGTTCACGCCCACGATACCGACTTCGGGATGGTTGATCACCGGTGTCGTGACGATGCCGCCCAAGGGGCCCAGGCTGGTGATGGTGATGGTCGAACCGGACAGTTCGTCGCGCCCCGCGGTGCCGTTGCGCACGGCCTGGGCCAGCCGGCCGATCTCGGCCGCCATGGACCAGAGGTCGCGCGCCTCGGCGTGGCGCATCACCGGCACCATCAGCCCGCCGTCGCTTTGCGTGGCGATGCCGATGTGCACGGCGCCGTACCGCGTCACCACGCCGCCTTCGTCGTCATAGCGCGCATTGATCTGCGGGAAGTCCCGCAGCGCCACGACCATGGCCCGCGCCAAGAGCGGCAGCAGCGTCAGCTTGCCGCGCGAATCGCCCCACTTCAGGTTGAGCTGGACGCGCAGATCCTCCAGTTCGGTCACATCGATTTCCTCGACATAACTGAAGTGCGGGATGCGGCGCTTGGATTCCGCCATCTTCTGCGCGATCTTCCTGCGCAGGCCGATGACGGGCACGGCTTCCTCGTCATTGCGCTGCACATAGGCCGAGCCGCCGCGCACGGCGCCGCCTGACCCCTGCGACTGCAGATAGGCATCCAGATCTTCGTGCATGATCCGGCCGGCCGGGCCGCTGCCTTGCACGTAGCGCAGCTCAAGCCCCAAATCCCACGCGCGCTTGCGCACGGCGGGCGAGGCCAGCGGCTTATCGCCCGGCTGGCGCGCCACGACGGGCGCGGCGGCCACGGCGGGACGCGAGGCGATGGGTTGCGGCTGGGCCGACGCCGGACTTGCCGGCTGCGACACGGATACCGCAATCTGGCCGGCGATGCCGCCGGCAGCCGCCTTGGCGGCACCGTCCGTCTTGGCGGGCGCGGGGGCCTCGGCTGCGGCAGGCGCCGCCTTCTGCGGCGTCGCTGAACCGGCGCGGACGTTGCCCTCGCCTTCCACTTCCAGGCGGATCAGTTCTCCGCCCACGGCCATGACCTGGCCCACGTCGCCGCCCAGCGCGACCACCTTGCCGACCACGGGCGACGGGATTTCGACCGTGGCCTTGTCGGTCATCACATCGGCCAGCGGCTGGTCCTCGGCAACGGTATCGCCCACCTTGACATGCCAACCCACCAGTTCGACCTCGGCAATGCCCTCGCCGATGTCAGGCATCTTGATGATATGGATTCCCATCTCAGACCTCCATCGCGCGTTTGAACGCTTCGCCGACCCGGCGCGGGCCGGGGAAGTACGCCCACTCCTGCGCATGCGGGTAGGGCGTGTCCCAACCGGTCACGCGCTCGACGGGCGCCTCCAGGTGATGGAAGCAGTGTTCTTGCACCAGCGAAATCAGCTCCGCGCCATACCCGCAGGTGCGCGTGGCTTCGTGCACCACTACGCAACGGCCGGTCTTCTTCACCGAGTTCACGATGGTTTCCAGATCCAGCGGCCAAAGGCTGCGCAGATCGATGACTTCGGCATCGATCCCGGTCTCTTCCGCGGCGGTCAACGAGACATACACCGTGGTGCCGTAGGTCAGCACTGTCAGCGCCTTGCCCGGCCGGACGATGGCGGCGGTGTCCAACGGCACCGTGTAGTAGCCGGTGGGCACCACGCTGCCCGGACGCCCGGTCCACGGCGTCACCGGACGGTCGTGGTGACCGTCGAAGGGGCCGTTGTAGAGCCGCTTGGGTTCCAGGAAAATCACCGGATCATCGTTCTCGATCGACGCGATCAGCAAGCCCTTGGCGTCATAGGGGTTGGACGGCATCACCGTGCGCAGCCCGCAGACCTGCGTGAACATGGCTTCGGGACTCTGGCTATGCGTCTGCCCCCCGTAAATGCCGCCGCCGCAAGGCATGCGGATGGTCATCGGGGCGATGAACTCGCCCACCGAGCGGTAGCGCAGGCGCGCGGCTTCCGACACGATCTGGTCGGAGGCGGGGTAGAAATAGTCGGCGAACTGGATCTCGCACACGGGACGCAGGCCATAGGCGCCCATGCCCACCGCCACGCCCACGATGCCGCCTTCGGAGATCGGCGTGTCGAACACGCGCGAGCTACCGTACTTGGTCTGCAAGCCCTCGGTGCACCGGAAGACGCCGCCGAAATACCCGACGTCCTGGCCAAACACCACCACGTTGTTGTCACGCTCCAGCATCACATCCATGGCCGAGCGCAATGCCTGGATCATGGTCATCGGCGACGAGGCCGGACCAGCGTTGTTGTCAATTGCCATGATCAGACTCCGAGCTGCTGGCGCTGCCGGCGCAGATGCTCCGGCATGTCTTTGTAGACGTCTTCAAAGATGCTGGCCGCGCTGGGGACGTGTCCGTCCACCAGCGTGCCGTAGCTTTCCGCTTCCTTCTGGGCCGCGACGATCTCGGCGTCGAGTTCGGCGCGCACGGCATCGTGTTCGGCGTCGGACCAGATGCCCAGCCCGATCAGGTGCTTCTTGAAGCGCTCGATCGGATCGCCCAGCGGGAAGTGCGCCCAGTCGTCGCCGGGGCGGTACTTGGACGGGTCGTCGGAGGTCGAGTGCGGACCGGCGCGGTACGTCACCCATTCGATCAGGGTCGGGCCCAGGTTGCGGCGGGCGCGTTCGGCGGCCCAGCGCGAGGCGGAATAGACCGCCAGGAAATCATTGCCGTCCACCCGCAGCGACGCGATGCCGCAGCCCACGCCGCGGCCCGCGAAGGTCGCGCCTTCGCCGCCGGCGATCGCCTGGAAAGTGGAAATGGCCCACTGGTTGTTGACCACGTTCAGGATGACCGGCGCACGATACACATGCGCGAACGTCAGCGCCGTGTGGAAGTCGGCCTCGGCCGTGGCGCCGTCGCCGATCCAGGCCGACGCGATGCGCGTGTCGCCCTTGATGGCGGAGGCCATCGCCCAACCCACCGCCTGGATGAACTGCGTAGCCAGGTTGCCGGAAATGGTGAAGAAGCCGTTTTTCCGGTCCGAGTACATCACCGGCAGTTGGCGGCCCTTGAGCGGGTCGCGTTCGTTCGACATCAGCTGGCACATCATGGTGACCAGCGATACGTCGCGCGACAGCAGGATGCTCTGCTGGCGGTAGGTCGGGAAACACATGTCGCCCTGCTCCAGCGCCAGCGCATGCGCCGTGCCGATGGCTTCTTCGCCCAGGCTCTGCATGTAGAACGAGATCTTCTTCTTGCGCTGCGCGGTCAGCATGCGGCCGTCGAAGATCCGCGTCTTCAGCATGGCCCGCATGCCGGCGCGCAGCTGATCATTGCTGATCTCGGGCGCCCACGGCCCGACCGCGCGGCCGTCGTCGTCGATCACCCGGACAAGGCTGTACGCCAGTCCGCCGGTATCGACCGCGGCAACATCAATGGGGGGTTTGGGCACCTCGCCAGGCGGCGACAGATGCAGATAGGAAAAGTCGGTCTTGCAACCCGGACGCCCTGTGGGCTCGGGGACGTGCAACTTCAGCGGCCCATATTGGCTCATATATTGTCTCCACGCTTGATCGTGTCATGCGTTTTCTTCCTACCAAGGAGACGGCTCAAGGGGGTAGCCTCGAACCGCACCATCGCCGGCCCGCTTGCAGGATGAACGCAGGCGGCCGGTTAACGACAATAGCACAGCCGCCCCCGCCGTTGGGCGACCTGAATGGCGGCAAGCATCCGCGGGCGGTTACCTGCCGCGGCGCCAATGGCGGCGCGGGTCCGGACCGGCCGCCCGCGCCAATCCTGCGCGTGCGAAGCGTTCAGAATGCGTTCACGCGGCAGCCCGTAGCACGTCGCGGGCGATGATGATCTTCTGCACTTCGCTGGCCCCCTCGTAGATACGCAGCGCGCGGATTTCGCGGTACAGGCTATCAGCCGGTTCCACCAAGAGGTGGCCAGCGCCCTGCCCCAGGTCAAGGCGGGCAAGCTGCGCGCCGAAAGGCACGCCGCGTCCAGGGGTGGACCGCCTGAACCAGAGCATGCACGACGCGTCGGCCATGCCGGGGGTTGTGAAGCGGCTGGCGAGCGACCGCGTTCAGACCGGGCCGGTCCACTCCGTAACGAAGTCGCGGTAGTCGGGGCGGTTGGCCGGCGGCACGGCGCAACCCGGCGTGCCGATGGCCAGATAGCCCAGGAAACGGTAGTCCAGCGAATCCAGTCCCAGCGCGTTCTGCACGTCTTCGACGTAGGTGCCGACCCCGGTGCTCCAGAACGCACCGTAGCCCAGCATGTGCACGGCGTTCAGGATGTTCATGACCGAGCAGCCGGTGGCCAGCAGTTGCTCGTGTTCGGGGATTTTGGTGTTGTCGTGCGCAATCTTCTGCGCCACGGCGATGAACAGCGGCACGCCGGCCATCCATTCGCGCACCGACTTTTCCTTTTCAGGCGTCATGCGCGGGTCGCCGCTGCGCTTGACCGCTTCCAGCGCCACATCCGCCAGCTTGCCGATGGCCTCGCCCTGGATCACGACAAAACGCCACGGGCGCAGCGCGCCATGGTCGGGGGCCGACATGGCGGCTTGCAGAATCTGTTCGATCTCGTCGGGCTTGGGCGCCGGGCCCCGCAGGAACTTCACGGAACGGCGCGTGGTCAGGGCGTGCAGCGGAGTGGCGGTAGTGGTTACGGTCATTGATTCGGGCGCAAATGGGAAAGAAACAGATTCTCATATTACGCCAAGTCCCCGCCCGTCTGCGCCATTCCCGCCGCCGTCAGAGGTCATTCCATCTGAATGCCCGCACCGCTGGGCCGGTTGTCCCTGCCCTGCCCCACACACCGCTCGAATTCACCCAAACATACGAATGCATATTAGAATCAATAACCATTTTTCTTGTCCAAGCGTTTTCTCATGTCCCTTCCCCCCAAGGCCAGGAAAGACTGGCTCGCCCATTACGCTGACATGATCGGCAAGTGGCGCGGACGAGGACGCGAGGATGGCGAAGACGCCATGCACGATACCGTGCTTGGCATGCTGGAAGGCGATGTCGCGGCGATCTATGACCCCCGCGCATACATGTCCCGCGGCACCTCCAACCGCCTGGTGAGCTGGCATCGGCACATCAACACGCTGGACATCACGTCACTGGACGACATGCCCGGAGGTGAGCATCCCGCCACCCCGCCGGCCGACAACGGCATCCGGTTCCAGCAACTTGCCGACGAGCTCGTCCGTGCGCTCGAAGACCTGCCCCCCAAGTGCCGGCAGGTCTACCTCAGGTGCCGCCTGGAAGGATGGACGCACACCGAAATCGCCCAGGAAATGGGCATCTCGCGCAGCATGGTGGAAAAATACATGACGCGCTCCGTGCGCCACATCAACGATCGGCTGCAACACCATGCCCCTCTCTGATACCGGCCGTGCCGGCAAGTCCTCGCATACGAGCGGCCCCGACGCGCTTGACCCGCCGCGCGACGCGGCCCATTGGTTCTCGCGCATGCATTCCGGCGAAGCCACGGACTTGGATCGGCAGGCATTCGCGGCCTGGCGCAGCGCCGATCCTGCCCATGAGCGCCAATATCGCGAACTGAGCGCTCAATGGGATGCGATGCTGTCGGTCTCCCACACGCGCCTGCGTGGCCTGATGCAAGCGTCGATGGCCGACTCCAGGCCGCCGCCGATGTCGCGACGGCGCTTCGCGGCGGGAATGGCGGCAGCCTGTTCGCTGCCGGTCGTGGCGGGTATTCTCGCGGCGCCCTACGTCTTTGACCACGACGAAAAAGTGATCAATTTTGCGACCCGCAAAGGCGAACGGCGGCAAGTCGCCCTGCCGGACGGCTCCACGCTGCACCTGAACGGCGACACCCGCCTCGTCGCGCGCTTCGGGGCTGGCGAACGCCGGGTGGAATTGGCGCAAGGCGAGGCCTTTTTCGACGTCCACCATGATGCGTCGCGGCCGTTTCTCGTGCTGGGCGGCGTCGGCCAAGTCACGGTGACAGGCACGCGTTTCAACGTGCGTCGCGACAGCGAAACCTTGCAGGTCAGCGTCGAATCGGGTTCCGTGCGGCTGGAATCGGGCCCCTGGTGGCGCCAGAGCGAACGCCGCCTGACCGCGGGCCAACAGGCCATTGCTTATGGAGGCGACACATTAAGCGAGGTCACGCAGGTCAACATCCAGAATCTTGTCGCCTGGCAACGCGGCAAGATCATCTTCAACAATATCCCCCTGGCCACGGTCATCAGCGAGATGAACCGCTACCTGCCGCGGCCCGCACGTCTTGAAGCGCCTGAACTCGGCCAGCATCGCATCTCGGGTGTCTTCAGCGTAGACGACCCGCTGGCCATGATCGATGCCCTCCCCGCCATCGCCCCCGTGTCCGTGGATCGCCTTCCGGACGGCGGAATACGCGTCACCGCGCGCTGACCCGCCGCACGCGCGGCCGACCGGAACGGATCATCTAAATGTAACTAAAACGTTACACAATAATAGCGATTCTTATTCCGGTTTCAACCCTGCTCATGCGTCTAGAGAGGAAGGGGCGGACCTGCCCAGCGCATTCCACCCGCCGTCTTCCGTAACCTGCACGCCTCGTTTGCGCGCCTCCGACCGAGCTATCGATCTTGAACCACGTATCTGCCCGACCTCTATTGCGCGTGCCTCCGCGCGTTGCTCTCAGCGCACTTGCCTTCTCGCTATCACTCGTCTTCGGCATGACGCCCCCCGTCAAGGCCCAGGAAGCGCCTGTCAGCGTCAACATCCCGGCGCAGCCATTGGGCGATGCGCTGTTGCAGTTAGGTGCGCAGACCTCCTTGCAGATCTTCTATTCCCAGGATGTGCTCGCCGGCCAGACCGCGCGCGCCATTTCCGGCAACCTCTCGCCAGAGGAGGCCTTGCGCCAACTGCTGCAAGGGACGGGTATCGCGTACACGCGCAAGGGCAACAACGTCACCTTGTCGCGCGCGAAGGCAGCCGCAGATACCGTGCAACTCGAAGCAGTGACAGTGACCGCCGGCATTCTTGGCACCCTTGCCGAACCGTACGCGGGCGGCCAGGTCGCCACGGGCGGCAGCCTGGGCTTGCTCGGTTCCGAGGACGTGATGGACACGCCGTTCAGCACCGTCAACTACACCTCTGAACTGCTTTACGATCAGCAGGCTCGCACCCTGGCCGACGTTGTCGTCAATGACGCCTCGGTCCGCAACCTGACGTCAAGCGGCGGCTTCGGCGAAGACTTCCAGATACGCGGCTTTGCCGTCGGCAGCGGCGACGTCAGCGTCAACGGTTTGTATGGCCTGGTGTCGTCCAGCCGCGTGCCCGTGCAAATCCTGGAGCGCGTGGAAGTGCTTAAAGGCCCCGGCGCCTTCATGCGCGGGATCCCGCCCAATGGCAGCATCGGCGGCGCGATCAACGTCGTGACCAAGCGCGCCGACGACGAACCGCTAGCGCGCGCCACGCTGGGTTACGCCAGCAAGGCCAACCTTACCGCTCAGCTTGATCTGGGCCAACGTTTCGGCGAAGACAATGCCTGGGGCTTGCGCTTTAACGGCGTCAAGCGCGGCGGGGAGTCGACGCTGCGCGACGGCAAGCAAGGCCTGGACATGGCCGCGCTGGGCATCGACTACCGCGGCACGCGCCTGCGCTGGTCGGCCGACGCCATTCACCAGGAAGACGTGATCGAGAACTTCCGTTCACAGATTGGCTGGCAGCCGACCGTGACGGCATTGCCCGCGCCGCCCGACGGCGACATCAACTTCTATCCCGGCACCCGCCTATCGCAACGCGACAGCACGATTATGTCGCGCCTGGAATATGACTTCACCGACAACCTGACCGGACACATCGCGGCGGGGTATCGGGAAGGCAAGGTACGGCAGGTTTTCCCCGTCACCGTCAACGCAGCCGGCGCTCGCCAATCCGTGGATCAAGACGGCAACTTCAACGTCATGACCACCTACTACGACTCGTATTCCAAAACGAGCAGCGGCGATACCGGCTTGACTGCCCGCTTCAACACCGGCAGCGTCAAGCATCGCGTCGCGCTGGGCGCCACCTATCTGAATCAGGAAGCGGGCAACGCCTATTCGACGGGGTCGGCGATTGTGGCCTCCAACATCTACGATCCCACGCCTATCCCCGACGGCCCCTCGGTGCGCCTGACGCCGCAGAAAGCGTCCGACACCACGCTGACCAGCTTCGCCCTGGCCGACACGCTCTCTTTTGCCCAGGATCGCATCCTGTTGACCGCGGGCGTGCGCCACCAAAGGGTCCAGGTCGATAGCTACAACACCACCACGGGCGCGCGCACCAGTGGCTACCGGGCCAGCGCCAATTCCCCCATCGGCGGCATTGTCGTCAAGCCGCTGCACAACGTATCGGTCTATGCCAACTTCGCCGAAGGCCTGACCCGTGGCACGATCGTGGGCGACACGTACGAAAACCGGGGCGCCGTCCTCGCGCCTTACAAGTCCAAGCAATACGAAACCGGCGTAAAGGTGGACTGGGACGGCAACATCACCACCACCCTGGCCCTCTTCCAGATCGCGCGCCCTTCCGGACAGGCCAACGACAACAACGTCTACGGCTATTTCGGAGAACAACGCAACCGCGGCCTGGAGCTCACCGGCTATGGGGAAATCACTCGCGGGCTTCGCCTGATGGCAAGCGCCGCCTACATCAACAGCGAACTCACCAAGACCCCCGGCGGCGTGAGCCAGGGCAACCGTCCGGCAGGCGTCCCCGCCAGCACCTACAACCTGGGCCTGGATTGGGATACTCCGTGGGTGCAGGGCCTCAGCCTGAATGGCCGTGCCATCCGCACGTCGTCCGTCTACCTCAACAACACGAACACGCTCCGTCTGCCGGGCTATACGCGCTTCGATCTCGGCGCCCGTTACGCCACCACGATCGCCGGCAAGGACGTCGTGTTCCGCGCCAACGTCGAGAACGTCGCCGACAAGAAGTACTGGCTGGCATCCGGATCATTCGTGACGAACGCGGCGGGCAGGACGTACATCCTGTCGGCCTCGATCAATTACTGATCAGGCGGACACATGCAATGGGGCGCCGGCGATGCCGGCGCCCCATTGCACCCACGGAGCCTCGGACTTCACGCGGGGGTCATCCCAGATGCGTATGCCGCTCCGGGCGCGCTTCCACCTGCATTTCCGACAAACCGTGCAAGATCCCGCAATCTTCGGTGTCGGGCCGCGCCGACAGACAACGCTGCCGCAATTCGGTCAGTTGTGTCTTCAATTGCGTCAGTTCGGCGATGCGTTCATCCACGTGTGAGATGTGCTCGTCGAACAGCTCGTTAATGGGGCCGCACCCGGTCTGATGGTTGTCGGCCAGCGACAGGATGGCGCGGATTTCGTCTTGCGTCATGTCCAGCGCCCGGCAGTTCCGGATCAGCCGCAGCCGCTCCAGATGGGGTTGCCCGTAACTGCGGTAATTGTTCAGCCCGCGTTCCGGGGCGGGCAGCAGCCCTTCTTTCTCGTAGTACCTGACGGTTTCGACGGTGGTGCCCGCCGCCGTGGCCAATTCGCCAATACGCATCGCGCCTCCCTGGATCGCATCCGATGGAAATTAAGGGGTTGACCCTATAGTAACTCCAAGGTGTGGAATACGGCCATCAGCTTACATAAGGCGAAGAAGATGTCCCTCCCTCCAGTCAAAATCCACGAATCCCTGCCCCCGGGCCAAGACGGCGCCTGCTGCGGCGGGCATGGCAAGGCGGGGCACGATCACGCGGCCGGCGGCGCGGACCACGGGCATTCGCACGATCACGATCACGGTCACGGCCATGATCACGATCACAAGCATGATCACAGCCACAAGCATGCCCATGCCCAAGACGACGGCCATCGCCACGCGCCAGCGCAAGCCGCTTGCTGCGGCCACGCCCACGGCATGGAGAACCTCTCGCTGTCCAGCGGCGGCGCCGCCACGCTTGCCGCCGGCCCCGGCCAGTTGCTGGCGCGCCTGCGCATCGGCCAGATGGACTGCCCCACCGAGGAAACGCTGATCCGCAAGAAGCTCGACGGCCTGGACGGCGTGCATGCGCTGGACTTCAACCTGATGCAGCGCGTGCTGACGGTGGTGCACGCCGAGGGCGCGCTGGACCGCATCATGGCCGCCATCAAGTCGCTGGACATGACGCCGGAACCTCTGGCCGACGGCGCGGCCCAAACCCCTGCCCCCGCGGCCAAACCCGTCAACTGGTGGCTGATCGGCGGCTCGGGCGTACTGGCCGCCCTGTCCGAGTTTTCGCATTTCGCCGGCTGGCCGTTGGGCGCCACCGCGGCATTTGCCGTGGCCGCCATTCTGGCTTGCGGCCTCACCACCTACCGCAAGGGCTGGATCGCCGTGCGCAACGGCAACCTCAACATCAATGCCTTGATGAGCATTGCCGTGACCGGCGCGGTGTTGATCGGCCAGTGGCCCGAAGCGGCCATGGTGATGTTCCTGTTCAACGTGGCCGAATTAATCGAGGCCCGTTCGCTGGACCGCGCGCGCAACGCCATCCGCGGCCTGCTGGACCTGGCCCCCGAAACGGCCACGGTGCGCCAGGCCGATGGCCGCTGGCTGGAAGTCCCCGCCGCGCAATTGCAGGTGGATGACGTGGTGCGGGTGCGCCCGGGCGAACGCATCGCCGCCGACGGCATCATCGTCAGTGGCAGTTCGGCCGTGGACCAGTCGCCCATCACCGGCGAAAGCCTGCCCGTGGAAAAGGCGCAGGACGACCCCGTGTTCGCCGCTACCGTGAACACGTCGGGCTCGTTCGAATACCGCGTGACCGCGGCCGCCGGCAATACGACGCTGGCCCGCATCATCCACGCCGTCGAACAGGCCCAGGGTGCCCGCGCGCCGACCCAGCGCTTCATCGACCGTTTCTCGCGCATCTACACCCCCGCCGTGGTGGCCGTGGCCGTGCTGGTGGCGGTGGTGCCGCCCCTGCTGTGGGGCCAGCCGTGGTTCGACGCGATCTATCGCGCGCTGGCGCTGCTGATCATCGCCTGCCCGTGCGCGCTGGTGATTTCAACGCCGGTCAGCATCGTCAGCGGCCTGACCGCGGCCTCGCGGCGCGGCATCCTGGTCAAGGGCGGCGTCTATCTGGAAGAAGGCCGCAACCTGAAGTGGCTGGCGCTGGACAAGACCGGCACGCTGACGCACGGCAAGCCGGTGCAGACCGACATGCAGGAATGGGACGTATCCGAGCAGACGCGCCAGCCCGCCGCCCTGATCGCCGCCAGCCTGGCCGCCCGTTCCGATCACCCCGTGTCGCTGGCGGTCGCCAATGCGGCCCGCGACGAAGGCAAGGTCCTGCTGGACGTCGACACTTTCACGGCCCTGCCCGGCCGCGGTGTCAGCGCGCAGCTCGACGGCGTGACCTACCAATTGGGCAACCGCCGCCTGATGCGCGAACTGGGCGTCTCGAGCGCCAAGCTGGAAGCCCGCCTGGATGAACTGGAGCGTCAAGGCAAGAGCGCCATCGCGCTGACCGACGGCCAACGCGTGCTGGTGTTGGCCGCCGTGGCCGACACGGTCAAGCCCACCAGCGCGGCCGCCATCGCCGACCTGCATTCGCTGGGCGTACGCACCCTGATGCTGACGGGCGACAACACCCCCACGGCCCAGGCCATCGCAAAACAGGTCGGCATCGACGAGGCCCGCGGCGATCAACTGCCGGAAGACAAGCTGGCCGCCATCGAAAGCAAGCTGGCGCCCAGCGGCCGCGTGGGCATGGTGGGCGACGGCATCAACGACGCGCCGGCGTTGGCGCGCGCCGACATCGGTTTCGCGATGGGTGCTGCCGGAACGGGCACGGCCATCGAGACCGCCGACGTGGCGCTGATGGACGACGACCTGCGCAAGATCGGGACGTTCCTGCGCTTGTCGCGCGCGACCCATCGCGTCCTGATGCAGAACATCACGCTGGCGCTGGGCATCAAAGTGGTGTTCCTGACGCTTGCCATGACCGGCAACGCGACGCTGTGGATGGCGGTGTTCGCCGACGTCGGCGCCAGCCTGCTGGTGGTGGCCAACGGCCTGCGCCTGCTGCGCGCAGCAGCCTGAGGCGCGCAGCGTCAAGACGGAAACGGATGGAAGGACGGGCGCTCAGCCCGTCTGTTCTTCCTGCGGCCAATCGCGCAGTACGGGAGCATCCGGCGCGCCGGGGCCCACATCGCGCAGATGCTCGTGCTGCAGCAGCGCCATGCGATAGGCGTCGCGATAGGCGCCATTGGAAAAGAACTCTTCCTTCATCAGGCCTTCGATCTGGAAGCCGCAGCGTTCGTACACGTGCACGGCCGCCATGTTGTCCTTGTCCACCACCAGGTAGACCTTGTGCAGATTCAGCACGCGGAACGCGTAGCCCACCGCGATGCGGGTCGCCGCTTTGGCGTAGCCCCGGCCCTGATAGCTGGGCGCGATGATGATCTGGAATTCTGCGCGGCGGTGGATATAGTCGATTTCCACCAGTTCCACCAGGCCTGCGGGTTGGCCGGTGTCGTGCTCGATGATGAAGCGCCGCTCGTTCTGGTCGTGCAAGTGGCGGTCATAGAGGGCGACCAGTTCGTCGTAGGCCTCGTAGGGCTCTTCGAACCAATAACGCATGATGACGTCGTTGTTGTTGATCTTGTGCACAAAGTGCAGGTCGCCGCGCTCCAGGGGGCGTATTTTGATATCGGATATGACCGACATAGAAACCTCCGAAAGTGCCTACATTGTATTCGAACCCGCCCAAAACGCCCTTTTCATGGGCGTTTCAGTATTTATTCGGCTATCCATGCGGCTCTCAGCCCATAAGTTTACGGAAAGCCTTGTCATTGCTGGATCTATAAATATCTGGAATGAAAAAAAGTAACGCCATGCGACGCGCCGAACGCCACGCGGCAACCGGCAATCGTCTGTCCACGCCGTGACGATTCAGGCCGCTTTTCCCGATGCTTGCCCGCCGCTCTCGTGCCACACTGCCGGCTGTTGCGCGCTATCCCGATGAACAAGAGGAAACGACATGCATATCCTGGTGGCAGGCTTTCAGCACGAGACCAATACCTTTGCGCCGTCCAAGGCCGGCTACGACAATTTCGTCCGGGGTGAAGGCTTTCCCGCCATGGTGCGGGGCGAAGACGTGCTGGCGCTGCGCTCGGTCAACATTCCCGCAGGCGGCTTCATCAACGCTATCCAGGCTCAGGGCCATACCGTGCGCCCGGTGATCTGGGCCGGCGCCAGCCCGTCCGCCCACGTCACCCGCGACGCCTACGAGCGCATCGCCGGCGAAATCCTGGATGCCGCGCGGGCGGGCCCGTACGATGCCGTCTACCTGGACTTGCACGGCGCGATGGTCACCGAACACCTGGACGACGGCGAAGGCGAACTGCTGGCGCGCGTGCGCCGGATCGTGGGACCCGACGTGCCGGTCATCGCCAGCCTGGACCTGCACGCCAACGTTACCGCGCAGATGCTGCGCGAAGCCGACGGGCTGGCCGCCTTCCGCACGTATCCGCACGTGGACATGGCGGATACCGGCGAACACGCGGCGCGCCTGCTGCTGGCGCGCATCGCGGCGGGCCGCCACTGGGTGCGCAGCGAACGCCGCCTGCCTTTCCTGATTCCGATCAACGGCATGTGCACGATGCTGCAGCCGTCGCAAGGCGTATACGAAACGCTGGCCCAACTAGAGCGGACCCCGGGCGTCGCCTCCGTTTCTTTCGCGCCCGGCTTTCCGGCGGCGGACTTCCCCGAATGCGGCCCGGTCGTGTGGGCGTACGGTTCGGATGCGGCGGCGGTGGAGCAAGTCGCGGACGCGCTGTACCAGCGCGTGCTGGAGCTGGAGCCGCAATGGTCGCCCGACTTCCTGGAGCCGGCCGAAGCCGTACGCCGCGCACAGGCCTTGGCGCATGGCGCAACGCGTCCGGTCGTCATCGCGGACACCCAGGACAATCCGGGCGCGGGGGGCGACGCCAACACCACGGGCATGCTGCGCGCGCTGGTCGAGGCGGATGCGCAAAACGCGGCACTGGGACTTTTCTACGATCCGGACGCCGTGCGCGCGGCCACGGCCGCCGGCGTCGGCAAGACGGTCACGCTGCGCTTGGGCGGCCAATCGGGCGTCGCGGGCGACACGGCTTTCGAAGGCGAATTCCTGGTCGAAACCTTATCTCCCGGCAAGCTGCGCTTTGACGGCCCGATGATGCACGGCATGGACATGGACCTGGGCGCGGTCGCCGGCTTGCGGATCGGCGGCGTGCGCGTCGTGGTCAGCGCCAGCAAGGCGCAGATGCTGGACCGCAACCTGTTCCGCGTGGGCGGCGTGCAGCCCGAGGAAATGGGAATACTGGTCGTGAAGAGCTCGGTGCATTTCCGCGCCGACTTCCAGCCGATCGCCCACGAGGTGCTGGTAGCCAAGGCGCCGGGGCCCATGCAGGCCGACCCGGCGGACCTGCCCTGGACCCGCTTGCAGCCGGGCATCCGGGTCCGGCCGCTGGGGCAGCCGTTCAAGGGCCGATAAAGGGCGATAAAGGGCGCCTGGCCGGGCAAGCTTACTTGAGCTTGCCCTGAGGGCTGACGAAGTCTTCCAGCGTCAGCCCCTTCTCTTTCAGAATGGCTTCCAAGAGCGGTTGCAGCTTGCCCAGGCTTTCCTGGACCGTCTCGCGCACGGTGTCCACCACCACCTGCGTGCTGCGTTCGATTTCGATATTCACGAAATCACCCACTTGCTTGTCTTCAAAGACCGTCATGCGACGGGTTTCGGGGATCAGCCAGACTTCGAACCAGCCCTCGGCACGGCTCACTTCCGACACGGTCAGGCTGGCGCCGTTGATGGCGATATAGCCCTTGGCGAAGACGTACTTGCGGAAATCCGGGGGGATGCTGAAACGCATCAGGCGATTGGTGTCGGACGACTTCACCATGACCACTTCCGATGTGAAGTCCACATGGCCGGACAACGGATGCCCGCCGATCTCGGCCCCATCGCGGGCGGCACGCTCGACGTTGGCGCGGTCGCCTTCGGCATAGCTGCCCAGCGTGGTGATGGCCAGGCTTTGCAGCATGACATCGAAGGTCGCCTGGTTGTCGGACAGCAGTTCCGTGACGGTCAGGCAAACGCCGTCCGTCGAAACGCTGGCGCCAACGGCCAGGTCGACGCAGAAACCAGGGGGGAATTCCAGCGTGAAAGTGCGCAGGCCTTCGCGATCCGCGATCTTCGCGATCTTCGCGGTGCCTTGAACAATACCGGTAAACATACGGATCCTGAATACGGGGCGGCAGGCCCCTGAAGCAAAACATCAACGTTAACCGATATTTTGCCGGAAGCCGCCCCGCAAAGGCCGGGTGGCGGACGCCACCCGCCGCGACATCAATGACGGATCGCGATGGTCTTCAGCGTCGTGAAACCATACAGCGCTTCGAAGCCCTTTTCACGGCCATAGCCCGACTGGCGCGAACCGCCGAACGGCAGCTCCACGCCGCCGCCGGCGCCGTAGTTGTTCACGAATACCTGGCCGGCTCGCAGCTTGCGGGCCAGACGCATCTGACGCGCGCCGTCGCGCGTCCACACGCCCGCCACCAGGCCGTACAGCGTGCCGTTGGCGATTTCCAGCGCCTCTTCCTCGGTGCCGAACACCATCGCGGCCAGCACCGGGCCGAACACTTCTTCCTGCGCCAGGCGGCTGTCGGGCGGCACGTCGCGAAACAGCACGGGCGGCTGGTAGTAGCCGGACGCGGGCGCGCCGTCTTTCAGCTTGCCGCGCGCAGCGACCTTCAGGCCTTCGGCCTCGGCTTCGGCCAGGAAACCACGCACGCGGTCGTGCTGGCGGGCGCTGATCAGCGGCCCCACGTCCAGGTCTTGCGCGGCCGGGCCGGTGACGGTGGCAGAGAAGGCCTCCGACAGGCGCTTGATCACGGTTTCGTACACGCCACGCTGGATCAGCACACGGCTGCCCGCCGAGCAGGTCTGGCCGGCGTTCTGGATGATGGCGGCCAACAGCACCGGCATGGCGGCGTCCAGGTCGGCATCGTCGAACACGACTTGCGGCGACTTTCCACCCAGCTCCAGCGTGACCGGCACATGGTTTTCAGCGGCAGCGTGCGCCACCATCTTGCCCGTCTGCGGCGAACCGGTGAACGAGATGTGGTCGATGCCCGGATGCGCGGTCAACGCCGCACCGGCCTCGTGGCCGTAGCCGGTGACGATGTTCAAGGCGCCGGCGGGCAAACCCACTTCGGCGGCGATCTCGGCCAGCTTCAGCAGCGACAGGCACGCGTCTTCGGCGGGCTTGACCACGCAGGCATTGCCCGCGGCCAGCGCCGCGCCGACGCTGCGACCGAAGATCTGCAAAGGGTAATTCCAGGGCACGATGTGGCCGGTGACACCATGCGCTTCGCGCACAGTCAGCACCGTGAAGCCCGGCGTATAGGGAATGGTTTCGCCGTGCAGCTTGTCGACCGCGCCGGCATAGAACTCGAAATAGCGCGCAACCGCCGCGGCGTCCCCGCGGGCCTGCTTGATCGGCTTGCCCGTGTCGGCCGATTCCAACTGCGCCAATTCCTCCTGGCGGTCCAGCAGCGCGAACGCGATCCGCATCAGCAGACGACTGCGGGCGGCAGGCGCCATCTGGCCCCACTCGCCTTCAAACGCCTGGCGAGCGGCCTGCACGGCGCGGTCGATATCCGCTTCGCCCGAACGGGCGATCGCCTCGAAGGCGTTGCCATCGGACGGGTTCAGGACGGGAATGGTTTCACCGGCGGCAGCGGCCACCCATTGGTTGGCGATAAAGTTCTTCTGAGTCACGATGTGCGGAGTAAAGTAGCGGCCGGACGGCCGGTTGCGGAATTGACGCCGACACGCGTGCAGCGTCTCGGGCAGGAATCCATGGGGTTTCGAGCAAGGTACGAGAGGCCCCCGCAACTTGTCAATTGAATTGACAGCTTTTGTCCCAAGCTTCAGGACATTTTTCCGATGCCTCGGGTAATCCCTAATATTTCAGGGATTTAGGCCGGAATCCCATCCCGCCGCGGTTTGTCATGACGAATGACAAACTCGGCATTTTCTTCAGGAGCGCGCCGATGAGCGACGTGCGTGACCCGCAGCTGGAATCGTTGTTGGAAGCCGCTACCCGCCCCCGTCCCGAACTGGGCGTGCTGGCCGAGGTGGCCTCTGGCCTGGGCTATGTGCGTGCCGAGCGCTTTGCCGAACGCGTGTACGAAAGCCTGTTCTACGCCATCGCCACCGGCAAGATCGCGCCCGGCAACAAGTTGCCGACGGAACTGGAATTGGCGGCGTTGTTCGAGGTGTCGCGCCCCGTCGTGCGGCAGGCGTTGGACCGGCTGCGCGAAGACCAGCTCGTGGACTCCATCCGCGGGTCGGGCACCTATGTGCGCGCCAAGCCCGACCTGATGGGCGGCATGCCCGCCGTGGACCCTGCGCGCCGCGTCGGCCATATCCTGGAGGGCCTGGAGCTGCGCATGGTGATCGAACCCGAATGCGCCTACTTGGCCGCCCTGCGCCGCACCGCGGACGACCTGCGCGAGATGGATCGCATGCTGACGGGCTACGAAGAAGCCGACGCCTCGGGCGCCATCGCCCACCATCACGACTACGGCTTTCACCGCGCCATCGCGGCGGCCACCAGCAACCAACGCTTCGTGCAAGTGTTGAAATCGCTGGAGTACGACGTCAGCCACGCCGTGAACGTCATGCGCCATCTGGTCCACAGCGAACCCTGGAAACGCACCCGCGCCGCCATCGACGAACACCGGCACATCTACCTGCTGATCCTGCAACAGGACGCGGACGGCGCCCGCAACGTCATGCGCGCGCACATCGAAAAGGCGAAAAGCCGAATGCTGAACAGCGGTTCGGAGCACTGATCAGCCCGGCCTGGCAGGTCGGGCCGAAGGGGCATCAGCATCGCGTCCAGCCGGCCGACGGATCGCGCTTATCGTCCAGGTAATCCCAGCCGGTATCGCAGACCACGCAGACAAACGCTTCGTGGGTCGCCTTGCGGCTGACCGCCCGCAGGCTGCGCACCGGGCCAAGGCTGATCAGCCCGGCATGGCCAGGCGCCCCGCGGGTGTGCTGCGCGATGGTCTCGCATTCACTGCAGATCGCCACATCTCCACCTTTCATTTTTCTTTCAGTGGAGATACTACGAAATGAGACTGGCGATAATGTTCAGCAATTCTCACAGAATTGTTGCGACTTCTCGGCCTTTTCCACACCCGCACCCCCATGCCTTATGCAGATGCGCACCTGCTTTCCAACGTGCATCCCCCTCAGCAGCCTGCATAAACGCAGGGCGCCAAGCGACAAAAAGTCTTCGGTGCCCTAGCCCTCTCGCAAACCTGCCGGGATCCGACGGCGTGACCTGGGAAGCAGCTAAAAGAGAAAGAAGAGGAACCGCCGCAACCGTACCCGCCGACGACACGTTTATATAAAAATAGGAATTATCCTATTGCGATTGAAAATGAGATCTATTTAGTATCTCATTTTTGTTATTTCGCAAAATGGGAGTTTCAGCTTGAAGAAAATGAGACCTCTGTTTGTCGCTTGGGCAGCACTCTTATCGGCCACTGCTTGGGGCAAAGAGTCCCTGCTTTCCGATTCGCGAACGTCTGCTCCGATATGGATCATTGATGAGTTTGTATCCGATGAAGGGAAAGTCAGATATGAAGGTGGAATTTCATACGGGAATTACGCTTCGGATTCGACCAAGGGATATACCCGCGCGAACCTCCAGCTCACCCCGACTCTTGCAGTGCCTGTTGTGTCCGGCCTCGACACTGAGCAGCGGCAGACAGACCAGCTTGTGGGCATGCTAGGGATTAGGTATGGCATTACCGAAAACAACGAAATCGGTCTTCGGACGACTGGATCTTGGTCACACACTCAAACTTATAGCGACACCACCGGTGACCTTCAACGGGAGCAGCGGTTTTCCTTCAGTTCTTTATCAGCAAATCTCTCCACTCGTATTTATCGAGGCGGTTCGACCAGCGCATTTGCGTTTGGCTCCCTAGGCATTGCTGACCGCTTATCCATGCTGCCATTTCGACCGAAGACAGTATATCTTCATAGTGTCACGATGGGGCTGAGCGGTTACTTGATCGACGACCCCGTTGTCATGTCGTTAACTGCCTCCACTACGCTTAAAAGGCCCGTCGATTTTGAAGGGAAAAAATACCAGTTAGGGACTTCCTTCACTGTCGCTCCTGCGATCTCCTTTCTAGCAAATGACCGAGTAACGTTGTCTTCTGGGTTGCAGTTCTCTTACCAGATAGCGGACCGTTTCGCCGGCCGCAAGCTAAACCTGAACGAGAGTCAGATTCATATGACGCTGGGCGTTGGATATGCATTGAACGAACGGATATCGCTCTACGGTAATTTTCTAACAAAATTGTCCGGCACGTCGGGGGACAATAGTGCGCAACTTAGCTTCATGTATGAAAACTAATTGCGCGGCTGCGAAGGCGACGGCTTTGAGTTTTTCCGCTTTCAACATACTAACTCGCGCCCTCGTTTTGGTGACTATGCCCCTGACGGCTTTGGGAACTGAATTAGATGACAATCGAAATCGCACAATTGAATCTTGGAAAACTCTGCGAGACCAGGGAGTCGTTCGACAATACTTCGATTATTCCTGCGGCGCAGCCTCCATTGCAACGCTACTAACCAGCCATTTCAACGCGCCAACTAGCGAGGCCCGGGTGCTGAGTTTGCTACCCACCGTCGATCGCCCATACTCACTCACGGACATGGCCCACGCGTTGAAACTACTTGGGTACGAATCCATATCACTACGAGTCGATGCGGCGGACCTGCAAAAATTAACGGTTCCGGCCGTCCTATTTATGCACCCACGGCGTACGCGCACCACTGTGGGGCATTTCGTAGTACTGAGAAATATCGGAGACGCTAGCGTGACTGTTGCAGATCCTGCTTCCGGGAATAGAGCATACGCATTTGATGACTTCTTATCTCGCTGGGGCACCAGGGACGCCGAAGGGAAAATTAGTGGGGTATTAATGCTCGTAAGACCGACACAACATGTTCCTGATACCCCCAACACTTCTCCTCAACAGATAGGGGCATTTTTCCAACGGACTGATCGCATACGACACTTTCGCACCTCGCCCCTGCCTGTGAGTTGGTCATTACCCGACTAAGTGAGCCTGAAATTTAAAATATGACGCGGAAATTGCTAACCTGTTTTTCAACAGGCCGTCGATGTAGATTGGGGTTCTTCACCCCAGTATTTCTATGGAGATAACCTTGAAAAAAAATTTCCGCTATTTTGCAATCACTGCCGCTTTGGTAATTGGCAGTTTTCAGACCATCTCGCATTCTGCCGAGCTACCCAATGCATGGGCAAGTGCATTCATGGACACGCCGCATTCCGCAACCGGCCTTACAACACTCGAGCAGGACAAATTTCAGGGTGCAGCAGGGCCGCTCGTAGGTGCTGGCATAGGGGCGTTGGTGGGAGCAGGAGCGCACATCGCTGGCAGTCTCGCGAACGGAACCACGCCGACAATGTCGGGCGTCCTCCTGGCAGGCGCAGGCGGCGCTGCCGCCGGTCTGGTCCCTGGGCTTGGTTTAAACCCTGTTGCAGCAACAGTCGCTCAAGGTGCCGTGGGCATCGGGACGTCAGCAGCAGTGGGCGTCTCGGAGCGAAGACCTTTTAGCCCGTATGGATCGTTTGGGCCTGGCATGAGCGATTGCGATCCAGTTCGTTGCAATTATCGGAATGGCCGACCAGTGCCGTGGAATTATCAAGGCCGATAGCAGACAGAGGTGACGAAGGAAGGACGTACCCATCCTTCGTCGTTAATACTAATATTATTCCAACCTTGCGGTGACCCCATGCAAAAAGACGAACTTATATCCGTATTTTCGATCTGCCTCTTAACCTATTTCACATCGGCGTTAGGAAAATACTGCGCAACCAATTCGCGCTTCAAACGAGCCACTGCCGCGACAATTCTGGCATCGACTTCCATCGTCGTAGTAACGATGGTCAACCATTGGGTTCGTAACATATCTCTCGACAGAAGCTTGCTCGGTGGACTAGCAACTGCAGTCGTAATGGCGGTCGCCTTCTTTGCTTTTAATAAATTTTGGATGAGCCGCGATAAAAAACAGAATATCGATCATATCCGGTGATTCAGTTGGGATTTCCCCCAGAGAAACGTTGCATCAGAAGTCGCGTCTTCTCATGGGGGAGTTCTACAGCAGAAGCGAACTCACAGGCAGTCAGAACATTCAAGCGGGCGAGGCGGGCTTTGAAGCAGCTGAAGGCGTAGAACAACAAGCGGAAGGCGGTGAACATGACGTTAATGACCCAGTGCGGCTCGGCGTCGCCCGCGCCGGTCAGCGTCCAGGCACTGATCGTGCGCGGCAAGCAGAGGAAGGCAGCATGAGCAGGTATCATCTGGCCTTGTCCCCGGCGCCCGCCAACCACGCCCCGGATGAGTAGCCAGATCAGTAGCTAGGCCGGGTTTTTTTGGAAGGCAGCACCCCTGAGAACCGCATAAACAAACGGTCTACAAAAATCATGAAATTAGCCACCTGGAACGTGAACTCCCTGAACGTGCGCCTGCAGCAGGTGCTGGACTGGCTGGCTGCCAATCCGGTCGAGGTGCTGTGCATCCAGGAATTGAAGCTCACCGACGACAAATTCCCCGAGGACGCCTTCAAGGAGGCGGGCTACCACGCGGTCTGGGCCGGCCAGAAGACCTATAACGGCGTCGCCATCGTTTCGCGCATGCCAGGCACGTCGATGGTCCGCAACATCCCCGACTACGAAGATCCGCAACAGCGCGTCCTGGCCCTGACCTTCCCCAGCCCCGAAGGCGACGTGCGCGTCGTATGCGCCTACTGCCCCAACGGACAGTCGCTGGACTCCGACAAGTACGTCTACAAGCTGGCCTGGTACGAGGCCATGCACAAGTGGCTGGCCGAAGAGATCAAGCAGTACCCGCGCCTGGCCGTGCTGGGCGACTACAACATCGCCCCCGCCGACGAAGACGTGCACAACCCGGAAAAGTGGGAAGGCCAGGTCCTGGTGTCCGAACCGGAACGCGCCGCCTTGCGCGCGCTGCTCGATCTGGGCCTGACCGATTCCTTCCGCTTGTTCGAGCAACCTGAAAAGTCGTTTTCCTGGTGGGACTACCGCCAGTTCGCCTTCCGCCGCAACGCCGGCCTGCGGATTGACCACGTTTTGCTGTCGGCCCCGCTGGTCAAGCGCTGCGTCGCCTGCGTGATCGACAAGGAACCGCGCCGCAACGAGCAGCCGTCGGACCATGCGCCGGTAATTGCCACGCTGGAATTTGTCTGAAAATTTTTGTCTGGCGGCGTGTTGCGCGCCGCCAGAATGTTCCTGTATAGTTTTGGTCTTGCTTCATTGGGGCGGTAGCTCAGCTGGGAGAGCGTCGCGTTCGCAATGCGAAGGTCGGGAGTTCGATCCTCCTCCGCTCCACCAAATTCCAGACGAAAAGGCCTTGGACACGTTATGTGCTCCAAGGCTTTTTTGTTTTGATCGGCGAGGCGCCCGTTTAGTCGGGGCGCCCATCCGGTTCGGCGCCTAGCCCCCCCATATCGCCCCCACCCTATCGACCCCCGCAGTATCGAGCCTTAGACCGCGTCCCGATCCAGTCGGCGCACCGCGGCGCTTAACGTCGCAAAATCGAACTGCTGGCCGCCACGCCGAACCAGGCGCATCAGCACCGTCGTGACCACCGGAACAAAGGCCGCCAGCAAGAACGATTCCAACAGGAACGTAGGCTTGTCGCCCGGCGCCGGGAAGAAGAACAGACCCGCCGCCAGCCCGGTGATGGTCGCGGTGGTCGCCGTCAGGCCATCATGCTTGCGGCTGAACAAACCGTAGAACACGGGAAAAGCGGCCGCCGAGCACAGCAGGTCGGCCAAGAGGAACAGGTACAGCACGCTGTAGCCCTGCGACGCCACGATCATGACCGGGATGGCCAGCAGCAGGACCGCCCAGCGGGCCAGCCGTTTCATGTCCATGCCGTCGGCGTTGGGCATCAGGCGGCGCATGTCCACCGCGACGATGCTGGACACGGCACTGATTGCCGTGTCGGCCGTGCTCATCACCAGCGCCAAGCCCAAAGGGATCAGCGCGATCACGAACCAGGCGGGCGCGTGCGGCATGATGACGCTGAACAGCGCGATCGAACTGTCGCCCGCCGGCGCAACGCCCACGAAGGCCAGGCCGAACAAGCCCATCAGGAAGATGAACGGCGCGGCCAGGATGCCACCTAACAGAAAGCCGTTACGCATCGAACGCGCGTCTTTCGCCGCATAGATGCGCTGCCAGTTGCCCTGGTGGAAGATACCCGTCAGCAAAATCGCCACGAAGAAGGTCAAACCCGCTTTCACCCCGCCGGGATCGGTCACGTCCAGCAACTGGGGGGCCTTGGCCTGCAGCGCTTCGATCGTCGGCAACACGCCGCCCGCGGCCTGCCAGCCGACCACGCACAGAATCACCAGCAAGGGCACGATGACCATCATCTGCACCTGATCCGTGAAGATCGACGAACGCAGGCCGCCGTAGGTGGTGTACAGCAGCGTCGTGCCCATCACGATGGCGGCGGTGGCCCACAGCGGCACCGGGGCCAGCATCGTGACCAGTTTGGCAATCGCGGTGACTTCGGCCGACAAGGCGATGAACAGGTAGAACAGCATGATGAAGAGCGCCAGCCCGTACATCGGCCGTCCGTAGCGCGCCATCAGGAATTCGGTCAGCGTATGCCCGTGCGGGATCAGTTCCCGCATGCGCCGGCCCAGCGGAATCATCACCAGACGCGGGGACATCGATCCCAGCGCATAGCCGATCACCGCCGCCAGGCCGCCCCACGTGGCCGCCTGCGCCGGCGAGAACAGGATCCATGCGCCCAGCGTGGATGCCATCAGCGTCAGGATCGTGCCGAAGGCGCCCTGGCTGTTGCGGGCCACGATGTAGTCTTCCAGGGTGCCGCGCTTGCGCCGCGTGTAGAGCACGCTGGCCAGCGCGAAGCCGCCGGAAAACAGCAACAGCCACATCAAGGCGGTGGATTGGGTCAACATGCGAAACGGCCCTCCCGCTCCCGGCGGCAAGCCGGGCGCGCAACAGCGCGGCCCGCCCGGATGCAGGGGCCGCAAGATGGATGAAAGTCTAGGGAGGGCGCGCGAGTCGTGCGATGTCCTTCCCTTCGCCGGCATTACCCGGATCAGGTTCAAAGGGTTACCGCGACGACGCGGAATCTCAGCCCGAAACAGGGCTCCCCCAGGAATTGCCGCAAGGTTAGGAGAGCGGCGAGGCAATGTCAACGGCGCATTGATTCATGCTAAGTTCGCCCGCTTGCGGCACCCGTTTTGTGTGCCTGCCGATGGAATCGACGAGCCTCACCATGTCCCCTGCACACTCCGCCCCCGCCCTGAACGAACAACTGATTCTTGTCACGGGCGGCGCCCGAGGCCTGGGCGCACACATCGTGCGCGCCTTCCTGCGCGAAGGCGCGCGCGTGGCCATCAACTACTTGAACAGCGCCGAAGCCGCCCAGGCGCTGGCGGCCACCGCGCCAGACCGCGCGCTGGCCGTCGCCGCCGATGTGCGCGACGCGCAGGCCGTTCGGGCCATGGTGGCGCAGGCGCAAAGCCATTTCGGCATGCCGGTCACGACCGTCGTGAACAACGCCCTGCCCGCCTTCCAGTTCAATGGCGACGCCCGCCCGCACGCCGATACGTTGACCTGGGACGATCTGAACCACCAGATCGAAGGCTGCGTGCGCGGCGCACTGAACACCGTGCAGGCCACCCTGCCCGGCATGCGCGGCGCCGGCGTCGGCCGCATCATCAACATCGGCACCAACCTGGTCCAGAACCCGGTCGTGCCCTACCACGACTACACCGCCGCCAAGGCCGCCCTGCTGTCGTTCACCCGCACGCTGTCGCATGACCTGGGCCCGCACGGCATCACCGTCAACATGGTGTCGGGCGGCTTGCTGCGCACGACCGACGCGTCGGCGGCCACGCCCGAGGCGGTGTTCGACCTGATCGCCGCCAGCACGCCGCTGCGCGCCGTCACCACGCCCGAGCAATTCGCCGATGCCGTGCTGTTCTTCGCCAGCCCGTGGTCGCGCAGCGTCACCGGCCAGAACCTGGTCGTGGACGGCGGCCTCGTCAAGAACTGACCGCCATGCTGCACCTGAACCTGTTCATCTTCGGCTGCGGCCATCACCGAGCGGCCTGGCGCCACCCGGGCTCGGCCGCCGAACGCCTGGGCGACATCCGCTATTACGAAGCGTTGGCCCGCACCGCAGAACGCGGCAAGCTGGACGCCATCTTCTTTGCCGACGGCCAATCCACGGACAACATCGGCGACGGCCCGCGCTGGTACCTGGAGCCGCTGACCGCCATGGCCGCGATTGCGCGGGCCACGACCCGCATCGGCCTGATCAGCACGGTCTCCAGCACCTTCTTCACCCCCTTCCACGCCGCCCGCATGGTTGCGTCGCTGGACCACATTTCAGGCGGCCGCATGGGCTGGAACGTGGTGACCTCCATGTTCGACGCCGAAGCCCGCAACCACGGCTACGAGGCCATGCCCGGGCACGACTGGCGCTATGCCCGCGCCGAAGAGTTCGTGGACGTCGCGCTACGCCTGTTCGATTCGTGGGAAGACGAGGCCCTGTCCATCGACCGCGACGGCGTCTATGGCGTGCCGGAACGCATCCACCCGATCCACCACCATGGCGATCATTTCCTGGTCGACGGCCCGCTGACCGTCCCGCGCCCGCCGCAAGGCCACCCCGTGCTGTTCCAGGCCGGCGCATCCGACCAGGGCCGCGACCTGGCCGCCCGCCGCGCTGAAGCCATTTATGCCGTGGCGTATGACCTGCCTGCCGCGCAGTCCTATTACCGCGACATCAAGCAGCGCGTGCGCGCCGCGGGCCGCGACGCCTTCGTCCCGATCATGCCCGGCCTGGTCACCTATGTCGGGGCCACCGAAGCCGAGGCCCGGGCCAAGCAGCGCGAACTGGACGAGCTGCTGCCCAGCGACGCGTCGCTGCGGCAACTGGGAACCTTCGTATTGCAGGACTGCAGCGGTTGGGAGCTGGACGCGCCGGTGCCGGCGCTGCCCCCGCTGTCCGAATTCCAGGGGCCAAAAGGCCGGTACGCGACGATTCTGCGGATCATCGAGACGGAACAGCCCACGGTGCGCCAGTTGCTGGGGCGCTTGGCCGCTGGCGGCGGCCACTGCACGATGGTCGGCACGCCCGAGCAGATCGCGGATCAGATGGAATTCTGGTTCAGGAACGATGGGGCGGACGGCTTCAACTTGATGCCGCCCGCCTTACCCGGCGGCATCGACGACTTCGTCGACCACGTGGTTCCCGTCCTGCAGCGCCGCGGCCTGTTCCGCACCGAGTATGAACACAGCACGCTGCGCGGGCACTTGGGACTGCAAAGACCCGCCCGCTGACGGCAAGGCGACGGGTCACGCACCGAGACCCGGGTCGCCCCACCCGTGCGCATCCGCCGGCCGGCGCGATGCGCATTTTTCATGGATTGCTGGCGCAGGCAGGCGCATTTGAATGCAATGCGGTCTCAGTCGCAACGAAATGATAGACACACTTTATCAATTTGTACGCAACAAGCAGACATTATTTTCTTCAATAATATCAATGCTTAGCCGTAGATTTACGAGGCCAATGCCGGTCACTTTTTGGGCAACTGTTGTTCTTAAGCCATAAATGACCCGTTTTTATGTGTGAACCAAGTAACTAATTTTTTTGCCTTCAGGCCGCCGTCAGGGGAAAATCCCGTAAATACGGCCCCAATTTTTATATAAAGAACCATTAAGAAGTATTCAGTTTCATGTTTTCCGGCGGCCTTCCCTATTGTGGAGACCTGGGCTGCTTTCACGGCGCTGAAAGCAGGCAATACAAGCCTTAGAACCGGATGTGGATATGAAACTAACGAAAACTTTGCTCGTAGGCGCGATTCTGGCTGGCATGGCCGGTGCGGCGCAGGCTGAGACGTCCGTCACCTTGTACGGTATCGTCGACTTGGGTCTGACGTACCAACGCGGCAAGGTCGGCACCACCGATTCGAATCGTGGCGTGTATGGCGGTGACTATCAATCCCGCATCGGCATGAACGATGGCATCCAGAACGGTTCCCGCTTCGGCCTGCGCGGCACGGAAGACCTGGGCGACGGCCTGTCGGCGGTCTTCACGCTGGAAAGCGGCTTCACGGCCAATAACGGCAACCGCTCGCAAGGCGACCGCCTGTTCGGCCGCCAGGCCACGATCGGTCTGAGCAGCGACCAATGGGGTCTGCTGGAACTGGGCCGTCAAACCAACATCGCGTCGAAGTACTTCGGCGATATCGACCCGTTCTCGCTGGACTACCTGAACGCCAACATGGGTATGGCTTTCAGCGCGGCCAACACGGTCCGCTACGACAACATGGTCATGTACCAGACCCCGGTCTGGAGCGGCTTCCAGGGCGGCGTGGGCTACTCGTTCTCGACGGATGACGTCGAAGGCCCGACCGGCTTCAAGACCAAGGAAAACAACCGCGCCATCACGGCCGGCGTGCGCTACGACAACGGCCCGCTGAAGCTGGCCCTGTCGTATGACGTGCAATACCGCAAGCCGAACCAGCCGCAACCGCAGCAGTTCATCATCGGCGGTGCGTACGACTTTGAAGTGGTCAAGCTGTCGCTGGCCTACGGCCGTTCGGAAGACGGCGTTTTCGCAGGCCAGGACTTCGAGCTGATGGGCGGCCGCCAACAAGCTGGCGGCCCGGCCCGAGGCCAAGGCTTCTCCAACGACCGTTTCACGTGGGACGGCCTGCGCATCAACTCGTACATGGTCGGCGTGAGCGCGCCGATCGGCGGCGCCAGCAACGTCTTCGCGTCGTGGCAGCGTGCTGATCCGAACAAGAACCTGTACGCCATGGACATCTACAGCCTGGGCTACACGTACGACCTGTCCAAGCGGACCAATCTGTACGCCCTGGCGTCCTACGCCGATGGCGCCGCCTTCATCGATGGCAACAAGATGAGCACGGTCGGCGTCGGCATCCGCCATCGCTTCTAAGCAGGCTACGGGCCGCCCCAACTGAGCAGAGTCGGGGCGCCCTTCCTTACTTTCAGGCCATCCTTTCCAGGATGGCCTTTTTTTATCTTCGCAGGGAAAAGATCGCCAAGCGGCTATCCCGCCATGGCGGCGGGTTCGGCGTGCTCGGTGGGGCGCGGCTGCGCTTGCGCAGCGGATAGGGCGGGACGCGCCTGGAACGTGGCCGGGCGCACCCGGGCCATGGCGGAACGGCGCGCGCGGGCGGCAGCCTGACGGGTGACGATCCAGTCGTACAAGACAACACCGGGGTGGCGCAGCAGGACCGCAGCAATGGCGGCCGCGACAATCAGGGCAATGCTCAGGGTTAGCCAGGACATCTTGGCGCCCTCCTTCAAAACAGCCCGGTTCCGATACCAGACCCAAAACTCACGTGAGAGAAATGCGCACGCGTGAAGCGCTTGAGAGTGTAATGTACTCTACATTACATGCCTAAAGTCGGGTAAATTCGTCTGAAAACACGGATTGGAAACGGGGAGAAACAGGTGATGGGCGATCAGGCCGATTCCGTGCCGCGCGCGCTGACCAGCAAGGGCGAAGCCCGGCGGCGGCGGCTGCTTGAAGCGGCCAGCCAGTCCCTGCTGGAACACGGCTACGCGCAGACCTCCATCCAGCGCATCGTGCAACAGGCCGGGGGATCCGCGGCGACCGCTTATCAGCTGTTCGGCAACAAAGAGGGCATGCTGGCGGCCGTGCTGCAGTTTGAACTGGACAATCTGCGGGCCGCCGTATTCCTGGCGACGCCACCCCGCCAGCCGGTAGGGGCCGCCCTGCACGATCTTGCCGTGCGCCTCCTGGCCTATGCCGTACAGCCCAAGTCGGCCGCCCTGCACCGCCTGCTGGTGTCTGAATGCCACCGGATGCCGCAACTCGCAGCCGCCCTGCAACAGGCCGTCGACAAGCAAGTCCACACGCCGCTGGAACAATGCCTGCGGCACGCCTGCCAACGCGGCGAGCTGAAGATCGACGACCCGCGCCAGGCCGCACTGACCTTGGGCAATCTGATCAACGGCATCGCATTCCATGCGCGGCTGGTCGGCGGGTATGCCGACGGCCCGCGCGCCGACCATCTGGCCACCTGCCACTACGGCGTCGATACGCTGTTGCGCGCCTATCAGGCGTAGCGGCGTCTATGGGCTTGGGGCTAGCGGCGCGGACGGCCCATGCCGCCGGATCTGGCGGGAAAAGGCCTGCGGGTCGTCGCCGGGCGCGGCCAGCGGGCCGACCGCTGCCTGCTGGCGCAACACCTCCAAAGGCACCCTGGCGTCCAAGCCGCCCTGCTCGTACAGGTATTCGGGCAGATAGCCCGACAACAGGATACGGGTGTCCAGCGGCAGCCCCGGAACGATGGCGCGCACCATCTGATAGACCAGCGTCGTGCAATTGGCTGTCACCGTGTGATAGAAGCGGGGCGTATCGACCAGCGCATTGGCGGTGGCGACATACGACAGGAACAATTCACGCATGACAGGCACGGGCATGCGCACCGGATACAGGTAGACGCTTTCGCCGCGCGGCCCGGCGCGCACGTACAGGATGTCGCGTTCCTCCGCCGCCACCACGCTCAATTCGAACTGTTTGAAGAACCCGCCGATCTCGGAGAATTGCTCGCCTCGCTCTTTGCGGATCTCGACCGAGAACACCACATGACGGCCATCCGAGAAACCGAAGGACACCAACGTGTGGGCGATCGCCGGACCCGACCAATACGACAGCGCCATATCCACGGAAACAAGCTGGTCCAGGTCGTATTGGCGGGTTTCCCAGCGCGCCGTGTAGTCGTCGTCCGAACGCCAATCGAAATTACGCACATTCGCAAGCGTGACCACCGGCCCTTGCACCGTGCCGCGCACCATCTTCGCGACATCGTCGGCCCAGACGCGGTCATTCGAAGGCGCAAGCGTCTGCCACCAACCGCACAGCACGAGCCCCCCGGCCACATAGGCCCATCCGGCGCGCCGGCGCCACGGGCCGCGGCGCCACACCGCAACGAGCGCGCCCGTGCACAGCCCCGTCCACAGCAGCGCGGCGGCCCCTTTTCCCCAAACGCCGCCCGGCGCCTGATAGGCGATCGCCAATCCGCCCCACAAGGCGGAGGCCGCGACCAGCAGGCTGCCGGCGACGCGCCCGAAGACGACTGCGCCGCGCCGCAGCCAACCGCCACGCGACGCCGGGCTATCCGCCGGCATGCTGGCTAACGATTTCCAGGACGCCGTTGATCACGAATTGGACGCCCATGCAGACCAGCAGGAAGCCCATGACGCGTGAGATGGCTTCGACGCCACTTTGGCCGATCACCGCCACGATGCGGCCCGCCGAGCGCAGGCAGATCCAGAAGAACACGCCGAGCAAGGCGAACACGATGACCGGCGTCACCGCGATCACCCACGGCGCATAGTCGGGGGTGATCGCGGTATCCACCGACGCGGCCCCGCTGATGATCATGGCGATGGTGCCCGGCCCCGCGGTGCCGGGCAGCGCCAGCGGCACGAAGGCGATGTTGGGCGTTTGCCGCTGTTGCGCGTCGGCGGCCGCCTCGGATTCCAGCGTGCGCGACTCGGCGGGCGGGAACAGCATGCTGAATCCGATGCTGACCACGATGAGTCCCCCCGCGATGCGCAGGCCGGGGATCGAGATGCCGAACGTGTGCATGATCCACGCGCCCGCGTAATAGGTCACCAGCATGATGCCGACGACGTAGAAGGCCGCCTGGGTGACCTGGCGTTCGCGCTCTTTGTAGGGAATTTGCTGGCCCAGGGACAGCAGCAGCGTCATGGATGTCAGCGGATTGGCCAGCGGCAGCATCAGCGCCAGGCCCAGGCTGATCAGTTTGCCCAGTTGGATCAGGTCGTCGATCATGGAACTCACAAATATTTGGCGCGGGCCGCAACGGCCGGCTTGCCTGGTTCAACGGTTCAATCGTGTAATGCACTGTACCTCACCCACTCCCCGCCGAACGTTGACACCGATCCCCAAACCCTTGCTTGCCGTCCTTCTGGCGCTGGCACCCCTTGCCCCGCCCGCGCTTGCCGCAGGCATGAACTGCGCGCAAGCGAAGACCCCTACCGAACTGGCCATCTGCGCTGACGCGGACCTGCTGCGCCGTGACAGCGACCTGTCGGTCGTCTACGGCAAACTGGGCGCTGCCCGGCCGGACGGCCGCACCGCCTTGCGGCAGGACCAGCGCGATTGGCTGCGCGCGCGCAACCGCTGCGGCGCCGACGCCGGCTGCATCCGCGACCAGTACCTGGTGCGCCTGAGCGCCTTGCAGGACCTGCTGCGCAGCGCCACGGCCTACGTGCCGGACGAGACCGACCGGCTCGCGCTGGAAGACCTGCGCCAGGCGGTAGAGGCCGCCAGCCGCAAGAACGCCGAGTTCCCGTTGGAGGACGCGCTGGCGGCCCTGTCCATCCAGGGCGGCATGACGACTTTCGCCAATGTCCGAGCGAACGTCGATGACGACGAGGCCAGGTTCCCCGCCAAGCGGCCAGACGGCGTGACGCCGGACGAGTGGAAGGCATTGCAGGCGTCCGGCATCGACGCCGGCGGCGAGAACGGGGCCGCGTCCTACACCTTGATGGACCTGGACGGGGACGGCCAGCGCGACCTGGTGATCGATTCCTACACCGGCGGTACCGGCCTGTTTTCAGACATCAGCGCCCTGCGGCGCGTGGGCGACCGCTACGCCGAGGCCATCGGCGCCAATGGCGATGCCGTGTCCGGCCTGTACACGCTGAACGGCCGCGGCTCGAACCAGGGCAGCGACTGGGTCCGCTTGCGCGGCCGCGTCTACGCGGCTTATCGCAACAGCAACTACGGCGCGGACCAGGTCTATCTGCTGCGGCCCCTGCATGCGGTGGGCGAGGTGCCCACCCTGACCGTCCAGTACCGCTATCAGCTGCAAGTGCCGAAACAGCAGAAGCGCGCCGATAAAGACGAGGTCCGCATCCTGGACGACGCCTTGCATGCCGGACTGACGCAGGCATTGGCCGGGGTCGACCCCGAATCCGCAAGGGGCGGCGGAGATTCCGCCAACCCGCCGGGCGCACCGGCCCGACCGCTGTGCCCGATCCCCGCCGACGTGAAAGACGACGAGCGGGACCGCTACTACCAGTATGGCGCGGGGCACTATTCCTATGAAACCGTGGCCGATATCGCGGTGCACGTGGGTGCGCGCTGCTATGTCGCGCGGCTGATCGACTGGTTCGGCAGCTATGACGCCAAGTCCGGATTGTCGGCCATGATGTGGATGCGTGAGCCCGGCGCGGACAACGGCGATGAGGAATTCCTGGTGCAAGGCAGGCGCCACGCCATCCGTTTCGGCACGTCGGTCGGCCCGATCTAGAACAGCGGCGGCCGATCGGCCGCCGCCTGCCCTGCCCGCCATCGAGCGCGGACGCCTGCCTGTGCGCTCAGTAGCCCAACGCCGCTCCGGCTGGCGCGCGGTTGTCGTGACCACCGAAGATCAGGCCACGGTCCCGGTCCACCACGATGGCGTCGGCCACGCTCCAGTTTTCCTGGACTTTGAACGTGTGGCCCATTTTCTCGAGCAACGCCTGCGTGTCCGGCGACAACGCGCCCGCTTCCAGATAGACGGTGTCCGGCAGCCATTGATGGTGGATGCGTGGCGCGTCGACGGCAGCTTGCACATCCATGCCGTAGTCGATGACGTTGAGAAGGGTCTGCAGGGTCGTGGTGATGATGCGCGGACCGCCCGGGCTGCCGGTCACCATGTAGACCTTGCCGTCCTTGAGCACCACCGTCGGCGTCATGGAACTGAGCGAACGCTTGGCCGGCGCGATCGCGTTGGCCTTGCCCTGGATCAGGCCGAACACGTTGGGCGCGCCCACTTTGGCCGTAAAGCCCTCCATGGTGTCGTTCAGGAAGAAGCCCGCGTCGCCCGCGACTTTGCCCGTGCCGAAGCGCAAGCCCAACGAGTACGTGACGGACACCGCATTGCCCGCCTTGTCGACGATCGAGTAATGGGTGGTGTGGTTGCCTTCCTTGACCGGCGTGCCGCCCTTGATCGCCGATGACGGCGTCGCGCGGCCCAGATCGATGCTGGCGCGCACCTGTTGCGCATAGGATTTCGAGATCAGGTTGTCGACGGGGTTCTCGACGAAGCGCGGGTCGCCGAGTTCAACGTTGCGGTCCGCGAAGGCGCGGCGCAGGGTTTCGATGTACAGGTGCGTGCTGGCGGCGGAACGCAGGCCCATATCCTTGAGCGACACGTTTTCCAGCACATTCAGGCTTTCACACAGCGAAATCCCGCCGGAACTGGGCGGTGCGGCCGACACCAGTTCATAGCCCCGATAGTTGCAGTGGATGGGCTTGTAGGTCAGGGCCTTGTACTGCGCGAAGTCCTCGGGCGCGAAAATGCCGCCGCCCGCCTTGCTGGCCCGCACGGTCTCGTCCGCGATCCACCCTTGGTAGAACGCCTGGGGTCCGTCGTCCGCGATGGTTTGCAAGGTCTTGGCCAACGCAGGCTGGCGGAACGTTTCGCCGGCGCGGTAGGGCCGGCCGCCGTTCAGAAAGTACTTGCCCACGTAGGCATCGGTTTTGGCAAAGGCGGTCAACAGGTCGGCGTGAACCACGACATCGTCCCATTGGGTCAGCGCATAGCCGTCGCGAGCCAGCGCCACGGCCGGCATCACCAGCGACTTGCTGGGCAGGGTGCCGTAGTGGCCGCGAGCGTATTCCAGTCCGGCCACGGTGCCCGGCACCGCCGCGCCCAGCCAGGATCGCGACACGGCTTCGCGACGCACCTTGCCATCCGGGTCCAGGTACATGTCGGCGGTGGCGGCCAAGGGCGCGGCTTCGCGGAAATCGACCATGGTCTCGCGGCCATCGGCCATGCGGATCACCAGGAATCCGCCCCCGCCCAGGTTGCCCGCCTGGGGCAACGTCACGGCCAGTGCATAGCCCACGGCGACGGCAGCATCCACGGCATTGCCGCCCTGCTTCAGTACGTCCACGCCGATCTGGCTGGCCAGCTTGTGAGCGCTGGCGACCATGCCGTTCTGTCCTTGCGCTGGCGGCGGCGATACCGCCTGGGCCGGCAAGGCCACGAACAGCGCCGATGCGCTCAAGACGGCGACGAACAACGGATTGCGGGTATAGCCCTGCATACAACGTCTCCTCATTATTTTTTGGATGTCGACGCAGGCCAGCCAGCCGGCGCCGCCAAGTCATTCTGGGAGCCGCCCGGCAACGCCGCAAACGAAAAAAACTACCGCCGCCATTCCGCCGCGTCATGCCGCGGCGCAGCATGCGGGGCCGGCCCGCGCACGCGACGCGGCACCGGCCGGCCCATCCGGTCAGTCTGCTGGCGGCGCTTGCCAGCGGCTGGCGGCCAGCGCCAGCAAGGTCTCGTCCGCGCCGGCCGCGGCGACAAGCTGCAAGCCTACCGGCATGCCGTTCACCCAGCCCGCGGGCAGGCTGATGGCGGGCAGCCCCAACACATTCCAGGGGTTGGTCAGGCCAAGCAACGTTTCACGCACGCCCGCGCTGCCCGGCCCCGCCACGGTGCGTTGCTGCAACGCGGGCGCGGTGATGGCGACGGCGGGCAGCGCCAGGACATCCACCTGCTGGAACAGGCGTGCGAATTCGGCTTGCAAACGGGTCCTTTCCTTCAGCGCCCGCACGTACTCCCACCCCTGCACGGGGCGCGAGGCGCGCAGGCGTTCCAGCACTTCGGGGTCGAACTTTCCGGGTTCGGATTCCACGCGTTCGGCATGGACTTCATAGGCTTCCGCGCGCTGGATGGCGCCCAGCGCGCTTTGCAAGGCGCGCGCGTACTGCGTGACCTCGGGCGCCGCGGGCACGGCACCGCGGGCGAAGCGTTCCGCTGCCGCCCGCACGCAAGCGGTGACGGCCGCGTCGTCGATGGCGAAGGGAACGTTTGCCACCCAGCCCATCCGCGGCGCGTCAACGCCAGCGATGGCGGGAGCGATCGCGCCGCCGCTCAACGCCTGCATGAAGACTTGCGCGTCTTCCACGCACTGTGCCAGCACACCCGGATCTTCGAGCGTCGGCGCAAGCGGAAACACGCCCGCGTCGGACACGCGGCCATGCGTGGGCTTGAAGCCGACCAGGCCGCATAGCGCGGACGGCACGCGCACGGAACCGCCAGTGTCCGTGCCCAACGCCACGGGCACCATGCCGGACGCGACGGCGGCCGCGCTGCCTGCGCTGGAACCGCCGGTCATCTGGCTGGTGCGCCACGGGTTGCGCGCCGCGCCCTGCACGCTGCGGTCGCCGGTGGGCCCGTAGGCGAATTCATGCGTCAGCGTCTTGCCGACGACAATGGCGCCGGCTTCGCGCAGCAGCGCCACACAGCGCGCGTCGGCTGGCGGCCGGTGGCCCAGGAAATGGGCCGCGCCCATCGTCGTGGGCATGTCGGCCGTGTCGACGTTGTCTTTGATGGCGATGGGAATGCCATGCAACGGCCCCCTCACCTTGCCGCTTGCCCGTTCGGCGTCGCGTTCGCGGGCGACGGCGAGCGCGGCGGCGATGTCGACATGGACGAAGGCGTTGAGCTGCGGGTTCAGCCGCTCGATGGCGGCGCCGGCGTGGCGCACCAGATCCTCGGCGGTCAGGCTGCCGCTGGCCATGGCCTGCTGCAAGTCGGCGATGCGACGCCCCCGGAAGAATCCGGGTTCGACGGCAAGTTGCGGGGAAGTCGGGTTGGCTTGGGTCATTGGGAAGCTCCGGAAGGCTGGGCCGGACTGGCGGGCATGCGCGGGCCCACGCCCGGGCGCACCTGAAGCATAGCGACCATGCCGACGGCTGTCGCCACCGATGCGGCGATGAACATCACCGAGTAGCCATGACGCGCCGTCAGATAGCCCGTCAGGGTCGGCGCCAGGATGGAGGCGATATTGGCGAAAAAGTGCATCAGGCCGCTGAAGGTGCCTACGCGGTTGGACGGCGCGGTGTCGATCACGACCGCCCAGTAGACCGAATTGGGCAAGGCGTTCAGCGCGTTGGCCAGGGTCATCAGGGCAATGACGGCGAACACAGACTGCGCCTGCGAAACCAGCAGGAAGCACAAGGTCGTGGCCAGCAGGCAGGCGGCGGCGAACCAACTGCGGGCGATCTTCAGGCTGCCCGTGCGCTTGAACAGCAAGTCTGAAATGCGGCCGCCCAGCAGCACGGTCACGCACGCGCCCGTCCAGGGGATCATGCCCATGTACCAGAGCGACGACAGGCTATAACCGAAGTTGTCCTGCAGGTACTTGGGCGTCCAGGTCAACAGCAGGAAGTTCACGTACATGAACGCGAAGTAGCCCAGCGTATTCAGCAACAGCGTCTTGCTGCGAAAGAAGCTCCACCACGGCAGCGCGGGCGCATCGGCCGCTTGGGCGCCCGTGGCCGATTGGGCGCGCGAAGCCTGGATTTCGGCCAGTTCCTGCGGCGACACGCGCGGGTTGGTTTCCGGGCGGTCGGTGAAGATGCGCATGAAGAACACCAGCACCAGCAGCCCCGCGCCGCCCAGGATGAAGAACATGGCGCGCCAGCTGTCGGTCAGCGTCAGCAGGCCCACCGCCACGGGGGCCGTCAGCAAGGCGCCCAGCGGCGTGCTGAGCAGGCCGAACCCCACGACGAAACCGCGTTCGCGCGTGGTCGCCCAGTTGGCGATGGTCTTGTTGATGATGGAATACGCCGGGCCTTCGGCCGCACCGAACAGGATGCGGATGGTGGCGAAGCCAGCCAGCGCGGAACCGCCCAGGAACGCCAGGCCGAAATCCCCCGCCCAGGCGGTGGCGATTTCGAACACGGACCAGGCCACGCCGGCCACGATCCAGACTTTGCGCGGGCCGTAGCGGTCGGCCAGCATGCCGCCGAACAGGGCGCCAACCATGTAGCCGTAGCCGAAGTAGCCCAGCACCGAGCCCCAGGCGCCGCGGTCCAGGCCGTATTCGCCGGTGATGTGCGCGGCCGCGTAGGACATGGCGCCGCGGTCGATGTAGTTGATCAGCGCCAGCAGCACGACCATGGTGAAGATCCGGTACCGGAACCGGGAATCCTGGCTTTCAGTTGTCATTGCGTGTCTATCCAGTCGGTTTACCCAAACGTTTGGGTTGCGCAATGCTAAGGGGTCCAAATCCAAAAATCGACTCGGTGAAAACCCTAGGTTGCCGGAATGCGCCCTGCTGCGCTATTTCCGCGTGTATCCTCCAGCCCCATGAATAGATCGCGCCCTGTCACGCTGCAAAGCCTGGCGCGGGAGCTCGGCTTGAATGTTTCAACCGTGTCCCGGGTCCTGAACGGATCCGAAGACGATGCGCGCGGCGCAGCGGCCCCGGACACGGTGAAACGCATCCGGGCGCTTGCCGCCGAATTGCACTACCAGACCAATCCCCACGCGGCCAGCCTGAAGACGCGGCGTAGCCGCACGATCGGCGTGCTGGTGCCCCGGCTGTCGGACATGGTGCTGGCCACCATCTACGAAGGCATCGACGAGGCCGCCGCCGAGCACGGCTACCTGACCTTCGTGTCCAACACGCAGGACGACCCGGACAAACAGCGCAAGCTGATCGACATGGCGCTGGCGCGCCGCGTGGACGGCCTGATCCTGGGTGACGCGCACAGCGCGCCCGCGAACGCGCCGCCCAACCCGCTCTTGGCTGAACTGGCGCGGCGCGACGTGCCCTTCGTGCTGGTCAGCCGCCATGCCGACCACCACTGCGCGGTCACCTGCGACGATCTGGAAGGCGGCCGGCTGGCGGCCAAGCACTTGCTGGACATGGGCCATCGGCGCATCGCCGTGATGGTGGGCGAACCGTTCGCCAGCACCGGCCGCGACCGCTCCGACGGCTTCTTCGGTTATTGCGCGCAGCACGGCGTGGACGTGCCGGCGCATTGGCGCATCGAAAGCCCGTTCGACACCGACGCCGGCCGCGACATCGGCGCCCGGCTGCTGTCGCCCGCCGACCGCCCCACCGCGATCTTCGCCGTCAACGACTTCCTGGCCGTAGGCGTCATGGGCGCCGCCCGCGACCAGGGCCTGGAAGCCGGGCGCGACGTCGCCATCGTCGGCTACAACGACACGCCGCTTGCGGGCGCGCTGCCTATCGGCCTGACGACGATCCATTCGCCCATGCACCAGATGGGACGGCTGGGCCTGGAACTGCTGCTGCAGAAGCTGGCAGGCGGCCAGCCGGACAGCCTGCGGCTGGCGCCCGAACTGGTCGTGCGCGACAGCAGCAAGCGACGCATCGCGGGCTGACGCCGGCTTGCGGCCACGGTTTGGACCTGAATGCCGGCCCGGCCGTTGACCTGCCCTTCAACCTGAGTTCAGGCCTGGACCATGGCCGGGGCATCCTCGACCAGCGGATGGAAACAGGCCGCCGACCGGCCGCCGCCCAACGATTCCAGCGCGGGCACCCGCTTGGCGCAATCCGCCTGGACGCGGGCGCAGCGAGGATGGAACGTGCAACCCGGCGGCAAGTGCGTGGGCGCGGGGATTTCGCCTTCGATCTTCAGCAATCGGATGCGCGCCGCCGGGTCCGGCACGGGCGACGAATCCCGCAGGACCCGGCTGTACGGATGCAAGGGACGGTCAAGCACCTGCGACGTGGGCCCGTGTTCGATGATGCGGCCCAGGTACATCACGCTGACCGTGTCGCAAAAGTGGCGCACCACGCCCAGATCGTGCGAGACGAACACGAACGACAGACCGCGGTCGCGCTTCAGGCGTTCCATCAGTTGCAGGATCTGCGCCTGGACCGACACGTCCAGCGCCGACACGGGCTCATCGGCCACGATCAATTCCGGGTCCAGCACCAATGCGCGGGCGATGCCGATGCGCTGGCGCTGCCCGCCCGAAAACTCGTGCGGAAAGCGGTCCAGCGCCGACACCGGCAGGCCCACTTCGCCAACGGCCTGCTCCACCTTGGCGGCGATTTGCGCCGCATTGCCCAGCTTGTGGACGAACAGCGGCTCCGACAGCGCCTGGCGCACGGTGCGCCGCGGATTGAGCGACGCATAGGGATCCTGGAACACGATCTGGATGCGGCGGCGCAATGCGCGCAGGGCGGAGGCGCCGGCCTGCCGGATGTCCACCCCGTCGAAGACGATGCTGCCCTCGTCCGGTTCGATCAGCCGCAGCAAGGTGCGCGCCACGGTCGATTTTCCGCAGCCGGACTCCCCGACCAACCCCAGCGATTGGCCCCGCGCGACGCTGAACGACACGTCGTTCACCGCCCGCACCACCTGTTTTTCGCCACCCAGCCAACCGCCGCCGCTTTCAAAGCGCTTGACCAGGTTGCGGACTTGCAGAAGATCGCTCATGCCTTGCCCCCAAGCGGTTCGGCGCGCACCACGCAGCGCACCTCGTGAGACGGGCCGATACGGGTCAGCGCTGGCCGTTCGGCTTCGCACCGCGCCTCCTTTAGGCGGCAGCGCGGCGCGAAGGCACAGCCTTTGGGCATGGCGGTGATGGCCGGCACCCCGCCCGGAATGGATTCCAGCACCGCGCTATCGGCGTCCACGCGCGGCATCGCGCGCAGCAGCGCTTCGGTGTACGGGTGCGTGGGCCGTGCAAAAAGCGTCTGCACGTCGGCGGTCTCGACGACCTCGCCGGCGTACATGACCGCGACGCGGTCGGCAATCTGCGCGACCACGCCCAGGTTGTGCGTGATGAACAGCACCGCCATGCCGTGCGCGGCCTTCAGATCCGACAGCAGCGTGAGGATCTGCGCCTGGATCGTGACATCCAGGGCAGTGGTCGGCTCGTCGGCCAGCAGTACCCGGGGTTTGCACGCCAAGGCCATCGCGATCATGACGCGCTGGCGCATGCCCCCCGAGAACTGGTGCGGGTAGTCGCCGAAACGCTTGGCGGCCGCCGGAATCTTCACTTCCTCCAGCACGGCCAGCGCCAGCCGGCGCGCCTCTTTCCACGGCAGCCGGCGATGCTGGCGGATGGCCTCGGCGATCTGGTCGCCCACGGTCATCGTGGGGTTCAGCGACGTCATCGGCTCCTGGAAGATCATGGCGATGGATTCGCCCCGCAGTGCCATCATCTGCTTTTCGGATAGCGCCGCCAGATCGGCGCCATCCAGCAGGATCTGCCCGCCACCGTGGCGGGCCCCCGCCTCCGGCAGCAGGCGCAACACCGACAAGGCCGTCACGCTCTTGCCGCTACCGGATTCGCCGACGACCGCCAGCGTTTCGTTGCGCCCCACTTGCAGCGACACGTCGCGCACAGCGGCATGCCAGCCGCCGCCCACGCGGAACTCCGTGCGCAGGTCGCGCAGCTCCAGCACGGGAGCCTGGGAGCCTGACAGGCTGTTCGGTTGAGGGTTCATGAGCGCTCCGAACGCAACTTGGGATCAATGGCGTCGCGCAGGGCATCGCCCAGCAGATTCAGCGCCAGGACGGTCAACAGGATCGCCACGCTGGGGAACACCGTCAGCCACCAGGCATCCAGGATGTTCTCGAACCCTTCGCGAATCATGCTGCCCCACGTCGCCGCGGGCGGCGGCACGCCCAGGCCGATAAAGCTCAGCGACGCCTCGGTGCGAATGGCCGACGCCATCCACAGCGACCCCAGCACCACCACGTCCGACACCATGTTGGGCAGGATATGCACGCCCATCAGCCGCAACGGGCCATAGCCCAGCGCCCTGCCCGCTTCCACGAAATCGCGTTGTTTCAGGGCGATGGTGGGCGCGCGCGCCACCCGCACGAACGGCGCGATTTCGGTGATGGCGATGGCGATGATCAGGTTTTCCAGGCTGGCGCCCAGCATGGCGGCGACCATCAAGCCCAGCAGCAAGGTGGGAAACGACAGCAGGACGTCGACCAGGCCCATGATGAGCTGATCGACCAGGCCGCCCAGATAACCCGCCAGAATGCCCAGCGCCGAGCCGATGCACATGGCGATCAGGATGGCGACAAAGCCCACCAGCAGCGACACGCGCGCGCCGTAGACCAGGCGCGACAGCACGTCGCGCCCGTAGCTGTCGGTGCCCAGCCAGAACTCCGCCGATGGCGGCTCCAGCCGATAGGCGATGTTCTGTTGCAACGGATCGTGTGGCGCCAGCCACGGCGCGAACACGGCGGCCAGCACGATCACGAGCAGCAGCCCGATGCCGATCCACGACAGCCGGTTCTTGGACAACGCCTGCCACAAGGCATTGGGGCGGGACGACGGAATGGCGGCGACAGCGCTCATTTGTATTTCACCCTTGGATCGACCAGCCCGTACACCAGGTCGGTCAGCAGATTGACGACGATCACACACGACGCGAATACCACCATCAGCCCCTGCAGCAGCGTGTAGTCGCGGCTGTTGAGCGCGCCCAGGATCAGCTTGCCCAGGCCCGGCCGGTTGAACACGATCTCGGTCAGCACCGAGTTGCCGATCAGCGTCCCGAAGTACAGGCCCACCACGGTCACGATCGGAATGAGCGCGTTGCGCAGCCCATGGCGCACGATCAGGCGCATCGGCCGAACGCCTTTGGCCCTTGCGGTACGCACGTAGTCTTCGCCCATCACTCCCAGCATCGATGAACGCGTGACGCGCATCACGTACGCCATCATGATCAGGCCCAGGTTGAAGGCGGGCAGCGCCAGGCCGCGCAATTGCGTCGTCCAGTCGCCCGCGCCGACCGCGCCGATGACGGGAAACCAGCGCAACTGGATGGCGAACACCAGCAGCATCAGGATGGCGGACACGAAAGCCGGAAAGGACAAGCCGGTGAGCGACAGCAGGCGGCCCAGGTAATCCGGCCAGGCGTTGCGGCGCAGCGCGGCCCAGATACCCATGGGCAAGCCGAACGCCACGCCGATCACGATGGCCGCCGCCGTGAGCTGCAGCGTCCATGGCAGCACCAGCGACACTTCCTGCAGCACGGTTCGGCCGCTGGCCATGGACACGCCGAAGTTGCCCGTCAGCATGTCACCCAGAAAGCGCAGGTACTGCACGTGCGTGGGCAGATCCAGTCCCAGACGCAGGCGCAAGGCCGCCAGGGCTTCGGCGCTGGCCTGGTCGCCCAGCATCACCGCGGCAGGGTCCCCCGGCACCAGCCGCACCAGGATGAAGACCGCCGTCAACATGGCCAACAGCGTCGGAATGGCCAGCAGCAGGCGCTTGATGGCGTAGCGCATCATGATGCGTGCTCCGGTGCGGACGGCGCGGCGCCCTTGCCCCGCATCAGACGCTGCGCTTGCAGGTTGCCGATGGCGCGGTCGGTTTTTCCATGAACCACCAGGTCGGTCAGCGCGGCGCCGACCACCGGCACCAGCTCGAATCCATGGCCCGAGAAGCCGAACGCATGGAATACGCCCGGCGCGTTGGGCGACGGGCCGACGATGGGCAACATATCGGCCGTTTTCGCTTCCAGGCCCGCCCACACTCGCACGATGCGGATATCGCGCACGGCCGGAAACAGATCGGTGGCGGCATGGGCGCCCTTGGCCAGCACCTGCATGCGCGCCGTGGAGGTTTCGCGGTCCAGGTCGGGGATGCCTTGCAGGCCGCCTCCGATCACCAGGGTGCCCTGGTCGGATTGCTTGAACGACAGCGATCGGCCCATGATGGCCACCACGGGTTTGATGAAGGGGCGCAGGCGCTCGCTGACCATCATCATGGACGACTTGGTCGCCAGCGGGATGTCGTCGCCCACCATGGCCGCGACGCGCGCGGACCAGGCGCCGGCCGTGTTGACCACATACGGCGCGGTCCAATCGCCGGCGTCGGTCTGCGCGCGCCAATCCTGCCCGGCGCGCGCCAGCCCGGTCACGCCGCAGTGTTCGATGATGGCCACGCCCGCGGCTTCGGCGCTGTGGCGGAACGCGCGCAATGCGCGGTGCGGATCCGCCGCGCCGTCGCGCCGCGCGATCGACGCGCCCAGGCAATGGTGGCTGAGTTCCGGCAACAACTGCCGCAGTTCATCGGGGCCGATCAGTTCTTCGTGGGTGTAGCCGCTGGCGCGCAGCCCGTCGACGCGGGTCTGCAGCGCGGCCAGCGCGGCAGGCGTTTCCGCCACGCAGATCTGCCCGTTGGCATGAAAGCCGCAGTCGTCGCCGACCAGCGACGCCATGTCGTGCCACATGTCCATCGCCTCCAATGACAGGTCCAGTTCGCCCAGGTCCCGGTTCAGCGTGCGCACGCCGGCCGCCGTGGCGCCCGAGGCGTGCCGGCCGACCCAATGGCGTTCGATCACCACCACCCGCTTGCCTTGGCGCGCCATCTGCAACGCTGCCGACAGGCCGTGCAGGCCGCCGCCGATCACGATCACATCGCAAGTGCGCGTGCTCATGGTTGCGTTTCCTCGATGTCGAGCGACGCCAGTTCCCCCAGCGTCAACGGTTTGAGCGGCGGGCGGATGCGGTAGAACCCCACTTCCGCCACCGGCCGCTTCTGTTCCGCCGCGAGAATATGCGCGATCGTGTAGCCGCACTGGCGGCCCTGGCATGGGCCCATGCCGGCACGCGTGTAGGACTTGATCTGATTGGGTCCGGGCTGGCCGATGGCGGCCGCCTTGCGGATATCGCCTGCCGTCAGTTCTTCGCAGCGGCACACGATGGTGTCGTCGGGCGGGGAAAAGATGGCCGCCCGAGGCGGATACATGGCATCCAGCATCGGACGCAGTCGCAGCAACGACG
>NZ_JABBJN010000032.1 GCF_012928505.1 Achromobacter sp. Bel | reverse complement strand
GCGCCGCGTTCAAACACGCGCAGGCGGATGTTGTGCCGGTCGACCACTTGCATGAAACCCGCGTTGACCCGGCGCGCAAAGCGCGGATGGGTTTCGATCAGCGGGCCCTGCACGGCGACGGGGGCGGTGTCGACGTTGTCGACCACCTGCACGGCGTGCGGGTTGGAGATGGCCACGGCCGACAGCAGCACCTTGGCCGGCACGCCGGCGGGCGTGTCGAGTTCCAGTTCCCAGAGGGTGTCTTCGCCTTGGCGTTGCGACGCCAGGCCGGCGGTGTCGAAGGGCAGGGCGGCGGGATCGAAACGGGTGCTGCCCATTTCCACCGTGACTTGTTCGTCGTCGCCTTCGTCCAGGACGAGAATGCCGGTGGCGATTTCGGCGCGCAGCGGATTGCGGTCGGACAAGCCCTGTTCGTGCACGAAACGCACGAAACAGCGGGCGCCGTTGCCGCAGTGTTCGACCTCGCTGCCGTCGGAATTGAAAATGCGATAGCGGAAATCGGCGTCCGGCCGCGTGGCGCGTTCGACCAGCAGGATCTGGTCGGCGCCAATGCCGAAGTGGCGGTCGCCCAAGGCGCGCGCCCGTTCGGGCGTCATGTCGATGGTCTGGCGGACCCCGTCGAGCACGACGAAGTCGTTGCCCGCGCCATGCATTTTGGTGAAGTTCCAGTTCATCCCTGGATTATCGCCCATTATTGGGGCGCGGGCAGCCCGGGCGGGGCTCAATAGACTTTCGGTTCGCCCGGGGGGCGGGTCTTGAAGCGGCGGTGCACCCAGTAGTACTGGCTGGGGCAGCGGCGCACCCAGGATTCCAGTTCGCGGTTCAGGCGGGCGGTGGCGGCTTCCAGCGATTCCTCGCCCGGGAAGTCGGCCAGCGCGGGCAGCACGTCCACGTGGTAGCGGCCAGTGTCGGGGTTCCAGAAACCGACGACCGGCAGCACGGCGGCGTTCCACTTCTGGGCCAGTTGGGCGGTGGCGACCAGCGTGGCGGCCGGCACGCCGAAGAACGGTACGAAGACCGAGCCCTGGCGGCCGAAATCCATATCGGGCAGGTAATAGACCGGGCGCGGCGCGCGCAGATGGCGGATCAGGTCGCGCACGCCGTCCTTGCGGCTGACCAGGAAGACCTCGTTGAAGCGGGCGCGGCCCGTTGCCACGACCGCGTCGATGTGTGGGTCGCTTTGCGGGGTGTACATGGTGGCCGCGCTGGGAATCTCCAGCGTCAGCCGGGTCGCCGCCGCGTCCAGCGCAATGAAATGCGGCGCCAGCAGGATCACGGGGCGGCCTTGCGCGATCAGTTCGTTGATGCGATCGGCGCCGGTCTGCGTGACCAGTTCCTTGACGGCCTCGGGCGTGCCGTACCAAAGCACGCCACGGTCGACGATGGATTGCGCCAGCGCCCGGAAGTGGTCGGCGAGCCATTGCTCGCGCACGGACTCGGGCTGGTCGGGGAAGCACAGCGCAAGGTTGCGCCGCACGATGTGCGCGCGGGACCGCGCCAGCCGGGGGGCCAGCCAGCCCAGCACGGCACCGATGCGCTGGCGTGTCGACGGCTTGATGCGGCCGAACCATTTCAATAGGGTGACCAGCGTGCGCGTTTTTGAATCGTTCATGGCGGTAGGGATAAGACCGGGCTACTCGGGACGGGCGGCCGCTTTCAGGAAGCGGCCGGTGGGGCCGTGCCGGCGTCGGGCGCAGGCGGGGCGCCGCGCGGGGTCTTGTAGCGGTTGTAGCTCCAGAGATATTGCTGGGGGCAGCGGCGGATCAGCGTTTCCATCGAGGCATTGATCAGGGCCGCTTGGGCTTCGGGGTCAGCGGGCAGGGGTTCCGGCACCCGTACGTAGTGGATGCGCCAGCCGCGGCCGCGGGGCAGCCGTTCGCCGGCGGTCAGGATGATGGGGACATTCGTTTGCGAGGCAAGCTTGCTGGGCAGTGTCATGGTGTAGGCCAGGCGTCCGAAGAACGGGACCCACACGCCGTCGCCGACGCTGGGCGCCTGGTCGGGCAGCATGCCCACGGATTCGCCGCGGCGCAGGGCGCGCACGAACTCGCGCACGCCTTGCATGGTGGCCGGCACGGCGTTGACGGCGGAACTGTTGCGCGCGGTTTCCAGCAGCGGGGCCAGGATGTCCTTGCGCGGGGGGCGGAACATCACTGTCATCGGCATCTGGCGGGCCAGGTAGCGCGCGGTGATCTCGAAGCAGCCCAGGTGGGGCGTCAGGAACAGGATGCCGCGATTTTCGGCGCGGGCGGCGGTGACGATGTCATTGTCGTCGGACACCACCTGCGCCAGGCTTTGCTCATTCTTGAACCAGACGCGCGGATTCTCCAGGATCATGGCGCCGGTCTCGGCGGCGGCCTGGCGGGCGAACGCCGCGCCGGGGTAGCCGGCCTGGGCCGCGTTGGCCTGCAGCCGGCGCCGGTACTTGCCGGGCCAGGCGTACACGGCAAGCCCGGCCAAGCGCCCGATGGCGTGCGCGACGGGTAGCGGCAAGGCGGCGAAGAGTCTGAACAGGGCAAGCAGCATTCGGCGGATGGGTAAGGACGGGCACGGTCATGCCGGGGGGATGCCGGGCTTCGGGGAATAGGGTTACACCCCGGGCGTGAGCATAAGAACGGCATTTTCGCTTAAAATGCGCTCAGTCGCCGAGTTAACCGACAACTTGCGGGGCGACGGCAGGGGTGCGGCGCCATGCGCGGCCTTTGCTGAATCCGCTAAAGCGTCGCGCCCAGATTAGCGTAAGCCATGCAGTCCGGGGTGCAACGCGCCTCGTGAACCTATGCGCCGGCAAAGCCGGACACTAAGGACGCATCTGTGGCCAATAACGATTTCCTCTTCACTTCCGAATCCGTCTCCGAAGGGCATCCCGACAAGGTTGCCGACCAGATTTCCGATTCGATCCTGGACGCCATCTTCACGCAGGACCCCAACGCGCGTGTCGCAGCCGAAACGCTGTGCAACACGGGCCTGGTCGTCCTGGCCGGTGAAATCACCACGACCGCCAACGTCGACTACATCCAGGTCGCGCGGGACACTATCCGCCGCATCGGGTACGACAACACCGAGTACGGCATCGACTACAAGGGTTGCGCCGTGCTGGTTGCTTATGACAAGCAATCGCCCGACATCGCCCAAGGCGTGGACCGCAGCTCGGAAGACTATCTGAACCAGGGCGCGGGCGACCAGGGCCTGATGTTCGGCTACGCGTGCGATGAAACGCCCGACCTGATGCCGGCCCCGATCTGGTACGCGCACCGCCTGGTGCAGCGCCAGAGCGAACTGCGCAAGGACGGCCGCCTGCCGTGGTTGCGCCCGGACGCCAAGTCGCAAGTGACGTTCCGCTACATCGATGGCCGTCCGGCCGAAGTCGACACCGTGGTGCTGTCGACGCAGCACGCGCCGGAAGTCACGCAAGAGACCATCCGCGAAGCCGTCATCGAAGACATCATCAAGCCGAGCTTCCCTGAAGGCCTGATCACGCCGAACACGAAGTTCCTGGTCAACCCGACCGGCCGCTTCGTCATCGGCGGCCCGCAAGGCGATTGCGGCCTGACCGGCCGCAAGATCATCGTCGACACCTACGGCGGCGCATGCCCCCACGGCGGCGGCGCGTTCTCGGGCAAGGATCCGTCCAAGGTTGACCGTTCGGCCGCCTATGCCGCGCGCTACGTGGCCAAGAACATCGTGGCCGCCGGCCTGGCGCGCCAGTGCCAGGTGCAGGTCAGCTACGCCATCGGCGTGGCCGAACCGATCAATATCACCGTCTACACCGAAGGTACCGGCGTCATCCCCGACCACGAGATCGCCAAGCTGGTGCGCGAGCACTTCGACCTGCGTCCGAAGGGGATCGTGAACATGCTGGACCTGCTGCGCCCGATCTACGCGAAGACCGCCGCCTACGGCCACTTCGGTCGTTCCGAGCCGGAATTCTCGTGGGAAGCCACGGACAAGGTCCAGGACCTGAAGAAGGCGCTGTAAAGCGGTTCTTCACGAAAAAGCCCCTGCAAGATTTTTGCAGGGGCTTTTTGCTTTTGCGCGCGTTGAACGTCTGTTCCGGAATGCGGGGCCGTCTTGCGTTGCACCCATCCTGCGCCGGGTCGGACGGCTTTCGCGTCAAGCGCTACAGTCCCCAGGAAGACAGGTCCGGCACGCGCGGCGCAGGCAACAGCACGGGTTCCAGCAATGCGGCGCAATCCAGCATGGCGGCGTCGTTACCGGCGGGCGCCAGCAATTGGACGGCGATGGGCATGCCCTCGTCATCGAAACCCGCGGGCAGCGAAATCGCGGCCGCGCCCAGGAAGTTGGCGGGGCGCAACAGCTTTCCCAATCCGACGTGGCGGACGTCTTCAGGGTCCAGCGCTTGCGCGGTCTGGTCGCAGGCGGGCATCAGCAAGGCGTCGATGCCATGCATGGCGCTGGCGAACGCCGCCATGTCGGCCTGGCGCCGCCGCAGCGCGGCCTCGTAGTCGGCCTGCGATATCCGGCCGCCCGCCGCAATGCGCGTGCGCACGATTTCCCACAGGGGCGCCGCGGGGTTTTCCGCCAGCGCGCCGTAATAGCGGTAGGCCTCGTAGGCCAGCACCACCGAGTTGTCGTCCGCCATGCGTGCAAACGACAGCGCGGCGGGCGGGTGCCAGGCGGCAGGCGCGAGGCCGGCCTGTTCCAGACGCGCTTGCGCTTGATGCCAGATGCGCAGGCCGGCATCGGTCAGCGGCGCGGGCCAGGCCTGGGGAGCCAACACGGCCACCGCGCCCGGGCGGCGGGTGACGGGGTGCCGCAGCGCGGTGAAGCAGGCGGCGGGCAATGCCAAGGTAGCGGCGTCGTCCACGTCCGGGCCGGCCAGCAACTGCGTCAACAAGCGCGCGTCCGCCACAGTGCGGGCAAGGGGGCCCAGCACGTCCAGCGTGTCCGACAGTGGCAGGCAGCCGGCGCGGCTGATCATGCCGGAGGAGGGCTTGTAGCCCACCACGCCGTTCAGCGCCGCCGGGGCGCGCACCGAGCCGCCGGTGTCCCCGCCCAGCGCGATCGGCGCCAGCCCGGCCGCCACCGCCACGCCCGAACCGCTGGAGGATCCGCCCGGCGCGCGCGCGACGCGGGCGTCCCAGGGATTGCGCGCCGTGCCTTGGGTCGGGTTCTGGCCCGACAGCCCGAACGCGTATTCGGTCATGCGGGTCTTGCCCAGGATCACCATGCCTTGCGCGGCCAGCGTATGCACCGCGGCGGAGGTCTCGCCGCTGATAACGCCTTGGCGGGTCTGCGAGCCGCCGGTGGCGGGCGTGCCCTGCCACTGGATGCTGTCCTTCACCGCCACCGGCACGCCATGCAGCGGGCCCATCAGGATGCCGGCGTCTTGCAGGCGGTCCGCGGCATCGGCCTGCGCCAGGGCGCGTTCGGCCGTGACTTCACTGAAGGCGGCAAGCGTCGGGGCGCGGCCAATGCGGTCCAGGAAGTGCGACGTGACCTGGCGGGAGCTCAGTTCGCGTTGACGGATGGCGCGGGCGAGTTCGCGGGCGTCGCGGAAATGCAGATCGGTGTGGGCGTGTTCTGGCATGGATCTCATGGAAAAAGAAAAAGCTCTCCGGCCCTTGGTGAGCCGGAAAGCGTCTGCACGGGGCGCTGGGGCACTACTTCAGCGTCTGGCCCTTGGTTTCGGGCATGCGGATGAAGGTGATCAGTGTGATCACGGCGCCTGCCAGCACGTAGTAGAAGAACCAGCGCTCCATCCCCTTGCTTTGCAGCCAGGTCAGCAGGTAGGGCGTGGTGCCGCCCAGCAGCGCGACGACCAGGTTGTAGGGCGTGCCGATACCGACGGCGCGCACGCTGGTGGGGAATTGCTCGGACATGATGGCCGGTGCAATGGCCGTGTACATGGCATACAGCACCAGGCCGAACAGTTCCACTGCCAGGATCGAACCGAAAGACGGACCCAACGTCGTCATCAACGGATAGAAGAACACCAGGTAGCCGGTGGCGAAGAAGATCAGCTGCGGCTTGCGGCCAATGCGGTCGGACAAGATGCCGAACAGCGGCTGCACCAGCATGAACACGATCAGCGCGACGGTGTTGGCGGCGAACGCGGTCTTGGGGTCGGCGCCCACCTGGCGGATGGCGTAAGTCGGGACGTAGGCCACGAAGATGTAGAACGCGAACGTGGTCAGGACAGAGAAGCCCACGATGCGCAGCACTTCGCGCGGGTGGTCGCGCAGCAGCGTGCGCAGCGGCTGCTTTTCAACGCCGGCCTTCTTGGCGTGCGAGAAGGCTTCGGTTTCCGGGATGGCGCGACGGATCCACATGCCGGCCAGGCCGCCCAGCGCACCCAGCAGGAAGGGAATGCGCCAGCCCCACGACGCCATGTCCGCTTTGGTCAGCGTCGAGGTCAGGATCCAGCCCACGGCGGAGGCGGCCAGGATGCCGACGGCGGCGCTGAAGAAGACGAAGCTGGAATAGAAGCCGCGCTTTTCGGGCGGCGCCATTTCAGCCAGGAAGGTCGTGGCCGAGGCATACTCTCCGCCCAGCGACAAGCCTTGCAACAGGCGCGCGCCAGTCAGCAGCAGCGGAGCGGCAATGCCGATCGTGGCGTAGGTGGGGGTGATGGCGATGATGAGCGAACCGCCCGCCATCATCAGGATCGTCAGGCCGAGTGCGGCTTTGCGGCCGTAGCGGTCGGAGAAGATGCCCAGCACCCAACCGCCCACCGGGCGCATGAAGAAGCCCACGGCGAAGATGCCGAAGGTGGCCAGTAGCGCAGTGGTTTCGTTTCCGGGCGGGAAGAACTGGCTGGAGAAGAAGATGGCGAAGGAGGCGTAGATGGTCCAATCGAACCATTCGACGGCATTGCCTACACTACCGGCCAGGATGGTGCGGGCGCGGGATACCGGCGCAGCGCTGGCTTGCGCGGCGCTTGCTCCTTGCTTGCTGCGCAAGGTCGCGGATGGGGTGCTCATGACGTCCTCAAAATAAGAATTTATTTTTGGTCAAAAAGACCGTTTAATTTTATGTTTTTATCAATGCGCGAACGTTAGATTAATGAATATGGTCACGTCAAGTAAGGGTAAGCCCCTAATGCCAGCGCTCGATGACACCGATCTGGCCTGTCTGATTGCCCTGCAGTCGGATCCCCGCGCGTCCTGGCGCGAACTGGGCGCGGCCACCGGCATCGCCGAGCGGACCGTGGCGCGCCGGCTTCGCCGCCTGATGGACGCCGACGCGCTGCGGGTCATCGCCGAACCCGATCCGCTGGCCATGGGACAGGGCGTGGTGCTGCACGCCTGGGTGCGCTGCCGGTCGGGTCGCGTGCCGGACGTGGCGGACCAATTGGCGCGGCTGGACATCAGCCAACTGGTCGTCACCTTGGCCGGCACCGCGGACCTGATGGCGGAACTGACGCTGGCGGACGCGGCCGACATGCCGGACGTGGTCACGCGCGTGTTGCCGTCGATAGACGGGGTTGAGCATGTGGAGGCGCGGCTGGTGCTGCGGCCGTTCCGCCGCGCGGGACAATGGCGGATCCAGGCCGAGCCGGACGCTGCCCCGGAAGCGCCGCACGCACAGCCGCCGGCGGCGTTGACGGAACCCGAACAACGCATGGTCGCCCATCTGATGCGCGACGGGCGGGCAAGCCTGGCCGAGCTGGCCGAGCACGCCAGCGTCAGCGAACCCACGGCGCAGCGTCTGTTGCAGCATCTGGTCGAGCGGCGCGCGCTGAGCTTCCGCGTGGAAGTGGAGCCGGCCTTGGTGGGGTTTCCGGTAGAGGCCGTGATTTCGGTGCAGGTGCGGCCGCAGGCGGTGGATGCGCTGGCCGCGCATCTGGCGCTGGACCCCAACACGCGATGCCTGTTCGGCACCAGCGGCGCGTCGCAGCTGTTCTGGCACGTGCTGTGCCGCGACAGCCTGCATCTGTGGGACGTGGTGACGCGCCGGCTGGGTGAACTGGATGGCGTGCTGAACAGTGAAGTCGGCGTGGTGATGCGCGCACACAAGCGCTGCGGCATTGTGCGCGCCGGCGCGCGGTTGGAGGCGGACGCCGAATAGCGTCCGCCGGCCGAGGGGGCGCGGTCCCCGGGGGACTGCCCGCGCCGCTACGCGCCCAGGTAGGCGCGGGCCAGCGCGCCGTCCCGCGCGATCTCCGCGGCCGTGCCTTGCGCGGCGACGCGGCCGGACTCCAGCACATAGGCGCGGTCTGCCAGCGACAGCGCCAGCGCAGCCATCTGGTCCACCAGCAGGATCGTCATGGACTCCGCGCGCAGGCGGTCCAGCGCATCGAACAATTCGTCGATGATCTTGGGCGCCAGGCCGAGCGACGGTTCATCCAGCAGCAGGATCACGGGTTTCGACATCAGGCCGCGCGCAATCGCCAGCATCTGCTGTTCGCCGCCGGACAAGAGGCCGGCGCGTTGATGCAGGCGTTCGCGCAGGCGCGGGAAGCGCGTCAGCATCTCTTCGACGCGCGCCTCGCGGTCCTGGGGATGCAGGAAGGCGCCCAGCCGGATGTTGTCCAGCACGCTCAGGCCCGGGAAGACCTGGCGGCCTTCGGGCACCAGCACCAGGCCGCGTGCCACGATGCGGTCGGCGGCCAGGTTGTTCAGCTCTTGCCCTTGCAGATGCATGCCGCCTTGCGCGGGCCGGTGCAGACCGGCCAGCGTGCGCATCAAGGTCGACTTGCCCGCGCCGTTGGCGCCCAACAGGGCCACCATCTCGCCCTGTCGCACTTGCAGGTCGATGCCGTGCAGCACGGGGTTGGCGCCGTAGCCGGTGACCAGGTTGCCCACGCCCAGCACTTCCGGCGCGATGGGGGCGCCTGGGGGCCGTTGCCGCGCGGCGGGCGCGCGGCGCGCGGCTTCGTCGCCCAGATAGGCCTGGCGCACGGCGGGCGATTGCTGGATCTGGGCAGGGTTTCCCTGCGCCAGTTCGCGGCCGGCGTCGATGGCGACGATGTGGTCCGACACCCCCATCACCAGCGCCATGTCGTGTTCGACCAGCAGCACGCCCGCGCCGGCCTCGGCGATGCGCCGCAGCAGGCTGGCCAGCCGCGTCTTGTCTTCGCGCGACAGGCCTGCGGCGGGTTCGTCCATCAACAGGGTGTCGGCATCGGTAGCCAGCGCGCGGGCGATCTCCACCAGGCGCCGGTCAACGTGCGGCAGGTCGGCGGCGGGCACGTCCAACGCGCCCTCGTAGCCGCAAAACGCCAGCAGGGCGCGGGCCCGTTCGCGCACGTCGGACGCCCGGTAGCGGCGCGATGCCAGCAGCCCGCCCAGCCGGCCGCGCACCATGCCCAGCGCCACGTTGTCTTCCACGCTTAGCGTGTCGAACAGCTGCGAGGTCTGGTAGGTGCGGCCGATGCCGCTGCGCGCCACGCGGTAGGCGGGCAATGCGGCCAGCGGCGCGTCGCCCAGCGCCACCGCGCCGCTGGTGGGCTGGTAGTAGCCGCTGAGCATGTTGATGACGGTGGATTTGCCGGCACCGTTCGGCCCGATCAACGCCGTGACGGCGGCCGGGGGCACGGTGAATGACACCGATTGCACGGCGCGCACGCCGCCGAACGTCATGGTCAGCGCCTCGGCCCGCAATACGCGCCGGGGGCGGCCGGCCGCGGGCATTGCGCCGCCCTGGCGCGGCGTCAGCGGATAGCCCGTCGCGTTGAGGCGCCAACGTGACAGCAGCCCGGCCACGCCGTCCGGCGCGGCCCACAGCACCACCAGCAGGAAGGCGCCAAAGAACAGCAGGCGGTATTCCTCCAGGCTGGACAACAATTCCGGCAGCAGCCCGACGACGACCGCGCCCAGCAAGGGCCCGGCGAGCGAACCCGCGCCGCCCAGCGTCACCGCCAGCACGAACAGGATCGACTGCATGAAGTTGAAGTTGTGCGGCGTGATCATGCCGGCCTGCGGCGCGTAGAGCCCACCCGCCAGGCCCACCACCGCCGCCGACACCATGAAGGCCACGGCCTTGACTGCCAGCGGATTGATCCCGATGGACTCGCTGGCCGTCTCACTATCCTTGACCGCGCGCATCGCCGCGCCCCAGGTGCCGCGCGACAGCAGCGCGTAGGCCGCCAACGCCACGAACACCGACACGATGGCCAGCATGGCCACGCCGCGGTCCCCGCCGATGCCGGCAAGCGACGGCTGCACGATCCCCATCAGCCCGTTCTGGCCGCCGGTGATGTCGCCGCCTTCGATCAGCGCATGCTCCACGATGAAGCCGAAGGCGATGGTGATCATCGCCAGGTAAGGGCCTTTCACGCGCAGCGCGGGCACGGCCAGCAACAGGCCGAACGCGCCGGCGACAAGCGCCGCCGCCGGCCAGGCCAGCCAGAAGCTCCAGCCGGCCTGGCCGGTCAGGATGGCGACGGTGTACGCGCCGATGGCGTAGAAGCCCGCATGGCCGAACGACATCTGCCCGGTCAGCCCCAGCAGCACGTTCAGTCCGATGCCGGCCAGCGCCAGCAGCGCCACGTTGCCCAGCACGAACACGTAGTAGCCGTTGACGGTGGCCGCCAGGGCCAGGCCGGCCGCGGCCAGCAGGGCGTAGAGCGCCAGCGGCAGCCAGCAGGGTGCAAGTCGCTTATTCATCAGACCTTCCTGATATCGGCGCGGCCGAACAATCCGTTGGGACGCACGGCCAACATGACGATCACCAGCGTGAAGCTGATGATCTGGGTGTATCCGGAGCCCAGTGCCACGGTGATCAGCGCTTCGACCACGCCGAACAGCAGGCCCGCGATCATCACGCCCCAGGCGCTCGTGATGCCGCCCAGGATCGCGACGACAAAGGCTTTCAGACCGAAGAGCGTGCCCATATCGGCCTGCACGTTAAACAGCGGGGCGACCAGCGCGCCCGCCACGCCGGCGAACAGCGTGGACACGGCGAACGCCGCCATGATGGCCCGGCGCACGGGAATCCCCATCAGCCGCGCCGCGCCGGGGTTCTGCACGACAGCCAGCAGCGCCACGCCCCAGCGCGTGCGGCGCGACAGCGTGTGCAGCGCCGCCGCCAGCACCAGCCCGACCAGCGGGATCAGCAATTGCAGCGGGTAGACACCCAGGCCCAGTCCGCCGATTTCAAGCGGCGCCTGCGCCAGGGGCGAGGGCAGGCTGCGCGGCTCTTTGCCGAAGGTGAACATCACGACGTTGTCCAGCACGATGCCCAGCGCCACCGTGGACATCAGCCAGGCGTTGGAGCCCCGGCTGGCGAACGGCCGCACGGCCAGCCTTTCGACGACCAGGCCATATAGCGCGCACAGTGCCAGCGCCGCCAGCAAGGCGGGCGCGAGCGGCCAGCCCAGCGTCTGCGCGAACGTAAAGGTCAGCACGGCGCCCAGCATCATGGAACTGCCCTGGGCGAAGTTCACCGTGCCCGACACGGCGTAGGTCAGGTAAAAGCCCAGGGCCATCAGTCCGTACATGCTTCCCAGACCCAGGCCGCTGACGATGGCGGACATCAACAACATGCGCGTCTCCCGCGTGGACCAGCCGTTTACTGCGCGCCCTTGACGGGCAGGATGCGGTTGTCGATGAACTGCGTCCACACGTAGTCGCCTTCGCGCAGCGCGTCGTGCGAGGCCGGCGTGAAGGGCTGGTCATAGGTCTTGATCAGGCCGTCGTATTTGCCGATCTTGTAGAAGCCTTGGCGCACCGCGTCGCCATCGGTTGAACCGGCCGCCGCGATCGCCAGCGCGGCCAGCTGCATGCCGTCGTAGGCGTTGGCCACGCCCACGGCGGGCGTAATGTCCTGCGGTCCCTTGATGTCGGAATACTTGGCCTTCAGCGCCTGCATCACCTTGTCGCCCACCGGGCCCTGCTTGCCGAAGAAGCTGTAGGTCTGCACGAAATGGACGTTCTTGGCGTTGGGGCCGGCCAGTTCGGTAAAGCGGCCGCCTGCCGGACCCCAGTGCGACACGATCGGCACCTTCCAGCCCATGCGGTCCAGCGATTTCACGACCTGCGCCGACGGGCCGACGTTGCCGACCAGGAACAGCGTATCGGCGCCCTCGGCCTTCAGGCGGCTCAGCTGGGGCACCACGTCCAGATCGTTGGGCTGGAATTTCTCGACGCCGGCGGGCGTGACCTTGGCCGCGGCCAGCGCGGCGTTCAGGCCTTTCTCGTTGGATTCGCCCCACGGGTTGTTCACCAGGATCATGCCCGGCTTGGCGCTCTGGAACGTCTTTTGCGCGTACTGGACCATCGCGCTGTCCACGATCTCGTCCATGGCCGACACGCGGAACACGAAGTTCGGGTTGCCTTTGTTCTGCGTGATGGCGGTACCGGCCGCCCACGGCCCCATGAACGGCACTTTTTCCTGGTTCACGATGGGCACGATCGCCATCGAGACGGGCGTGTCCAGGCCGCCGAACAGCACGGCGACCTTTTCCTTGAAGATCAATTCGCGCGCGGCCGCCATGCCCTTGGCGGGGTTGCCTTCGTCGTCACGCCGCACCAGCACGATCTGGCGGCCGCCCAGCAGGCCGCCTTTCGCATTGATCTCGTCGATGGCGATCGTCATGCCGCGCGTCAGCGCTTCGCCCGCTCGCGCCGACTCGCCGGACAGCGCCGTGATCAGGCCGATCTTGATGGGGTCGGCGGCAAGCGCCGGTTGCAGGGTGAGGCCGGCCGTGAAGAGGGCGGCGGCGGTGGCGCGAAGCAAAAAGGAACGGCGGGTCGGAACCATCGGGCACTCCTGGAAAAGTGGAACGGATCTTGCATGGGGTTAAGGGCTGCCTGGTTTCCCTATGCAAGATCCATGCCATCTGGTCCCAACCGGCCGCCGGCGGCGGCGATCGCTTCGCCGCGAGGGGGAATGCGGCGTCTCCAGGCGTGGTTTGTCCGCGTCAGAGTTCAGTTTTGTCTACAAAAATTCCAGAATTTTGTTAACAATCATGCATCAGGATTTGCACCAAAATGAATCCAACCTTGCTTTCAAGCACTAATCCGGGGCGTGGCGACCCGTCCGTGTGGACGCCCGAGCCGTTGGCTTGCCATGGCCGCTTCGCCTATCAGCCCATCACCGGCCGGGAGGACTACGCCTGGCCGAACGGCGCGCGCCTGGCCGTGTACCTGGGCTTCAACATCGAGCATTTCGCGTTCGGCGAAGGGCTGGGGGCGGAACTCGGGCCGGCTTCGCCCCATCCCGACGTGCTGAACTACGCATGGCGCGAATACGGCAACCGGGTGGGCGCGTGGCGCTGCCTGGAGCTGTTCGACGAATTGCGCCTGCCTGCCGGCGTGTTGCTCAACACCGCGCTGTACGAGCATTGCCCGGAACTGGTCGACGCCTTCCTGGCGCGCGGCGATGAACTGATTGGGCACGGCTACAGCAACGCGCACCGCCAGGGCGGCCTGGCCGAAGATGAAGAAAGCGCGCTGCTGGCGCATTGTCGCGACCGCATCCGCCAGCACGCCGGCCAGGCGCCCGCGGGCTGGCTGTCGCCGTGGATTTCGGAAAGCCGCGCCACGCCCGACCTGTTGGCCGAAGCGGGCTACCGCTATACGCTGAACTGGTGCCACGACGATCAGCCCATGCGCATGCGCACCCGCGCGGGCGACCTCTGGGCCATTCCGTATCCGCAGGAACTCAACGACATCCCGATGATCATGGGCCGCAAGATGGACGCGCGCGATTTTGCCGATATGATCCTTGACCAGTTCGAGGAAATGCGCGCGCAGGCCGCTCGCCAGCCGCTTGTGATGGGCATTGCGCTGCATCCCTATATCGTCGGGCAGCCTTACCGCCTGCGGCATTTGCGCCGGGCGCTGGCGCCGCTGGCCGCAGCGCGCGACCGGGGCGAGATCTGGTTCACGACGCCGGGCGAGATCTGCCGCCATGTGGACAGCCTGCCGGCCGGCGCGGCCGCCGCGCGCTGAGCTTCCGACTTTCCGACCCTTCTCTCCGTCCGCCTATCCGAGTCCCGCATGCCTACCCGTCGCCCAGCCCAACCCCGCGCCAAGCCCGCCGCGCGCACCAAGGTCGCCATCCAGACTGCCGCCCCGGACGCCGCCGGCCACGCCGACGCGGCCCCGGACAGCGACATGGAGCGCCGCATCTGCGAAGCCGTGTATGAAAGCGTGATGAGCCAGCGGTTGACGCCGGGCACGAAACTGCCCGAGGCCGCGATCTGCGAGCTGTTCGGCGTGTCGCGCTCCGTGGCGCGCAAAGCCTTGCAGCGGCTGGCGCACGAGCACGTGGTGGACTTGCACCACAACCGCGGCGCGGTGGTGGCCGAGCCCACGCCCGAAGATACGCGGCAGATATTCCAGGCGCGCCGCGCGTTGGAGGCGGCGCTGGTGCCCTTGGCCGTGGCGCGGGCCACCAAGGCCGACTACGCGTCCCTGCGCAAGCAATTGCGTGACGAGCACGCCTTGCTGCATCGCGCCGGGCAGCCCGCCTGGGCGCGCCAGGCCAGCGCCTTTCACGTGCGTCTGGGCGAACTGTCCGGCAACGCGATCCTGCATGGCTACCTGGCCGAGCTGGTGTCGCGGTGCTCGCTGATCGTGGCGCTGTACGAGCCCCCGGGCAACGCCGCCTGCGAACATGGCGAGCACGTGCTGATCGTGGACCTGATGGAACGCGGCGACGTGGCCGAGGCCGTGAAGATCAATGACAACCACCTTGCGGACCTGGAGCGGCGCATCAGCCTGGAGCGCCCGCAGCCCGCCCAAACCCTTGCCCAGATGCTGGGACTGGTCTGACATGGAAATCGATTTCGACGCAATCACCGAATACCAGCGCTACAAGCTGATGGCCAGCCTGATCGTGCCTCGGCCGATCGCGCTGATCACCACCTTGTCCGAGACCGGCGTGGTCAACGCCGCGCCCTTCAGCATGTTCAACATGCTGGGCGAGGACCCGCCCATCGTCATGGTCAGCATCAACCGGCTGGAAGACGGCGGCTTGAAGGACACGGCCCGCAACATCGCCCGCGACAAGGAGTTCGTGGTGCACCTGACCGACGAGGCCATGGCGGAAAAGATGCATCGCTGCGGCGACCGCCTGCCGGCGGACGTCAGCGAACTGGCCCACGCCGGGCTGGACGCCGCGCCCAGCCACCACGTCAAGCCGCCCCGCATCGTGCAGGCGCCCGTGGCCTTCGAATGCACGTTGTACGAAACGATGGAAACCGCCAGCCGCCAGATCTTCATCGGTCAGGTGCGCTGGCTGCACGCGCGCGATGGTTTGATCGACACGGAAACCTGGCGTGTGCGCTTGCAGGATTATTTCCCGGTGGGGCGTTTCGGCGCCAGCTTCTACGTCACCACGCGCGACCGCTACGCGATCGGCGCGGGCGAGGCGACGGCGGGCACGGCGGCCAGCACGGCCATTGACGAGATCTGAGTCGACCTGCCGTCACCACACGGCGTCGTGCCCGCCCGGTGCCCGCAGATGCCGGGCGAAGCGCTGCGACAGGAACTCCACGAACGCAACGGTCTTGGCCGGCAGGTTCAGGCGCTCGGGGTACAGCGCATGGATGTCGGCGGGCGGCGTGCGCCAATCCGTCAGCACCTCGCGCAGCCGACCGGCGCGCAGGTAGGCGGCGGTCTCCCATTCGGAACGCATCACGATGCCGTGGCCGTCCAGCGCCCATTCCAGCGCGCTTTGACCGTCATTCGAGCTGACCGGGCCGCGCACTTTCACCGTTTCGGCGCGCTGGCCGGATTCCAGCCGCCACGTGCCGTAGGCCACGTCGTTCTCGCGCACAACGATGCAGCGGTGGCGTTGCAGGTCGCCCGGCGTGCGCGGTTCGCCATAAGTGTCCAGGTAACGCGGCGAGGCGCAGAGCAGCCGTCGGTTGGACGCGATCTTGCGCGCGGTCAGCCGGGCGTCGGGCAGGTCGCCGAAACGCACGGCCACATCGAAGCCTTCTTCGATCAGGTTCAGCGGCCGGTCCGTCAGCCGCATCAGGACTTCCACGTCGGGATATTGGCGCGCGAAATCCGACACGGCCGGCACGATGTGCGCGCGCCCGAAACCGAACGTGGCGTTCAGCCGCAGCAGGCCCTGGGGCTGGGCGCGGGCGCTTGAGACCGACCGTTCCAGGGCCTCCAGGTCGGCCAGGATGCGGCCGCCTTCCGCCAGATACAGTTCGCCTTCCTGCGTGACACTGACCCGCCGCGTGGTGCGGTTCAGCAGCCGCACGCCCAGGCGCTGTTCCAGCCGGGCCAGCCGCGCGCTGATGGCGGGCGGCGTCAGGCCGAGTTCGCGGGCGGTGGCGGACAGGTTGCCGTGCTTGACCACCAGCGAGAAAAAGGCGAGATCGGAAAGGGCGTCCATGGGGGGCGGGCGATCGCTATTTATAAATTGAATTTAATAAAGAATTAGTCTGATCAGCAATTATAAGAATTAAACCGGCTTATACACTGGCCTTACCGATAGAGAGCCGCACCCACGCGGCCAACCGAGGAGACCAGGAATGAAGATCAAACCCGTGGCCGGCGCCGTCTGCGCGGCCCTTGCCGCCGCATCCTGTTGGACCTTTCCGGCCGTGGCCGCCGAGGCGTTCCCCGACCGCGCCGTGACGCTTGTCGTGCCGTTCGCGCCCGGTGGCAGCGTGGACATCGCCGCGCGGCTGATTTCAGACGCCTGGGGCCGTGCCCTGGGCCAGAGCGTGATCGTGGAGAACCGGGCCGGCGCGTCGGGCAACATCGGCATGTCCGCCGTGGCGCGCGCCCAACCCAACGGCTACACGCTGGCAATCAACACCATGTCGCTGGCGATCAACCCCGCGCTGTTCAAGGACATGCCGTTCGACACCCGGAAAGACCTGCGGTCCGTTGGCACCGTGGGCACCTCGCAACACGTCCTGACGGTGACCAACACCTTGCCGGTCGCCAGCGTAAGCGAGCTGCTGGCCTATGTGCGCGCGCGGCCAGCCAATGACCTGAGCTTCGGTTCCGCCGGCACGGGCAGCACGTTCCACATGGCCGCCGAACTGTTCAAGTCCGTGTCGAAGACGCAGATCCTGCACGTGCCGTACAAGGGCGGCGGCCCGGCCATGGTGGACACCATCAGCGGGCAGGTGCAGATGAGTTTCCCGGTGCTGTCCGCAGCCAAGCCGCAAGTCGACGGCAAGAAGCTCCGCGCGCTGGGCGTGACGGGCACCACCCGCTCGCCGCTGCTGCCCGACGTGCCCACCATCGCGGAGTCCGGCCTACCCGGCTACGAGTTCAACACCTGGTTCGTCGTCAGCGCGCCGGCCGGCACACCGCAGCCGGTGATCGACACGCTGAACGCCAAGCTGGCCGAAGCGCTGCAATCGCCGGCGCTTAAGGAACGCATGCGGAAGGAAGGATTCGATCCCCTGGTTTCCACGCCAGCCAAGACGGACGACATGGTGGCCGCCGAGATGACGCGCTGGGCGGACATCGTGAAGGACGCCGGCATCCAGGCCAACTAGACCGTAAGACGCGCCCGCGCTCCGCCGCGGGCGCCGCAATCAAGGACGACAAGACATGCCCGGCATGACGCTGTACGACAAACTGGTGGCCAGCCATGAGGTGGCCCGCATCGATGCTGAGCACATCCTGCTTTACGTCGACCTGCACATCATGAACGAATACACCAGTCCGCAAGCTTTCAGCGGCCTGGCCGCTCGCGGCCGGGACGTGCTGCGCCCCGGCCAGCAGATGGCGGTGGTGGACCACATCATCCCCACGCACCCGGTGCCGGCGGCATTGCGCGTGATCCCCGACGACGCGTCGTCGCGCCAGGCCCTGAATCTGAAACGCAATTGCGACGCGCAGCGCATCGCGCTCTTTGACACCACCGATCCGCTGCAAGGCATCGAACACGTGATCGCGCCCGAGCACGGCATGATCCTGCCCGGCATGGTGGTGCTGTGCGGGGACAGCCACACGACGACCTACGGCGCGTTGGGCGCCCTGGGCTTCGGCATCGGCACGTCGGAAGTCGAACATATCCTGGCCACGCAGACGCTGGTCTACCGCGTCGCGCGCAATATGCGCATCCGTGTGGACGGCGCGCTGGGCGAAGGCGTGTCAGCCAAGGATCTGGTCATCTATCTGGTGCATCGCATCGGTGCCCAGGGCGCGCGGGGGCACGCGGTGGAATTCTGCGGCACGGCGATCGACGCGCTGCCGGCCGAAGCCCGCATGACCTTGTGCAACATGACGGTGGAGGCCGGCGCGCGTGCCGCGCTGATCGCGCCCGACGCGACCACCGGCGCGTATGTGGCCGCGCATGCTCCGCAACTGCGCGGCGACGCACTGGCCGCGGCGCGCGCCTATTGGGCCACGTTGCGTACCGACGCGGGCGCGTCGTTCGATGTCGAGCACGTGTTCGATGCGACCGACATCGCGCCGTTCGTCACGTGGGGCACCAGCCCCGACCAAGCCATGCCCGTCACCGGGCGCGTGCCGGATCCGCAGGCCGAGCCTGACACGCTGGCCCGGCTGGCGCTGGAAAAGGCCATGGACTACATCGGCCTGGCACCAGGCATGCCGATCGCCGGTGTGCCGATCGACCGCGTGTTCATCGGTTCGTGTACCAACGGCCGCATCGAAGACCTGCGCGTGGTCGCGGCGATGGCGCGCGGCCGCAAGGTAGCCGCCGGCGTGCGGGCGATGGTCGTGCCGGGGTCGGGCGCGGTACGCGCGCAGGCCGAGGCCGAAGGGCTGGCCGCGCAACTGATCGCCGCCGGCTTCGAATGGCGCCAGCCGGGCTGTTCGATGTGCCTGGCCATGAACGACGATGTGTTGCGGCCCGGCGAGCGCTGCGCCTCCACTACCAACCGGAATTTTGAAGGGCGTCAGGGGCGGGCCGGGCGCACGCACCTGATGAGCCCGGCCATGGCGGCGGCCGCCGCGCTGGCTGGCCGCATCGTCGACGCCCGCGACTGGGAGCAAACTCCATGAATCCGCTGATCGAAGGCATCGCGGCGCCGCTGCCGTTTTCCAATCTGGATACCGACCAGATCATGCCCAAGCAGTTCCTGCGCATCATCGACAAGGCCGGGCTGGACCGAGGCCTGCTGTATGACCTGCGCTTTGACGAGCATGGCGCGCCGCGCCCGGGTTTCGTCCTGAACCAGGAGGCCTACGCGGGCGCGTCCGTGCTGGTAGCCGGTCCGAACTTCGGTTGCGGCTCCAGCCGGGAACACGCGGTGTGGGGCCTGCAGCAGTTCGGCATCCGTGCGGTGATCGCGCCGAGCTTCGGCGAGATCTTCTACTTCAACGCGGTGAACAACGGCCTGCTGCTGGTCAGCCTGCCGCCGGCCGAGGTCGACGCGTTGCTTGCGCGGGTGTCCAATACGGATTTGGCGGGCGGCAACCGCGTGGCCGTCGACGTGATGGCGGGCCAGGTCCGCGCCGCCGACGGCTGGACGGCGGGCTTTACCGTGCCCGAACGGCATCGCCGCATGTTCGCGCAAGGCCAGGACATGGTGGACGCGTCGCTGGCCCAGTTGCCCGAGGTGGAACGCTTCGAGGCCGCACACTGGGCGCGCCATCCCTGGATGAAGGACGTGGCGCGCACGGTGCGCGATCGCCTGGACGCCGGACGGGAATAAACGCAACAGGAGGCAGTACCCATGACCGCATTCTTCGACTTGCCCGTGCGCCGCATCCCGGGCGACGGCATAGACATCGCCGCGCGCATCGACGGGTCGGGGCCACCGCTGCTGCTGCTGCATGGCCACCCGCAGACGCATGCCATCTGGCACCGCGTGTGGCCCGAACTGACGCGGCACCGCACGTGCGTGGCGGCCGACCTGCGCGGTTACGGCGACAGCGGCAAGCCCGCGGCCACGGCGGACCATGCCGCCCATTCCAAGCGCCAGATGGCGGCCGACATGATTGCGGCGATGCGCGCGCTGGGCCACGAGCGCTTCGAGGTGTTGGCGCACGACCGCGGCGCCCGCGTGGCCCATCGGCTGGGGCTGGACCACGCCGACGCCGTGTCCCGGATGATGTTGCTGGACATCGCGCCCACGCTGGATATGTACGAGGGCACCACGCGGGCGTTCGCGCAGGCGTACTTCCACTGGTTCTGGCTGATCCAGCCGGCGCCTGGCCCGGAAACCATGATTGGCCACGACCCGGTGTTCTACCTGCGCTCGGTGATGGGAGGGCGGCCCGGTGGCCTGGCGCATTTTTCCGCCGAGGCCATGGCGGAATACGAGCGCGCGGCCCGGCAGCCGGGCTGGGCCACCGGCTTGTGCGAAGACTACCGCGCCTCGGCCACGCTGGACCTGGACCACGACCGCGCCAGCCGCGCCGCAGGCGTTCGCCTGCGCATGCCGGTGCGTGCGCTATGGGGTGAGCGCGGCGCGGTCGGCAAGAATTTCGACGTGCTGGCGCTATGGCGCGCGGTGGCAGACGACGTCTCGGGAGGCCCGCTGCCGGGGGCGCATTACCTGGCCGAAGAGACCCCCGACGCACTGCTGAAAGAGGCCGGCACGTTCTTCGGATGGCGGTAGCGGCGGCTGTCAATCAAGCCAAGGCGGGCGATAGGGCTATCCAAAAAGGGACACACCCCTGGTGTTAACCTTCGCCTCATGAATCGTTACTTCGCCGACCTTTCCGAATTACCCGAGCCAGAAGACGCGCAACGCGTCTTCAAGGCCACCGACTCCCCCTGCGTGGCCGTGTGCTCGACCCTGTTCGACGATATCTGCCGCGGCTGCGGCCGCACCGCCATGGAAGTCGCCAACTGGGTCTTCATGACGGATGAGGAAAAGCGCGAAGTCTGGATCCGCATCAAGGCGCAAGGGTATCCCCGGCGCAACAATTGAACGCGGGCGGCGGCCCGCGACTCCCCACCGTCTTGGGCATGTCATATCGCGCGGGCTAAATCGCGTTGTCGCCCACTTCCGGCCCTATCATGCGCATCGTCCTGGTTACGGATGCCTGGCATCCGCAAGTCAACGGCGTCGTCCGCACCTGGACGACCATGCAGCAGATCTTGAGTGAATGGGGCCACGAGCTGATCGTGGTGAACCCGCAGGGCAGCCGGACGGTTCCGGCCCCGTCCGAGCCGGACCTGAGGCTATGCCTGCAGCCGGGGCGCCAATTGCGGCGCATCCTTGGCGACACCATCCCCGACGCGCTGCACATCGCCACCGAAGGCCCGCTGGGCCTGGCGGCGCGCCGCATGGCGTTGGCGCGGGGCTGGCAATTCACCACCTCGTTCCACACGATGTTCCCCGATTATCTGCAGGCACGCATGGGCATTCCGGCTGCCTTGCCGTGGCGCTATCTGCGTTGGTTCCACCGCCCCTCGCAATGCGTGCTGGTGCCGACCCCGACGGTGCGCGACGTCCTGGTCCAGCGTGGCCTGGCGAACCTGCGGGTCTGGTCGCGCGGGGTCGATCCGCGCAAATTCCAGCCGACCGAGAGCACGGCGTTCGCGCACCTGCCGCGGCCGGTCTACCTGAGCGTGGGCCGCGTGGCGCGGGAAAAGAACCTGGACGCTTTTCTGTCGCTTCCGCTTGCGGGCAGCAAGGTCGTGGTGGGCGCCGGCCCGGACGAGGCGCGGCTGAAAAAGGCGTTCCCCCGCGCGGTCTTCCTGGGCATGCAGAAGGATGATGCGCTGCCAGGCTTCTACGCCGCGGCCGACGTCTTCGTGTTCCCCAGCCTGACCGATACGTTCGGCCTGGTGATGCTGGAAGCGATGGCTTGCGGCACGCCGGTGGCGGCGTTCCGCAGCGAAGCGCCGCTTGCCGTGGTGGCCCCGGGCGTCACCGGGTGCCTGGACGACGATCTGGTCCATGCCTGCCTCGCCGCGCTGCCGCTGGACCGCCACGCGGTGCGTGCGCACGCGCTCACCCGCAGCTGGGATTCGGTGGCCTCGGACCTGCTGGATTCGCTGGTGCCGCTGGTGGCGGACGCGTCGTCGCGGCCGTCACTGGCGCGCGCGGGGTAAGCGCGGGTAAGCGCCGGGCGGGGGCCGAGGGAAATTTTGGGGGACGGATTTCCGGACGGCTCGCCAAACCGGTACAATCCTTCGCAATCCTGAGGAGCGTTGCGACGACCCTGCGGTTCCCGCCGTGCTGTGATCCAAAACAGCCACGCCACGCGGAACCCGGCTCGCCAGGCTCAGGAATCCTTGTTCAAGCGCCGCGCCCTGCGCGTCGCTACAGCAACGGCGCTCACCTTTGTCGCATATGGCGGGAAAGGCGAGCACTCGACTGTCGTGGTGTATTCGCGTTGTCCGGCCATATCGTGCGCCGTTCGATATTCACGTGGAGCCTACACACACCATGAACGCTGTGACTGATAAATCCTTCTCCGATTACCTGGTTGCCGACCTGTCGCTGGCAGGCTGGGGCCGTCGCGAACTGGCCATCGCTGAAACCGAAATGCCCGGCCTGATGGCCATCCGCGAAGAATTCGCCGCTGCGCAGCCGCTCAAGGGCGCGCGCATCGCCGGCAGTCTGCACATGACCATCCAGACCGGCGTGCTGATTGAAACGCTGGTTGCCCTGGGCGCCGAAGTGCGCTGGGCCTCGTGCAACATCTTCTCCACGCAAGACCACGCTGCCGCCGCGATCGCCGCGTCCGGCACGCCGGTCTTCGCCGTCAAGGGCGAAACGCTGGAAGAGTACTGGCAGTACACCCACAAGATCTTCGAATGGCCCAACGGCCAGAACGCCAACATGATCCTCGACGACGGCGGCGACGCCACGTTGATGCTGCATCTGGGCACCAAAGCCGAAAAGGATATTTCGGTGCTGGCCAACCCGGGCAGCGACGAAGAGCGCATCCTGTTTGCCGCCATCAAGGAAACGCTCAAGCGTGATCCCAAGTGGTATTCGACCCGCCTGGCGCAGATCAAAGGCGTGACGGAAGAAACCACGACCGGCGTGCATCGCCTGTACCAGATGTCGCAAAAGGGCGAACTTGCCTTTGCCGCCATTAACGTCAACGACTCGGTCACCAAGTCCAAGTTCGACAACCTGTACGGTTGCCGCGAATCGCTGGTGGACGGCATCAAGCGCGCCACCGACGTGATGGTCGCCGGCAAGATCGCCGTCGTGGCCGGCTACGGCGATGTGGGCAAGGGCTGCGCCCAGGCGTTGGTCGCGCTGCGCGCGCAAGTCTGGGTCACCGAAGTCGACCCGATCTGCGCCCTGCAAGCCGCGATGGAAGGCTTCAAGGTCGTGACGATGGAAGAGGCCGCCGCCCACGGCGACATCTTCGTCACCGCCACCGGCAACTACCACGTCATCACGCGCGAGCATATGAACGTGATGAAGGACCAGGCGATCGTCTGCAACATCGGCCACTTCGACAACGAAATCGACGTCGCCGGCCTGGCGGATTGCCAGTGGGAAGAGATCAAGCCGCAAGTCGACCACGTGATCTTCCCGGACGGCAAGCGCATCATCCTGCTGGCCCAGGGCCGCCTGGTGAACCTGGGTTGCGCCACTGGCCACCCGTCGTTCGTGATGTCGTCGTCGTTTGCCAACCAGACCATCGCCCAGATCGAGCTGTTCACGCGCAACGAAGCGTACAAGTCCGGCGAAGTCTACGTGCTGCCCAAGCACCTGGACGAGAAGGTTGCCCGCCTGCACCTGAAAAAGCTGGGTGTGAAGCTGACGACGCTGCGCCAGGATCAGGCCGACTACATCAACGTGCCGGTGGAAGGCCCCTTCAAGCCCAACCACTACCGCTATTGATGCATGTAGCAAAATAGGGAGGTGCCGCGCCATGTTGGCGCGGGCTTTCCGAACCGCGGAGTTCCCCCGGGCTCGCCTGGCGATCAAGGGGCCGCGGAGCGTTAATACAGGAGAACGAACATGGTGACTTTGATACTCGTCTGGATCCTGAATGCAGTGGCCCTGCTGGCTGTTGCCTACCTGTTGCCCGGCATCGTCGTGGCCAGCTTCGGATCGGCGCTTATCGCCGCGCTGGTGCTGGGCCTGGTGAACATGCTGGTCAAACCGGTGCTTGTGCTGCTGACGCTGCCGATCACGATCGTCACCCTCGGGCTCTTTCTCATTGTCATCAACGCCTTGTTGTTCTGGTTCGTCGGCTCCGTGCTGAAGGGCTTCCAGGTCAACGGGTTCTGGTGGGCCGTGGGCGGTGCGATTCTGTACAGCATCATCTCTGGCCTGCTTACCAAACTGATCCCCTAATGTCCGATTCGATGTCTCCCGCTTTTAGTCTGGAATTCTTTCCCCCGCGCGATCTGGCCGGCCAGGAACGGCTGGTCCGCGCGGCCAAGCAGATGCTGGCCATCCAGCCCAAGTACGTCAGCGTGACTTTTGGCGCGGGCGGTTCCACGCGTGCCGGCACGGCGGACGCCGTGCGCACGCTGCGCAACCTGGGTTGCGATGCGGCGCCTCACTTGTCGTGCGTGGGCGCCACGCGCCAGGATCTGCGGGACATCCTCCAGGCCTACAAGCGTGACGGCGTGCGGCGCGTGGTGGCCCTGCGCGGCGACCTGCCTTCGGGCATGGGCGGCGATGCGGGCGAATTGCGCTACGCCAACGAACTGGTCTCGTTTATCCGCGAGGAAACCGGCGACTGGTTCCACATCGAAGTGGCGGCCTATCCCGAAATGCATCCGCAAGCGGCCAATCCGTCGGCCGACCTGGACCATTTCGTGGCCAAGGTGAATGCCGGCGCCGATGCGGCCATCACGCAGTACTTCTTCAACGCCGACGCCTACTTCGACTTCGTCGACCGGGCCCAGGCCAAGGGCGTGCGCGTACCCATCGTGCCGGGCATCATGCCCATCACGAACCACACGCAGTTGCTGCGCTTTTCCGAAATGTGCGGCGCGGAAGTGCCGCGCTGGATCCGGCTGCGGCTGGCGGAATTCGGCGACGACAAGGCCTCCATCCGTGCCTTCGGCGTGGACGTCGTTACCGAGCTGTGCCAGACCCTGCTGGACAACGGTGCGCCGGGCCTGCATTTCTACACCTTGAACCATGCGGAAGCCCCGCTGGCGGTGTGGAAGGAGCTGGCGCTGTAATCGTTGCGCCCGGGGGCAATGCGAAAGGCCGGCAGATATCTGCCGGCCTTTTTTTCAGCCCTCTGGCGCAGCCTTCAATCCGCGTACACGCCCACCTTCCTGATGATGCCGCCCCACTTGCCGACCTCGGCCTGCAGCCAGGTCTGCAGGCCTTCCGGTGTTTGCTTGGATTCAGGCACGATCTCGGCGCCCAGCTCGGCCATCTTCTGCGAGAAGGCCGGGTCTTTCAGGGCCGCGCGCAGCGCCGCGTTGAACTTCGCGATGGCCTCCGGCGGCGTGCCCTTGGGCGCATAGACGCCGTGCCACACTTTGACCTCGAAGCCCTTCAATCCGCCTTCCTGCAGGGTTGGCGCGTCAGGCAGGGTCTTGATGCGGTCCAGCGTGGTGACGCCGTACAGCTTCACGCGTTCCGCCTTGATCTGCGGAATGGTCTGCGTGGTCTGGTCGCACAGCACATCGACCTGGCCGCCCAATAGCGCCGTCATTGCAGGCGCCGTGCCGGCATACGGCACGGTCGTGAACTGCACGCCCAGGGACTCCTGCAGCAGCATGCCGCACAGTTGCGACACCGCGCCCAGCCCCGCGTTGGCCAGGTTCACCTTGTTGCCGTTCTCTTTCGCATACTTGATGAAGCCCGCCATGCCGTCGGCGGGCAGGTCCTTGCGGCCCAGCAGCGTCATGGGCACGTCCGCCACCTGGCCGACATAAGCGAAGTCCGTCAGCGGATTGAACGACAGCTTGCGGTACAGCGCCGGCGCGGTGGCCATGCCGTTGTGGTGGATCAGGAAGGTATAGCCGTCCGGCGCCGCGCGTGCGACGTGCTGGGAGGCCAGCGTGCCGCCCGCGCCTGTGCGGTTTTCGATGATGATGCTCTGGCCCAGCGTCTTGGCCATGGAGGCGCCCAGGCTGCGCGCCACCACGTCCGTGGGGCCGCCCGCCGCGAACGGCACGACCAGCGAAATGGGATGGTTCGGATACGCGCCCTGCGCGCTGGCGGAACCCCAGGCAAGGCAGGACAGGGCCAGCATGGGCCAGGCGGCACGCGTCGCCGCGCGCGCGAAAATTGGGGGCATGTCTCGCTCCTTGTGGTTTTCTCGGACCCGCGAACGCATCGCGGACCGCAACCAGTGTGGCCTGTCATGCCAAGGATGAGAATTTGCCGTTTTACAAGCCGGGCTTCGGCAGGGGGAAAGCCGGGTTTACTCGGGTTGCGATGGATGCGCGGCAATTGCCGGCCCATCCTGTGCATTTTCCCCGTCGCACGGCGGCGCCGCAGCGTTCACGGACCGGCGTTTAATTCGCCTGGTCCTTGCCCGGGTCTTCCGCCAGTACCTGCGGCGTAGGGTAGTTGGGCTGCGGTGCGTTCACGGGTTCGATGCGCAGCGGCTGGTGGACGCGGCTGGGGGGCACCAGCGAACCGGGGTCATCCGGATTGGTCCACAGCGGGTCCGGGATTTCGGCGAAGACCTGGCGCAGGCGTTCGCCCCAGGTGCCGCGGATCATGCGGAAGTACTCGTTGTGCTCGTCGATGCTGGCGAAGTGCGTGACGCGCAGCGCGTGGGTGTCGTAGACCAGCAGGTCCAGGGGCAGGCCCACCGAAATGTTCGAGCGCAGCGTGGAGTCCATTGAGATCAGCGCGCACTTGGCGGCCTCGTCCAGCGAGGTGTCCGGGCGCAGCACGCGGTCCAGGATGGGCTTGCCGTATTTGGCTTCGCCGATCTGGAAATAGGGGCATTCCTGGCCGGCCTCGATGAAGTTGCCTGCCGAATAGACCTGGAACAGCCGGCAGCGCTCGGCGCCGATCTGTCCCCCGAAGATCATGCTGACGTTGAAGTCCACCCCTTGCTCATGCAGGGCGGGGGCTTCGCGTTGATAGACTTCGCGCACGGCTGCGCCGACGCAGCGGGTGGCCTCGAACAGGTCGGCCGCGCTCCAGATGGTGTCGCCGCCTTCGTCGTGCTGGCGGGTCAGCGCATGCAGCACGGCCTGGCTTACCGCCAGGTTGCCGGAGGTCATCAGGACCATGACGCGCTCGCCCGGGCGCTCGAAGACAGTCATTTTGCGGAAGACGCTGATCTGGTCGACGCCGGCGTTGGTGCGGGAGTCGGACAGGAAAACCAAGCCGGCGTCGAGGCGGGCTGCTACGCAGTAGGTCATGATCGGAAATTTGGAAAAACCACGCCGCATTGTATTGCGGCGCGGATCCGGCGGTTATTGCTGCCCGGAAGTCTGCACCTGCACGCTGATCTCCATGGATTCCTCGCCGCCGCCGCTGCGCACGCCGCGGATCGGCGACGCCGAGTCGTAGTCGCGCGCCACGGCCAGCCGGCAATGGCTGTCCGAGGCGAACTGGCGGTTGGTGATGTCGACGCTGGTCCAACCGATGTCGGGCAGCCAGACGTCGGCCCAGGCGTGGCTGGCGGAATGCTCCGAGGTCGTGTAGACGTAGCCGCTGACGTAGCGGGCGGGAACGCCCAGGCCGCGCACGCAGGCCAGGAACAGATGGGCATGGTCCTGGCAGACGCCATGCCCCATGGCCAGCACCTGGTTCGCCGCCGTGGTGACGTCGGTGGTGCCGGGTTCATAGGCAACCCGGTCGCTGATGGCATTGGCCAGCGCCAGGATGTCGTCCGGCGTGCCCAGGCCGTTGGGCAAGACTTCGCGCACGAAGGCCATGATCGTGTCGTCGGCTTGCGTGAGCGGCGTCTGCACGCAATAGGCGTGCACCGGCAGGCGGCTGTCTTCGCCGCCCAGCACGCCGCGCGCAAGCGGCGTGACCTGCACCTGCCCGACCACGCGCAATTCGATGTCGGTGTGCGGGTGGTTCAGGGTCAGCGTATGCGTGATGTTGCCGTAGGCGTCTACCTGCTTTTCCAGTGCGCCGGGCGCTTCGATGTGCCAGCGCAGCACGCGCTGGTGCTCGTCGTCGCGCGGCGTCAGGCGCAGGGTCTGGATGCTGTAGGTGACCGGCGCCGTGTAGCGGTAGTGGGTGACGTGGGTGATGAACTGTTTCATGGCTGTCTCCGAGTTATGCCGACAGCGGGACCAGGAAGTCCTGGCTGATCCGGTTGCCCAGGTCGTTGATGCGGTCCAGGAAGTGGTCCAGATACTGGTGCAAGCCGCTGTCGAGGATGTCCTCGACGCGGCCGTATTGCAGTTCGGCGCACAGCATGCCGGCGCGGCGTTGCGTTTCGGTCGAACGCTGGTTGGAGACGCGCGCCAGATCGTCGGCCACCGCCCGCATCGACGCCAGCAGCGAGCGCGGCATGTCGCCGTGCAGGATCAGCAGCTCGGCCACGCGGTCGGGCGTGATCACATCGCGGTACACCTTGCGGTAGATCTCCAGCCCCGACACCGAACTCAGCAACGCGGACCAGCGGTAGAACTCGCTTTGCAGCGCGGCGGTGCCGGTGGGTTCGGCGCGTATTTCCTGCGCCCCGTTCTGGGACCCGTTCTGGGACCCGTTCTGCGATGCGCTTTGCGACCCGCTGCCGCCGCGCTCGTGGAACTTCACGTCCAGCATGCGGGCGGTATTGTCGGCCCGTTCCAGGTGCATGCCGATGCGCAGGAAATACAGCGCTTCGTCCTCCAGCATCGTGCCGATGGTGACGCCGCGCGCCAGATGTGACCGGAACTTCACCCATTCAAAGAACTCGCCCGGATTGCGCTCCAGCAGGCCGGTGTGCAGATGCTTCAGCAGTTCAAGCCAGGTGGTGTTGTAGGTCTCCCAGACTTCGGTCGTCAGGCTGCCGCGCACCGCGCGCGCGTTTTCGCGGGCGGCTCGCATGCACGAATAGATGGACGACGGGTTTTCGGGGTCGCGCACCATGTACTGCAACACGTCATGGGGCGAGATGGCGGCGTATTTGCTCTGGTACAGGCCCTGCAGCTCGGAAATGCGCAGGACGCCCAGCCACGAGCCTTCGCGTGTCTGCGGGTCTTGCGGCAGCAAGGACATCTGCAGGTTCACATCAAGCATTCGCGCAGTGTTCTCGGCGCGTTCGGTGTAGCGGCACATCCAGAACAGGTTGTCGGCGGTTCGGCTCAGCATGTTCAGTCCTCCAGAACCCAGGTGTCTTTGGTGCCGCCGCCCTGGCTGCTGTTGACCACCAGCGAGCCTTCGGTCAGCGCCACGCGGCACAGGCCGCCGGGGACGGTGCGGATGTCCTTGCCGCACAGCACGTAGGGGCGCAGGTCCACGTGCCGTGGCGCCACGCCCGATTCCACATAGGTGGGGATGGTGGACAGCGCCAGCGTGGGTTGCGCGATGTAGTTGGCGGGGTTGGCGCGCACGCGGTCCTTGAACGCGTCGACTTCGGCGCGCGTGGCCGAGGGGCCCACCAGCATGCCGTAGCCGCCTGCACCGTGCACTTCCTTCACCACCAGGTCGTGCATGTTCGCCAGCACGTGCGACAGCTCGTCCGGCCGGCCGCAACGCCAGGTGGGAACGTTCGACAGGATGGGCTCTTCGCTGAGATAGAACCGGATCATGTCCGGCACATACAGATAGGTGGACTTGTCGTCGGCGATACCGGTGCCGATGGCGTTGGCGAGCGTGACGCGGCCGGCGCGGTACACCGACAAGAGGCCAGGCACGCCGAGTGCCGAATCGGCGCGGAACGACAGAGGATCGAGGAAGTCGTCGTCCAGCCGGCGGTAGATCACATCCACCTTGCGCGGGCCTTGCGTGGTGCGCATATAGACGGTGTTCTGTTCCACGAACAGGTCCTGGCCTTCCACCAGTTCCACGCCCATCTGCTGGGCCAGGAAGGCGTGCTCGAAATAGGCCGAGTTATACATGCCGGGCGTCAGCACCACCACGGTGGGGTCGTCGCCGCCGTGTGGCGCGACTTCGCGCAGATTGTCCAGCAGCAGGTCGGGGTAGTGCGCCACCGGCTCGACCTTGATGCGGCTGAACGCGTCCGGCATCAGCCGCATCGACATCTTGCGGTTCTCAAGCATGTAGGACACGCCGGAGGGCACGCGCAGGTTGTCTTCCAGCACGTAGAACTCGCCCGCGCCCGCGCGCACGATGTCCACGCCGGCGATGTGGCAGTAGATGTCCTCGGCCACGTCCACGTCCTGCATTTCGGGGCGGTATTGGGCGTTCAGGAACACCTGTTCGGCCGGCACGACGCCCGCGCGCACGATCTCGTGGCCATGGTAGATGTCGTGGATGAACATGTTCAGCGCGCGCACGCGCTGCTTCAGGCCGGCCTCCAGGTGACGCCATTCGTCGGCGGGGATGATCCGGGGGATCAGGTCGAAAGGGATCAGGCGTTCGGTGCCGGCGGCGTCGCCCGCAACCGAAAAGGTGATGCCGACGCGGCGGAAACTCAGGTCGGCTTCGAGCCGTCGCACGGCCATGGCTTCGGCCGATTGCTCTTGGTGCCAGCGCTCGAAGGCCTGGTATTGGGAGCGTATGCCGCCGGCGCTGTCGCGCATTTCGTCAAAAGCGGCTGGACGGGATGATCTGTCCTTCATGGCTCCTCCGATGCTGGGTGCTGCGGCCAGCCGGCAGGCGGCGGCCTTGCACACGGTCATTACCCGGCCGATGCGTGGCCGGTCCCAAAGAATAAGCAACCCCCGTGCCAGCTTTTCGGGCAAGCGGCCGCCTTGGGCACAATATCCTCCCAAGGGTGCCGAAACGCCATCCCCCGCCGCGCGTAATGCGCCTGCGGTACAGAATGCACCATATTGGTGCATTCTATCGGGCCGATCTGGTGCGTCAGTTCATCCGATAGGCGTGCAATGTCGTGCCGTTGGCGCCGCCTCGTTCCAGCGGCGCTTGCGGGACCCAGCCGTCTTGCGTCAGCACGGCATCCAACGGGAAGTCGTGCGCGGCCGGGGCGTAGTCGGCATCCAGTTCGCCGCAGCTCCAGGCGATGCCGATCGTGATGAACGGGTGGCCCCGTTCGCGCAGCGCCGCCAGGGTGCGATCGTAGTACCCGCCGCCGTAACCCAGGCGGTCGCCCTGTTCCGTGTAACCGAGCGTCGGCACCAGAACCACGTCGGGCAGCACGTCGGCACCCGCTGCCGGCTCCTGGATGCCATACGGGCCGGCGCGCAGTTCCGCGTCGGGCGTCCAGGGCAGGAACGCGAGAGGGGCGTTGCGTTCACGCACCACCGGCAGCGCCACGGCGATGCCGTTTTCCACCCATTGCGACAGCAGCGGACGCAGGTCGGGCTCGTCCGCCATGGGCCAGAACGCGGCCACGGTGGCGGGCGCCGGACGGCCGGCGCGGGCCGCTTCGTCGCGGGCCACGTTCAGCCAGGTGAACAGGCGCGCACGCATCAGCAGCCCCCCCCGGCTGCGCTGGTCTTCGGGCATTTCGGCACGCAGTTTCCGCAATCGCGTACGGTGCTGGACTGCGGTATCCTCTGGAGTATTTTGCGTAGTCATGCAGTGGCTGTGATGGGGGTGGACAATGAAGGCGAACATGCTGCAATCAGGCATGCAGGAATCTGGCACGCAGGAATCTGAAACGCCAGTCGGCATGCCGGCGTGCAGGGCCGGTGTATGACGGCAAATGAGGGACGCGGCATGACACAGATTCTGCAAGCTCGACGGTATCAGAAAACCGGTCGGAAATCCCCGCACGGCGCTGTCGCGCCGGACCCCCGCTCCGGCCTGCGCCGCTGGCTGCCGCTGCTGGCCCTGTTCACCGCTGCCTGTGCTCCGGTCGATGCGCAACAGCGCAGCGCCTCGGTCAACCTGCAGCCGCAACCCGCCGTTCAGGCGGCGCAACCGGTCATCTCGGTGCCACCCGCCGTATTGGCGGGCCTGCCGCCCACTGCCGATACCCCCGCCTTGGCCGCCGTGGTGGCCGCGCGTGAAGCGATGAACCGCAAGCAATGGTCCGTGCTGGGCGCGATGGTGCCCCAGGCCAAGTCCGACACGCTGGGCATGTACCCGGAGTATTGGCTGCTGCGCTATCAGCTCTGGACCCCACCCGCCACCGGCCGGCCCACCGCCGACCTGCAACGCTTCATCAGCAGCAACGGCGACGCCTATCTGGCCGATCGCCTGCGTGGCGACTGGCTGCTGGCCGCGGCCCGCAGCGGCGACTTCGAAACCGTGCGCAAGCTGGCGCCCGTGAAGAACAGCAACGCCCAGATCGAATGCGCCATCCTGGACGCCAAGCACATGACCGGCCAGCGCGCCACGGCGGCGCAGGCCAGGGCGGTGTTCGCGCCCGGCAGCGCCTGCTGGGCGCTGTACGACCAGTTGGTGGCCGACGGCATCCTCGGCTGGGAACAGCTGGAGCCGCAACTGCGCGACGCCATCGAGGCCGACAAGACGACGGACGCGCGCAAACTCGTGCAATACATGTTCGAGGCCCGCGACCTGAAGACCTACGACGTCCTCATGAAGGACCCGATGAAGTGGCTGACCCGGCAAGACCGCATGCCGGTGGGCCGCAACGAGAAAGAACTGGTGACCATCGCGTTGGCCCGCCTGGCGCGTTCGGACGTCAGCGTGGCCGATTCCTACCTGCGCCGCGAATGGGCCAAGTCCATGTCCAAGCCGAACCTGGCCTGGGTGCGCGGGCAGTACGCGCTGATGGCCGCCTTGAAGCTGGATAGCCGCGCTGACGACTGGTATCACGAAGCCGGCCACATCCGCATGACCGAATACAACAGCGGCTGGAAGGTGCGCGCCGCGCTGCGCCAACCGAAGATCGATTGGAAGTGGGTCATCGAATCCATCGACGAGATGCCCGCTTCGCAGCGTGACGACCCGTCGTGGGTGTACTGGAAAGCGCGCGGCCTGGCCGCCACCGGCCGCAAGGACCAGGCCAACGCCCTGTACGCCAGCATCGCCGACCGCTTTGATTTTTATGGCCAGCTGTCCGCCGAGGAGCTGGGCAGGCGCATTGACGTGCCGCCGCGTCCGGCGCCCGTCAGCGACCGCGAAATCGCCGAAGCCCGCGCCAATCCCGGCTTGCAGCGGGCCGTGCAGCTGTTCCGCCTGGGCTGGCGCGGCGAAGCCGTGCCCGAATGGAACTTCACGTTGCGCGGCATGAGCGACCGCCAACTGATAGCCGCCGCCGAACTGGCCCGCGCCGAGAACATCTACGACCGCGTAGTCAATACGTCCGACCGCACGGAAAAGGAATTCGATTTCAGCCAGCGCTTCATCGCGCCGTTTGAAGGCCGCGTCACGGCAAAGGCCAACGCCATCGCGCTGGACCCGGCCTGGGTCTATGGCCTGATCCGCCAGGAATCGCGCTTCATCATGGATGCGCGCTCGCACGTGGGCGCCTCCGGCCTGATGCAACTGATGCCGGCCACGGCCAAATGGGTCGCGGGCAAGATCGGCATGACGGATTTCACGCCGTCCAGCGTCAACGACTTCGACACCAACACCGTGCTTGGCACCAACTACCTGAACATGGTGCTGCGCGACCTGAACGGGTCGCAGATGCTGGCCAGCGCAGGCTACAACGCAGGCCCGCGGCGGCCGCACAACTGGCGTTCGACGTTCACGCATCCGGTCGAAGGCGCCATCTTCGCCGAAACCATCCCGTTCAATGAAACCCGCACCTACGTGAAGAACGTGATGTCCAACGCGGTCTATTACGCGGCGATGTTCAGCGGGCAGTCGCAGTCGCTCAAGGAACGCCTGGGCAACATCGTGCCGCTGGGCGCCGAGAGCACCTCGGTTCCATGACGCAGGACCCGGCCACCGACGGCTTGCAGGTCTATATCGTGGGCGGGGCGGTGCGCGACGCACTGCTCGGCCTGCCGCCAGGCGACCACGACTGGGTCGTGGTGGGCGCCACGCCCGAAGACATGGTCCGCCGCGGCTTCATTCCGGTCGGCGGCGATTTTCCGGTGTTCCTGCATCCGCGCACCAAAGAGGAATACGCGCTGGCGCGCACCGAGCGCAAGTCCGGCCGCGGCTATAAGGGGTTCACGTTCTACACCGGCGCCGACGTGACGCTGGAAGAAGACCTGCGCCGCCGCGACCTTACCGTCAACGCCATCGCCCAAACGCAGGACGGCCAACTCGTCGACCCCCTGGGCGGCGAAGCCGACGTTCGCGCGCGCGTGTTCCGTCACGTGGGTGAAGCGTTCCAGGAAGACCCGGTGCGCATCCTGCGGCTGGGCCGGTTCGCGGCGCGTTTCGACGATTTCACCGTGGCGCCCGACACGCTGGCACTGTGCCGGCGCATGGTCGAGGCCGGCGAGGCCGACGCGCTGGTGGCCGAACGGGTCTGGAAGGAATTGTCGCGCGGCCTGATGGCGAAGAAACCGTCGCGGATGCTGGGCCTGCTGCAGGAATCCGGCGCGCTGGCCCGGGTGATGCCCGAACTGCAAGGCGTGGACGCGGTCGGCGCCGACGTGGACCGCGCCGCGGCGCAGGCATTGTCGCTGGCGGGGCGCTATGCCCTGCTGTGCCGGCTGACGCCCGACCGCGAGGCGCTGGGCCGGCGCATGCGCGTGCCCACCGAATGCAATGATTACGCCCGCTTGCTGCCCGAGGTGCTGGCGGGCCTGGATGCCGCTGAAAGCAGCGGCCCGGATGCGCAGCTGGCGCTGATGGAACGCGCCGACGCGTTGCGCAAACCCGAGCGGTTTTTCGATCTCTTGAAGACGGCTTCGGTATTGCAGCCGGTGGACATGGCGGCGTGGCAGGCGCGTGCCGACGCCGTGCGCGGCGTGGATGCCGGCGCGATTGCCAAGGCTTGCGCGGGTGACCCGGCCCGCATCAAGGGCAGCGTGCGCCAGGCGCGGCTGGAGCGGCTTCAGGCGGGCTGAAACCGCCGGCCCGGCGCCGCAGGTCCTGCGCTTACAGCTTGCCCAGCCGGTCGCCGTGCGAGAACCCGGCCAGGGGCGCCGTCATGCCCCGGCCCACGGCCAGCACCTTGAAGAGTTCGCCCATTTCGGCTTCCGACAACAGCTTTTGAACGGGCGCCACGGCTTGCGCGTATTGCTGCGCGTCCGACGGATCCAGTTGCCCAAGCAGGTCCATCAGCCCGGCGTTCATCAGAAAGCGGGCCTGCGAGGTATACCCCAGCACTTGCAGCCCGGCCTCCAGCGCCGCGTCGGCCATGGCGGTGAAATCCACATGCGCGGTGATGTCCTGCAAGCCAGGGGCCGTGAAGGGATCGCCATGCGCGTGGTGCCGCAGGTGGCACATGAGCGTGCCGCCCGCGCGCTGGGGATGGTAGTACTCGCTGCGGGGAAAGCCGTAGTCCACCAGCAGCGCGGCGCCGCGTTCCAGCCAGCTGCCCATTGCGGCGATCCAGGCCTCGCCTTGCAGATTGATTTCCGACACGTAGCCGGGCAGCGCCGGCATGCGCGCGGCAACGGCCGATGCCAGCCCGGGCGGGGCCGACCGGTCTTCCCAGACGAAGCCGCCGTCCGCGTCCAGCGCCACGCCGCGTTCCTGCACGGTGCCGTCCGCGTCCCACGAGAACAGCGACACGGGCATCGCGTCCAGCACCTCGTTGGCCAGCACGCAGCCGGCGAACGCATGGGGCAGCGCATCCAGCCATTGCACGCGATCGCCGAACGGCGCCAGTCGCGCCGCCTGGCGGGCGCGCAGATCCGCGGACACTTCCAGGATCAGATATCGCGTCTGCTCCAATCCCAGCGCGTCCAGCTCGCGCAGCACGCCTTCGGCCAGCGCGCCCGTGCCTGCGCCGAATTCCAGCACGGCTTGTGTCTGCGTCTGGGCCAGCACCTGGGCCGCTTGGCGGGCAATCGTGCGGGCGAACAGCGGCGTCAGTTGCGGCGCGGTGACGAAGTCGCCGGCGGGCGCCTTGGCATCGTCGTCTCCATCGGCCAGTTTGACGTTGCCGGCGGCGTAATAGCCCAGGCCCGGCGCATACAAGGCCTCTGCCATCCAGTGGTCGAACGGTAGCCAGCCGCCATTGGCCGCGATAGCGGCGCGCAAATGCGCGGCGGCGGCGGCGCTGTGTTCCTGGGCGGCGGCGGACAGTGGGGGCAGATTGGCGGGGGCGGGGCGTTGCATGGTCGAAGAAGGCGTGGTCATCGCCACATTTTCCCAAAAAAAGAACGGTCATGCTGCGCGCGTTTTCCGCTCTGAAAACACAAACCCCGCGACAGGCGCGGGGTTTGTTTGGGGGTCAAGCGGGCGAATTAGCCGCGGCGATCAGCCGGCTTGGCGAAGCGCTTGGCGGGGCCGCCGGGGCGCTTGTCGAACGAGGGCTTGGCGCCACGGAAACCGCCTTCCGGACGATCACCGCCGCGGAAGCCGCCTTCGCGTTGCGGACGGTCGCCGAAGCTGGGACGGTCGCCGAAGCTCGGACGGGCGTCACGGTCGCCGCCGCGGAAGCCGCCTTCACGGGGAGCGCGCTCGCTGAACGGGCGGGCATCGCGCTGGGGGCGGTCGCCAAAGCTGGGACGGTCGCCGCCGAAGCTGGGACGCGCATCGCGGTCGCCGCCACGGAAGCCGCCTTCACGCTGGGGACGGTCGCCGAAGGGACGATTGCCCTGGTAGCCGCCTTCGCGCTGGGGACGATCACCGAAGCTGGGGCGGTCGCTGAACGAACGGGCCGGGCGGTCGCCGAAAGGACGATTGCCTTGGTAGCCGCCTTCGCGCGGTGCGCCGTCGCGGTTGCCTTGGTAACCGCCTTCACGCGGCTTGAACTCGCCACGCGGGGCAGCGCCTTCACGCGGGCCGCCAAAAGAACGGCCTTCACGGTTGCCTTGGTAGCCGCCTTCATGGCGCGAACCGCCGAAGCCGCCAGGACGCTTGCCGAACGGCTTGCCGCCGCGCGGGGCGCCGCTGCCGCCGGCCGACGGACGCGGCGTGCGCTTGGGTTCCAGGCCGGCGATCACTTCAGGCGTGATCGATTGGCCGATGTAGTGTTCGATGCGGCGGACCTTGTGGCGCTCGGAGTGCGTCGCCAGCGTGAACGCCAGACCGCTGCGGCCGGCGCGGCCGGTACGGCCGATACGGTGCACGTAGTCTTCGGCTTGCATCGGCAGGTCGAAGTTGACGGCGTGGCTGATGCCTTGCACGTCGATGCCACGGGCGGCCACGTCGGTGGCCACCAGGATGCGCAGCTGGCCGCGTTGCAGTTGCGACAGGGTGCGGGTGCGTTGGCGCTGGTTCATGTCGCCATGCAGGGCAGCGGCGGCAAAGCCTTGGTCGGCCAGGCGGTCGGCCAGGTCATCGGCGCCGCGCTTGGTCGACGTGAAGACAATGGCTTGATCCAGCTTGGCGTCACGCAGCACGTGGTCCAGCAACTGCATCTTGTGGCTGGCATCGTCCGCGTACAACAGGCTTTGCGTGATGTTGGTGTGCTTTTCCTTGGCGCCAGCCAGTTCGATACGCTGCGGGTCGCGCATCATTTTGGCCGCCAGCTTGGCGATCGTGCCATCCAGCGTGGCCGAGAACAGCAGCGTCTGGCGGTCTTCCGGCAGGCGGCCGACGATGGTCTCGATATCTTCGATGAAGCCCATGTCCAGCATGCGGTCGGCTTCGTCCAGGACCAGCGTGTGCACGGTGTTCAGCTTGACGCGGCCCGATTGCAGGTGATCGATCAGGCGGCCGGGGGTGGCGACCAGGACGTCAACGCGGCGCGACAGCGCCTTCAATTGCGCGCCGTAAGGCATGCCGCCGACGACGGTGGCCGTACGCAGGTCAGCCAGCTTGCGGCCGTACATATCGGTCGCTTCGGTGACTTGCAGGGCCAGTTCGCGAGTCGGGGTCAGAACCAGCACTTGCACGCCGACGCCCTTGTTGGCGGGCATCTGGGCAATACGGTGCAGGGCCGGCAGCATGAAGGCGGCGGTCTTGCCGCTACCCGTTTGCGCGGACACCATCAGGTCGTGACCGGCCAATGCTTGCGGAATGGCGGCAGCTTGAACGGGGGTGGGGGTGCTGAAGCCAGCTTCTTGGACGGCCGACAACAGAGCGGGTGCAAGACCCAGGTTTTCAAAAGACATTACTTTCCCTTGCCGCAATCAATGCGACGCAGTGCTTGGTCGGGCCAGGGGATTAGGCGGCCGGATCCAGGCGACGGTTGATGGAGCATCGTGCCGACCGAATCAACCGTGCGCATGGCGCGTTCTCGTATACAGACTGGAACGCAGGGCGAAAGGAAAGGAGGTCAGGAATCGATGATAGTTCGGCATGGGGCCGGGGCGTAGGCTGCCCGGCAGACTGCAAAAAATTCCGCTAAATCAAGGCGGTAAATGCCGAACTCGTTTTGTGCAGTGCGACGATCATAACCCGAATTCGCCTTGCAGCGGAATTATTTTTTTGTCCAGTCCCCAATCAATAGGGTTTTTCCCTTGGTCGACGAGCCAGTCGTTGGTCGCCCGGAAGTGGCCGCAGCCCAGAAAAGGCACCGGAGGCCGCCGGGCGGAAAGCGGGGAGGGATGGTTGGACATCAGGACCAGATGGCCGCTGTTGTCGGGAAGCAACAGCCGCTTGGCCTGCGCATGGGCGCCCCACAGCAGGAACGCCTTGGGCGACGGGTCCCGGGCGACCCGCGAGATCAGGGCGTCGGTCACGGTTTCCCAGCCGCGCTTGGCGTGGGAGGCGGGCTGGCCGTCTTCCACCGTCAGTGCGGTGTTCAACAGCAGCACGCCCTGGTCCGCCCAGGGGCTCAGGTCGTTGCCTTGTGGCACCGGCGTGCCCGGGAACTCCTGCGCGATCTCATTGAAGATGTTGCGCAGGCTGGGCGGGCGCTTGCAATCGTCGGGCACCGAGAACGCCAGGCCCTGGGCCTGGCCAGGCCCGTGATACGGGTCTTGCCCCAGGATCACCACCCGCACGTCCGACGGCGCCAGCCCGTGCAGGGCCCGGAACGGCGTGGCGGGATAGACCACCGCGCCTTCGGCAAGGCGCTTTTCGACGTGGGCGGTGACCGCGGCCAGCGCGTCGGCGACGGCAGGATTGCCGAAGGCGGCGGCCCAGGCGTCGGGAAGTTGCGCCGTCTGGGCGGCGAGGGCGTGGGGAACGAGGCGGTTATCGATCGGCATGGGCGCGATTTTGGCATAGCGGGGCGCGCCGGAATATTCGCGTCCCGGCCCATGCCGGAATCAGACTGGCCAGCCGGCTTGCCGGTGGGCCGAATCCCAGAACATCCATTCCAGTTGGGCGGCGTGCGTGTAGGCCTGGTGCATGGCCTCGCGCGTGTGGGCCGACGCCGTTTCGGCGGCGCGGTCCACCGAGGCGATCACGGCACGCACCAGGGCATGGAAGTCGTCGCCGGCATACGTGTCGATCCATGCCGCATAGGGATTGGGGCGCACCGCATGCGCATGGATCTCGCGGCCGATCTCGGCATAGATCCAGAAGCACGGCAGCAGCGCCGCCAGCGCCACCGGATACGGCGCGCTCCAGGCGGTGGCGATCAGGAAGCTCGTGTAGTGGTGGCTGGCAGGCGTCAGGGGCGTGGCCTCGAAGGTGGCGGCGTCGATGCCGAATTGCTTCATGAAGCCCGCATGCAGCGAACGCTCGGCCACGACGGCGCCTTTGGCCGCATCCGCGAACTGCACGACGCCGTCGGCATCGTCCGCCTTGGCGGCCGCGATCGCCAGCGCGCGACCGAACGCCACCAGGTAGTGCGCGTCCTGGATCATGTAGTGCTTGAATGCGTTCTCGTCGAGCAGGCCGCTGGCCAGTTCCTGGTTGAACGGCATATCGCGCGTTTTTTCGTAGAGCGCGGCATTGCGCGCCCAGGCGTCAGAGCTGAAAGACATGGGATTCCTTATGCCCGCAGGCAAGCCAATGGCGGCCGGCACGCAACGCCGCGCGCCGGCCAACGGCATAAGGGTATCAACTTCGGCGCGTCGGCCGCCTATTGCATGTACCAGCCGTGGCTGACCACGAACGATTGGCCGGTGAAGGCCGCGCTGGGGAAGGCGCACAGGAAAAGCGCGGTTTGCGCTACGTCTTCCACGGTGGTGAAGACGCCGTCCACCGTATCGCCCAGCATGACCTTCTTCACCACGTCCTCTTCGCTGATGCCCAGTTCGCGGGCCTGCTCGGGGATTTGCTTTTCCACCAGCGGCGTGCGTACGAAACCGGGGCAGATGACGTGCGAACGCACGTTGTGCGCCGCGCCTTCCTTGGCCAGCACGCGGGCCAGGCCCAGCAGCGCATGCTTGGCGGCGACATAGGCGGACTTCAGCGGCGAGGCTTCGTGCGAATGCACCGACCCCATGTAGATGACCACGCCGCCGCGATTGCCCTGGTACATGTGCTTGAGCGCCGCCTTGGTCGTCAGGAAGGCGCCGTCCACGTGGATGGCCTGCATCTTCTTCCAGTCCGAGTAGGCGAAGTTCTCGATCGGATTAACGATCTGGATGCCGGCGTTCGAGATCAGGATGTCGATACTGCCGTAGGCGGCCGCCACCTTGTCGATGCCCTGGTTCACGGCGTCTTCGCTGGTGACGTCCATCGCCACGCCCATCGCCTTGCCGCCCGCCTGCTCGATTTCGCGGGCAACGGCGTCCGCGCCCGCCTGGTTCAGGTCGGCGATCGCGACCGTCGCGCCTGCGCGGGCGAGGGTCAGGGCGATCTCTTTGCCGATGCCGCTGGCGGCGCCGGTCACGACGGCGACTTTTCCATTCAATTGGCTCATGCTGCTACCTCCGGGTCAGGAACGCCGGCATGTCCGCGCACGCTGCGTGGGGGCGCGGGCCGGCAATGGGCCTTGCGGGCAAGGACGGGTGCGCCGCTTGCTCAAGGAGCCTTCCTGGATGGTAGTCCTTCCGCTTGAGTGCAGCCTGAACGCCGGCAACCCTCGGTTGCCGGTAACATCTGCCCCATTCCGGTGGCCGGACCGCTTCCAGCTGCCTACCTTCTTGCTGGGGATCATCATCGGCGCCGCATCCGCGTTCATCCGTCGTTCTTCATGGGCCGCGACCCGCCTGGCGCTCTGCGCAGCAGGTCCGCTGGCGGCGCTGCCGGCGCAGGCCGCGCATATCGTCGTGGACACCGGGCACACGCTCAGCCGGCCTGGCGCGACGGGTGCAAGCGGGCGGGTGGAGTACCTGTACAACCTGGACGTCAGTAATCTGGTGGCGGCCGATCTGCGTGCCGCCGGCGACCGCGTGACCCAGGTGGCGGCGGACGGCGCGGAAGTGGAATTGGGCAAGCGGTCGCGCATGGCGCCGACGGCGGATCTTTTCGTCTCGATCCATCACGATTCGATGCAGCAGAAGTACATCGACGCGGGCCGCCAGCGCGAGTTCGCGGGCTTCTCGGTGTTCGTGTCCGAACGCAATCCCAAGTATGAACAGAGCCTGCGCTGCGCGCGCGCCATCGGCGAGGCGTTGGTGGCTGCCGGGGAAAAGCCTTCGCTGTACCACGCCGAACCCATCGCCGGCGAAAACCGGCCGTTGATCGACCGCGGGCTGGGTGTGCACCGCTTCGACGGGTTGGCGGTGCTGAAGACCGCGCCCATGCCTGCCGTGTTGGTGGAGGTGGGCGTGATCGTGAATCCGGACGAGGAACGCCGGCTGGCTCGCCCCGATGTCATGAAACGAGCCGCGCAAGCGATCGCACGCGGCGTTCGCGCCTGCCAGCAGCCCTAGGGCATGGCGGGACTCAGGCCGCGCGCGCGGGGTGGTGGCGCGCGTACTCGTGCAGCGCGTCGCACAGTACGACGGCCTGGTTGTGTTCGGTGTTGCGGGCGCCGTACAGCAGCGTCAGCGGGCGCTTGCCGGCCGCTTGAAGCAGGGCGGCCATGCGGGCCTGCTGCTCGGGCGCGGCCAGTTGCGCCAGGTACTGGGCGCGGAAGTCTTCCCAGCGTTCGTCCACGTGGCTGAACCACTTGCACAGCTCGGCGGTGGGCGCGATGTCGCGCGCCCATTCGTCCAGGCCCAGGTCGGCGCGGCGCAGGCCGCGCGGCCACATGCGATCGACCAGCGCCCGGTAGCTGCCCTCGGGGCCGGTGCCTTCATAGACGCGCTGCACATGGATGGTGGGCCGTTTCATCACGCCTCCTGCGAAAACGTTGCGGCCAGTCTACTGCAACGTCCGCAGGGCAGCTCAGCGCGGCTGCGCGGGTTCGGCCGACGTGCCGCTCATGCGCAGTAGCAGGAAGCCGACCACCGCCGACGCGAGCGATCCTGTCAGCACGCCGATCTTGGTGGCGTCCACGGTGGCTGCGTCGGTGAAGGCCAGCGCGCCGATGAACAGGCTCATGGTGAAGCCGATGCCGCACAGCAGCGCCACGCCGTACAGCTGCGTGAACGAGGCATGGCGCGGCAGGCTGGCCATGCCCATCTTGATGGCCAGCCAGGCAAAGCCGAACACGCCCAGCTGCTTGCCCAGGAACAGGCCCAGCGCCACACCCAGCGGCACCGGTTGCGCCAGGCTGGCCAGGCCCATGCCGGCGAACGACACGCCGGCGTTGGCGAAGCCGAATATGGGCACGATCAGCAAGGCCACGGGCTTGTGCAACGCGTGTTCCAGATCGTGCAGCGGCGAATGCGCCTCCGGTTTGCCCGCGTTGCGCGGCCGAAGGGGGATCGTCAGCGCCAGCGCCACGCCGGCCAAGGTGGCGTGCACGCCGGATTTCAGCACGAAATACCACAGCACGGCGCCGATCAGCAGGTACGGGGTCAGCCGCAGCACGCCTGCGCGGTTCAGGCAGAACAGGCAGGCCAGCAGCGCGCCGGCCATGACCAGTGCGAAGACATTCAATTGCGAGGTGTAGAACAGGGCGATGATGATGATGGCGCCCAGGTCGTCCAGGATCGCCAGCGCGGTCAGGAAGATCTTCAGGGACGTCGGTACGCGGCTGCCCAGTAGCGCCAGGATGCCCAGCGCGAAGGCGATGTCGGTGGCAGCGGGAATGGCCCAGCCGCGCAAGGTGCCGGGGCTGCCCAGGTTGATCAGCACGTAGATCAGCGCCGGCGCCGCCATGCCGCCCAGGGCGGCGATCCCGGGCAGGATGATCCTTCCCGCGCCGCGCAATTGGCCGTCCAGCACTTCGCGCTTGATTTCCAGCCCGACCAGCAGGAAGAACACGGCCATCAGGCCGTCGTTGATCCAGTGCAACACCGTTTCCTTGAGCACGACGGGCCCGGCCTGGAACCCAAGCTTGGTTTCCAACGCGTCGAAGTAGAACGGCGCGGCCGGACTGTTGGCGATGATCAGGGCGGCCAGCGCGGCGGCCATGAGCACATAGCCGCCTAAGGCTTCGGATTGCAGGAATGCCTGCAGGAATGAGGGGGGGCGGGAGTGGGGCGGAACCTGCTGGCTCACTGGGCCTCCTTGGTTATATTTTGTTAAGATACTGAATAGAGGCTGAATTTTAACTTAGCATGATTTCGGGGACAGATTAAATCCATCGAACGTCGGCCATTTTCTATTCAATTCTTGAAAAGAAGCGCTTACGTCAATCAATCTCCCGTCGCTCGACATTGCGGTGAGTACTGATGACCCCCCGGGCCCTTCCTACTAAATTCGATTTGCGGTGCCTTGGCGCGTAAAAAATATCTCAACCAATTTCAAAAATCGCGTTTTTTTTGAATATTTTGACCAGTTCGTGGCAAGCAACGCCGCCTGGCGACACCTGCTAGCCCATGACCCTGCCCACCTTATCTGTGGTGATCTACACCCCCGCAAAGCTCGGCGCCACAAGCCGTCTGGTCGACGTGGGGGAGTCATTGGACGCGCCCGCCGGCCAGCCGTCGCATGGCAGCTATCAACTCAAGCGGCTGTCGCCCAGCATGCGCCTCTTGACGTGGCAACGCGAGGGAGCGCGCTTCGATTGTTCGCGTAGCGGGGGGATCCGCGTGTGGACGGGTGGCCAGTTGATAGCGGCGGAGCACGCTTCCGACCCTTGGTCGGCGTCCGCGGCGCCACTGGCGCCCGAAGACATCGCTTATCTCGAAGCCTATCTGCTGCTGCAAAACCGTGGTTGGAACGATCCCGCCACCGTCGAGGGTCTTTCCCCATGATGCCCAGTCCCGCTGAACCGAATGCCGGCACCGCCGGCGCCCGCCTGCGCATCCTGCACACCGAGGCCGCCACGTCTTTCGGCGGGCAGGAGTTCTGCATCTACAAAGAGATGATCGCCATGCGCGACCGGGGCCATCACCTTGAACTGGTCTGCCAGCCGGGGGCCGAGCTGGGCGACCGCCTGGGCGCGGCCGGGTTTACGGTGCACCGCATCGGCATGGACGGCGCGGGCAACTTCGTGCGCGGGGTGGCATGGGTGCGGCGCTTGCTGCGGCGCGAACGTTTCGATGTGGTGAACACCCACAGCCGGCGTGACACCGTGCTGGCTGCCATCGCCGCGCGCCTGGCCGGCACGCCGTTGATCGTGCGCACGCGTCATCTGGCCAAGCCCATCAATTCCCTCTATGCCTACACCTGGCTGGCGCATCGGGTCATCGCCGTCAGCCGCTATGTGCAGAAGCAATTGCTGGACGGTGGGGCACGGCCGGAGTCGGTCACCACGATCCATTCCCCGGTTGTACTGCCGCAAGTGCGCGAAGGCGCGTGCGTGCGCCGCGAACTGGGGGTGCCGCAGGACGCGCTGGTGGTGGGCTGCGTGGCCGTGATGCGGGCCGAAAAGGGGCATGGCGATCTGATCGACGCCTTTCACCACGTGTCTGCCCGCTTTCCGTCGGCGCACCTGGTCCTGGTGGGCGATGGCATGCCGCTGTTCGATCAACTGCGTGCCAAGGCATCAGCGCTGGGGCTGACGGACAGGGTGCATTTCACCGGACGCCGGCAGGATATCGGCAACGTGCTGATGGCGTTGGACGTGTTTGCCTTGCCGACGCATCGCGAGGCCTTGGGCACGGTGTTCATCGAAGCGGCGGCGATGGGCGTGCCCGTCATCGGCACGGAAGTCGGCGGTGTTCCGGAAACCATGCAGGCCGGCGTGACCGGCTTGCTGGTACCGCCGCGCGATCCCGCCGCGCTGGCCGCGGCGCTGGAAACGCTGCTGGCGGATCCCGCCATGCGCCGCCGGATGGGCGACGCTGGCCGCCAACGGATCCGGGGCGAAGGCCTGTTTTCCGCCGAGCGCACCGCAGGCCTGGTGGAAGACGCCTACACGCACTGGCTGGCCGAGCTGGGCCGGTCGGTGCGCGTGGCCTGAGGCCCGAACCGCCGGCCCGGCCGGCATTCTGTGCCGGGTTCAATGCATGAGCAGCGCGTTCATCGCTTCGATCACGCGATTGCGGTAGCGGGGCAGCAAGGCTTGCGTGCGGGCTTGGCGGTCGCGCCATTGCGCGGGCTCGGACCCCGCCGCGACGCGAGGCGCCGCCCAGATCGGATCGGGGAAATGGCGGTCGCCGCGCCAGCGCGGAATCACATGCCAGTGCAGGTGCGGCACCATGTTGCCCAGCGAGGCCAGATTGATCTTGTCCGGCGCCAACACCGATTGCTGCGCTTCTTCCACCGCGTACACGGCGCGCATCAACAGGTCGCGCCCATGCGTGGACAGGCTGGTCATTTCGGCCAGGTGGGCGTTCCAGATAACGCGTGTGAAACCGGGGTAATCGGCATCGCCGACTTCGATCACGCGCAAATGCGGGCCGCGCCACAACAGCGTGCCGCCGTCTTCCTGGCACAGGGGGCAGTGGGGGTCGCGAGCGCTCAAGCCATCACCTTGCGGTACTGGATGAAGCCGGAGCGGTCCGCGATGCGGTCGTACAGCTGCATGGCGGTCGCGTTGGTTTCGTGGGTCAGCCAGTACACCCGGGCGCAATTGTTGGCCGCGGCCTGGGCGTAGACATGTTCGATCAGCTTGCGCCCCGCACCCGTGCCGCGCACGTCCGGATCCACATACAGGTCTTGCAGATAGCAGTAGTCGCCTGCCGTCCAGGTGGACCGGTGGAAGATCCAGTGCACCATGCCGACCGCCCGGCCGCTTTCATAGGCAAGCGCGGCGTGCATGGGTTCGGCCGGGTCGAGGAAGCGCGCCCACGTGTTGCGGGTGACGGCGTCGTCGATGCTGACGCGGTAGAAATCCTGGTAGCCCTTCCACAGGGGCAGCCAGACTTCGAAGTCGGCGGCGACGATGGGGCGGATATCGGCGGTGCTCATGGCGCAAGGCCTCCTGTTGTGTTCAGAGTTGGTCTTCCATCGCTTCGACGATGTGTCGCAGCACTTGCAGGCGAGCGTAGCGCTTGTCGTTGGCGGACACCAGATGCCACGGCGCATGCGCGACGTCGGTGCGGGCCAGCATCTCGTTGGTCGCCGCCGCGTATTCCTTCCACTTATCGCGATTGCGCCAGTCGTCGGGGGTGATCTTGAAATTCTTGAAAGGCGATTTCTCGCGTTCCTTGAAGCGCTCGAGCTGCACGTCGGCCGTCACGGCCAGCCAGAATTTCAGAACGATCGCGCCGCTTGCCGCCAGTTGCTCCTCGAAGTCGTTGATCTCGGCGTAGGCGCGGCGCCAGCGGGCGGGGGCGGTCAGTTTTTCCACGCGTTCGACCAGCACGCGGCCGTACCAGGAGCGGTCGAAGATCGCAACGCGGCCGTGGCGCGGCAGTTGGCGCCAGAAGCGCCACAGGTAGGGGCGCGACAGCTCGTAGCTGTTCGGCGCGGCCACGGGGGTGATGTCGAACTGCCGGGCGTCCAGCGCGTGGGTCACGCGGCGGATGGCGCCGCCCTTGCCGGCGGCGTCCTGGCCTTCGAATACCAGCACGAGCGAACGCTCCAGGAATTTTTCGGAGCGGGCCGCACGCGCCAGCCGGCCTTGCAGCAAGCCCAGTTCGGACTCGTAGTCGGCCTTGTCGACGCGCGCTTCGTAATCCATTTCGCCCAGCCGGTCGACGATGCGGGCAGGGGTGGAATGCGCCAGGAACGATTGCGGGATGCGGGGCACGCCGCGCTGGCGCATCGCGGCCAGCACGGCTTCGGCCGTGCGGGCGGAACGCATGTTCTCGTCGGCGCTGGGGATGACCACCCAGGGCGCGTGGCCGCTGTCGGTGTGGTTCACCACGACCTGGCCGCCTGCGCGGATGCGGTCGTACTTCTTGTAGACCTTCAGGTCCACCGGGCTGACCTGCCAGGACGTTTCGGGGCTGGCCAGAAGACGCTGCGCGCGGTCCTGTTGCGCCTTGGCCGACAAGTGGAACCACAGTTTGATGATCTGCACGCCTTCCGCAGCCAGCATCGCCTCGAAGCGGCGGATCGCGGCGGCCCGCGCCTCGATGGCCTCGTGGTCGGGCTTCTTGCGGGCGGCTTCGATGATCAGCGGCGCATACCAGGACCCGAACACGATGCCGGTGCTGCCCTTGGGCGGCAGGTCTTTCCAGTAACGCCAGAACGGCGGGCGGTCCTGCTCATCGCCTTCGGGCGGGCCGTAGGCCAGCGTCTTGATGTGGCGCGGGTCCATCCATTCATTCAGCAGGTTGACCGTGGCGCCCTTGCCGGCGCCGTCGATCCCCGCCACCACTACCAGCAGCGTCTTGTCCGCACTTTCAAGGCGCCGGTATTGCGCATTGAGCAGGGCGACGCGTAGCCGTGCCTCCAGCGGTTTGAATTCCTCTTTGGACAGGCTGGGGTCGGTTTCGGCTTCTGCGAACATGGGGGATCCGTCTGATCGGCAATCGGTAGATCGGCCGATCTTGCGGGATAAGCGCCCGGCGCGCAAGTGCGGCGCGGCGGCCCGGTCAGAGCGCGTCGAGGGGTATTTTCAGGTAGCGCACCCCGTTGTCTTCGGGCGGCGGGAAATGCCCCGCGCGGATGTTCACCTGGATGGCCGGCAGGATCAAGGTGGGCATGGACAGCGTGGCGTCGCGCCGGGTGCGCATGGCGACGAAGTCGTCTTCGCTGATGCCGTCGTGCACATGGATGTTGGCGGCCCGCTGTTCGGCCACGGATGTCTGCCAGCGGGCTTCGCGCGCCGGCGGCGGGTAGTCGTGGCACATGAAGAGGCGCGTGCCGCCAGGCAGGTGCAGCAGCCGCTGGATCGACCGGTACAACTGGTGTGCGTCGCCGCCGGGGAAGTCGCAGCGCGCGGTGCCCACGTCGGGCATGAACATCGTGTCGCCCACGAATGCGGCGTCGCCGACCAGATAGGCCATGTCGGCCGGCGTGTGGCCGGGCACATGGATCGCGGTGGCCTCCAGTGCCCCGATGCGGAAGGTTTCGCCATCGGCGAACAGGTGGCCGAACTGGGAGCCATCCAGTTGGAATTCCGGTTCCAGGTTGAAGATCTGCTTGAAGACGCCCTGCACGGTGCGGATGCTTTGCCCGATGGCGATGACCCCGCCCAACTGCCGTTGCAGGTAGGGGGCGGCGGACAGATGGTCGGCATGGGCGTGCGTTTCCAGCAGCCATTGGGTGGCCAGCCCTTGCTCGCGCACATAGGCCGCCACGCGGTCCGCGCTGGCGGTGCTGCTGCGCCCGGACTTGGGGTCGTAGTCCAGCACCGAATCGATGATGGCGCAGGCGCTGCCGTCGTGCACGACATACGTGACGGTCGCGGTGACGGGGTCGAAAAAGGCTTGTATGTGGGGATTCATGGCCACCGGCAGATAACAATATATGTATTTAAATAATATTGTTTGATAGTTTATTCGTCAATATAATGACCTATTCACGTTTGACCTGCCTATCCGCCGAATGAATGCCGCCCTGACCGATTGTGAACTTGCCGTCCTGCGGGAATCCGCCGCCCAGGCGTGCACGTTGCTTAAAGCGCTGGCCAACGAAGACCGCCTGCTGCTGCTGTGCCAACTGGTGCAGAACGAACGCAACGTCAGCGAACTGGAATCGCTGACCGGTATCCGCCAGCCGACCCTGTCCCAGCAGCTGGGCGTGCTGCGCGACGAAGGGCTGGTGACGACGCGCCGCGACGGCAAATACGTCTATTACCAGATGGCCAGCTTCGAAGTCAGCCAGGTCATGAAAACGCTATCCAGTTTGTACTGCGGCCGCGCGTTGGAGTCACTCGCATGAATCTGGACTGGGCCGCCTTCACTCCGGCGCAGGCCGCGGCGGGCGGTCTGCTGATCGGCGCCGCCGCCGTGTTGCTGATGGCGGGGGCGGGGCGCATCGCGGGCATCAGCGGCATCCTTGGCGGGTTGCTGCCGCCGCGGCGCGATGGCCTGTGGCGCGTGGCATTCCTGGCGGGCCTGTGCGCGTCGCCCTGGCTGTATCAATGGGGGGCGGCGTTGCCGACGATCACTGTCGAGGCGGGCACGCCGCGCCTGATCGTTGCCGGCCTGCTGGTGGGCATCGGCACCCGGTTCGCCTCGGGCTGCACCAGCGGCCACGGCGTCTGCGGCTTGTCGCGCGGATCGCGGCGGTCGTTCGTGGCCACTGCCGTGTTCATGGCCGCGGGCTTTGCCACGGTTTACGCCGTGCGGCATCTGGCGGGGGGCTGAGATGGTTGCGCTGATCGCCTTTGCGTCGGGCCTCGTCTTCGGGCTGGGCCTGATCGTGTCCGGCATGGCCAATCCCGCCAAGGTGCTGGGCTTCCTGGATATCGCCGGCAGCTGGGATCCGTCGCTGGCTTTCGTGATGGGCGGTGCGGTGCTGGTCACGGCCGCAGGTTTCGCCGTGCTGCGTCGCCGTCGGGCCAGTTTGTCCGGCGAGCCGATGCGCTGGCCGGCGGCTACCGAGATCGACCTGCGCCTGGCCGCGGGCAGCCTGGCGTTCGGCGCGGGCTGGGGGTTGGCGGGATTTTGTCCGGGACCTGCGCTGGTGGCCGCTTCGGCGGGCGTGACCGAGGCGCTGATCTTCGTGGCCGCGATGTTGGTCGGCATGGGGGTATTCTCGGCGTTTGAACATTTCAACAGCCGGTAGACCGGCGCGGAGACAGACATGCCCCAAGCAGAGTCAGCAGCACCGGCATCCGCCGATTTCGATGTCGTGGTGGTGGGCGGGGGAGCGGCCGGCATCGGCGTGACCGCCAGCCTGTTGCGGCGCCGGCCGGACCTGCGCATCGCCGTGATCGAACCCAGCGACAAGCACTATTACCAGCCGGCCTGGACGCTGGTGGGCGGCGGCGCGTTCGACGTGAAAAAGACCGTGCGCCCCACCCGTTCGGTGATGCCGTCGCGCGCCACATGGCTGCACGCGTCGGCGGCGGGCTTCGAGCCGCAAGCGAACCAGGTGCGGCTGGCGGACGGCGGCAGTGTGACGTACCAGCAGTTGATCGTGTGCCCCGGCCTGCGGCTGGCCTGGGACAAGATCGACGGCCTGTCCGACGCGCTCGGCCAGCACGGGGTGACGTCCAACTATCGCTATGACCTGGCGCCCTACACGTGGGAGACGGTGCGGTCGATGCGGCAAGGGCAGGCGCTGTTCACCCAGCCCGCCATGCCGATCAAATGCGCTGGCGCGCCGCAAAAGGCGATGTATCTGGCGTGTGACCATTGGCGCCGGACCGGTGTGCTGGACCGCATGCATGTGGAATTCGACCTGGCGGGCGCGGCGCTGTTCGGCGTGCCCACGTTTGTGCCGCCGCTGATGCGCTATGTTGAAAGCTATGGCATCGACCTGGCCTTCAATTCCGCCCTGGTGGCGGTGGACGGGCCGGCGCGCAAGGCCTGGTTCGATGTGAAGGGCGCTGACGGCAGCGTGTCGCGCGTGGAGAAGTCCTTCGACATGTTGCACGCCGTGCCGCCGCAAGTGCCGCACGACGTGGTGCGCGACAGCGCGCTGGCGGATGCGGCCGGCTGGTGTGAGGTCGACCCCGGCAGCCTGCGCCATGTGCGCTTCGACAACGTGTTCGGCCTGGGCGACGGCATCAGCACCAGCAACGCCAAGACGGCGGCCGCCGCGCGCAAGCAGATCGTGACCGTGGCGGAAAACCTGATCGCGGTGCGCGAAGGGCACGCCATGCCGGTCACGTACGACGGCTATGGATCGTGCCCGTTGACGGTCGAGCGCGGCCGCATCGTGCTGGCCGAGTTCGGCTACGGCGGCAAACTGCTGCCCACGTTTCCGCTGGACCCGACCGTGCCCCGCAAGAGCGCCTGGTTCCTCAAAGCCACGCTGCTGCCGTGGATCTACTGGAACGGCATGCTGCGCGGCCGCGAATGGCTGGCGCGGCCGCTGGGCAACTGAACGCGCGCTACTCGTAGGTGCGCACGTCGTCGATGACCTTGCCGTCGTTCGGCAGGCCGTCGGCGTCCACCCATTCCACGTCGGCGCGCAGCTTGGTCACGTCGCGCACCGATTCGGCGATCCGCTGGGACAGGTCTTCGCCGCGCACGCGCGAATCCACCTTCAACACCATGCGGTCCGATCCGGTGCTGCCGCTGATGACCAGGCGCGCGCGCAGGATTTCGGGATGGCGCCGCACGACGTCAGCGACTTGCGACGGGTGCACGAACATGCCGCGCACCTTGGTCGTCTGGTCCGCGCGGCCCATCCAGCCCTTGATGCGCGTATTGGTGCGCCCGCAAGGCGAAATGCCGGGCATGACCGCCGACAGGTCGCCGGTGCCAAAGCGCACCAGCGGGTAATCCGGATTCAACGTGGTGACGACCACTTCGCCGACTTCGCCGTCGGGCACGGGCTCGCCGGTGCCGGGGCGCACGATCTCGACGATGATGTCTTCGCCCAGCACCAGGCCCTGGCGGGCGGGCGTCTCAAAGGCGATCATGCCCAGGTCGGCGCTGCCGTAGGCCTGGTAGCCTTCGATGCCGCGGGCGGCCAGCCAGTCGCGCAGCGACGGCGGGAAGGCCTCGCCCGACACCAGTGCGCGCCGCAGGGAATCCAGCTTCACGCCCAGCTCGTCGGATTTCTCCAGGATGATCTTCAGGAAGCTGGGTGTGCCCGTATAGCCGCTGGGGGCCAGATCCTGGATGGCGCGCACCTGCTGCTCGGTTTGGCCCGTGCCGCCGGGAAAGACGGTGCAGCCCACGGCATGCGCCGCCGTTTCCATCATGGAGCCGGCTGGCGTGAAGTGGTAGGAAAAGCAGTTGTAGGCCAGTTCGCCGGCGCGAAAGCCCGCCGCGTACAGGGCACGCGCAAAGCGCCAGTAATCCGCGCGCGCGCTTTCGGGTTCGTAGATGGGGCCGGGCGAGGCGAAGACGCGCATCGCCTCGCCCCAGCCGATCGCCGAGAAGCCGCCGAAGGCTTTGCCAGGGCCGGCGGGCGCTGCCGCGTCGTCGCGGCTGTGCTGCTGGCGCTCCAGCAGTTCGTGCTTGCGCAGCACGGGCAGTCGGGCCAGCGCCGCGCGCGACGTGATGGCGGCGGGATCTATGCCGCGTAGCTGCTCGGCGATCGCCGGCGCGCGGGCAATCGCCCGTGTGATCGCGCCGGGCAAGGCGGCCATCAGCTCGCGCTCGCGTTGCTCGGGCGCTCGGGTTTCCAGGACATCGAAAAACTCGGACATGGGATCGCACCCTCTCGTGTGCCGTACTGCGGTGTCGTTGCTGGCGGGGCGCCGGTCCATACCGGCGCTGCCGCTCCAGGGATCAGGCCAGCCAGCGTTTGCGGCGGCGGTAGAACTTGTTGTCGCGGAAACTCTTTCTCTCGCCGCTGGAAATGCCCAGGTAGAACTCTTTGACGTCCTCGTTCTGGGCCAGGTCCAGCGCGGCGCCGTCCATCATCACGCGTCCGTTTTCCAGGATGTAGCCGTAGTCGGCGTAGCGCAGCGCGATGTTGGTGTTCTGCTCGGCCAGCAGGAAGCTCACGCGTTCGCGCTGGTTCAGGTCGCGCACGATCTCGAAAATCTCTTCCACGATTTGCGGGGCCAGCCCCATGGACGGTTCGTCCAGCAGGATCATGTTGGGGTTGGCCATCAGCGCGCGGCCGATGGCGGTCATCTGCTGTTCGCCGCCCGAGGTATAGCCGGACTGGCTGGCGCGCCGTTGCTTTAAGCGCGGAAAATACTGATAGACACGCTCCAGCGCGGCCGTGGTGTCGCCGCGGCTCATGCTGCGGGTGTAGGCGCCGGTCAGCAGGTTTTCTTCGATGGTCAGGTGGGCGAAGCAATGCCGGCCTTCCATCACTTGCACGACGCCGCGCTTGACCAGTTCCGCCGGGGACAGCCTTTCGATGCGCTGGCCGCGGTACTGGATATGGCCCTTGGTGACGTCGCCGCGCTCGCCCTTGAGCAGGTTCGAGATGGCGCGCAAAGTGGTGGTCTTGCCGGCGCCGTTGGCGCCCAGCAAAGCCACGATCTTGCCTTCTGGCACTTGCAGGGACACGCCCTTGAGCACCAGGATCACGTGGTTGTAAATCACCTCGATCCCGTTCACGTCGAGCAGCACCTTGGGCGCGTCGGCGGAAGGGGAGGCGGCGGGTGCAGCGGTAGATGCGGCAGTTGTTGCAGCGGTCATGACGATTCCTGCGGCGTGGTGGCGGCGGGCGCCGGCAAAGGCGCCCGCCGCCGGTTCACATCAGTTCTCGCAAGTGCGGGGCGTGATGTTCTTTTCCTTGGCGTACTTGGCCGCGGCTTCCTTGACCATCGGGTCCAGGATGGTCTTGTCGGCCTGGTACCAGTCGGAGGCGACCTTGAACTTGGCGCCGTCCCACTGCACGATGCGGGCCCAGTCGTCGCCTTTGTGGTTGCTGCACGAGGTCTTCACCGGGCGCATGATCTGGCCAAAGCCCAGCTTGTCCAGTTTCTCTTGCGTCAGGTTCAGGTTCTCGAAGCCCCAACGCACCTGCTCGGGCGTCAACGCCTTGCCTTTGCCGAATTTCTCTTGCGCCGTGCGGATCGCTTCCACTTGCAGCATCGAAATCATCATGCCGCGCGTGTGGGCGATGGTGCCCAGCGTGTTCTTGGCCGTCTTGTCCGAGCCCTGGCCCTTGTCGTAGACGAACTTCTTCAGGTCGTCGTAGACCTTGTCGTGCTCGGCGCCGCTGTTGTGCACGGTGATGGCGTTGTAGCCCTTGGCGACATCGCCCAGGTCCTTCACGTCGCCTTCAGAGCCGGCCCACCAGATCGCGTACATCTTGTCGCGCGGGTAGCCGCTGGCCTGCGCTTCGCGGATGGCGGTGGGCGTCATGATGCCCGCGCTCCACAGCAGCACATAGGCCGGACGCGCCTGGCGAATTTGCAGCCAGGTGGACTTCTGCTCGACGCCCGGCGCGGTCACCGGATACAACACCAGCTCGAAGCCTTCCTTGGCGGCGCGCTTCTGCAGCAGCGGGATCGGTTCCTTGCCATAGGGCGAGTCGTGGTAGACCAGGGCGATCTTCTTGCCCTTGAGCTTGTCCATGCCGCCTTCTTTCTTGGCGATGTCCTGGATCATCACGTCGGCCGCGGTCCAGTACGTGCCCAAGAGCGGGAAGTTCCACTCGAACACGCTGCCATCCACCGATTGCGACAGGCCGTAGCCCATCGTTTCGACGGGGACCTTGTCGACCATGGCCTTGTCGCTGACCGCGAACGTGATGCCGGTGGACTGGGTGTCGAAGCCCGAGGCCCCCGTGCCCTTGCCCTTCAGGCGTTCATAGCATTCCACGCCGCGGTCGGTGGCGTATGCGGTCTCGCACTCTTCGTACGTGATCTTGACGCCGTTGACGCCGCCGTCGCGCTCGTTGACCAGTTTCAGATAGTCCAGCTTGCCATCGGCCCAGGGAATGCCCAGCGGCGCGAACGACCCGGTGCGATACACCAGCAACGGAACGAACTGCTCTTCGGCCGCCATTGCCGGCGTGGCCACGGCGCCGACGGCGCCGGCTGCGGCCACCAGGGCTGCCGCCAATTTCAGGTTAAGACGCTTCATCTCCATTTACCTCCTGCGTGGTGTTTGGGGCAGTAAACCCTGGGACACCGGGATTGGCCCGGTCTTGAGCCGGGTATTCAGGATTCCGGTCGTGGCGCTTGTGCCGCCATGGCCGGTAATGATCAATACGGTCGTGATGCGATACCAAAAATCCTTCCGCTTGTGCGGTCCTGCTGCATGACACTTCGGTCTCCCTCATCGGGGCCGCGGCGGATCCGGCTTTGCCGGTCCCCAGCGGCGCCCCCTTTGGGGGGGAAGCGCCAAAGGCGCTTCGGGGGTGGGTCTTGCCCTCAATGGGGGAACGGCCAGATGCGCAGCTTTTCTTTTCCAATGCTCCACAAGCGCGCCAGTCCGTGCGGTTCCGCGATCAGGAAGAACACGATCAGCGCACCGAACACCATGTGTTCGATGTGCGCGGCCGTGTCTACCGACAGCGGGATGCCCAGCGCGTGCGGGATGTTCGACAACGCCACCGGCACCAGCACGATGAAGGCCGCGCCGAAGAAGCTGCCGATGATCGAACCCAGCCCGCCGATGATCACCATGAACAGCAGCTGGAACGACCGCGTCAGATCAAACGCCAGCGGTTCCCACGAACCCAGGTGGATGTAGCCCCACAAGGCGCCGGCCACGCCGACGATGAACGAGCTGACCGCAAAGGCGGTGAGCTTGGCGTACATGGGCCGGATGCCGATGACGGAGGCGGCCACGTCCATGTCGCGGATCGCCATCCACTGGCGGCCGATGGCGCCGCGCACCAGATTCTTGGCCAGCAGGCTGAAGACAACCACCAGGATCAGTACGAACAGGTACTTTTCCAGCGCGGACTGCACGGGCAGGCCGAAAGCCGTCAGCGGCGGCACCGACACGTTGCCCGACGACGAGTAGTTGGTGAAGAACGGGATGCGCAGGAACGCCCAGTCCACGAAGAACTGCGCGGCCAGCGTGGCAACGGCCAGGTACAGTCCGCGAATACGCAGGCTGGGGATGCCGAAGATCACGCCCACGATTGTGGCAAAGCAGCCGCCCAGCAGGATCTGGATCACCAGCGGCATGCCGGGAAAGCGCACGCCGAAGTTCCAGGCCGCATACGCGCCCACCGCCATGAAGGCGCCGGTGCCCAGCGAGATCTGGCCGCAATAGCCGACCAGGATGTTCAGGCCCACCGCCGCCAGCGCCAGGATCAGGAACGGGATCAGGATGGCGCGCAGCAGATAGTCGGACGACAGCGCCGGCACGGCGATGAACGCCACCGCCAGCAGCAGCCAGATGAAGATGCGGTCCTGGCGGATCGGGAAGATCTGCTGGTCGGCCCGGTAGCTGGTTTTGAACTGGCCGTTTTCGCGATAGAACATGTTTTTATCCTAGAGGGCCTGGTGGTTTACACGCGGTCGATGATCTTCTCGCCGAACAGCCCTTGCGGACGGAACAGCAGGAACACCAGCGCCAGCACATAGGCGAACCAGATTTCGATACCGCCGCCCACGAGCGACCCCAGGTAGACCTCGGACAGCTTCTCCCCCACGCCGATGATCAGGCCGCCCAGGATGGCGCCCGGCACCGACGTCAGGCCGCCCAGGATCACCACCGGCAAGGCGCGCAGCGCCGCGGTGGACAGCGTGAACTGCACGCCGAACTTCGATCCCCAGATGATGCCGGCCACCAGCGCGACCAGGCCTGCCACGCACCACACGATCACCCAGATGCGGTTCAGCGGGATGCCGATGGACTGCGCGGCCTGGTGGTCGTCGGCCACGGCGCGCAGCGCGCGGCCGGTCGAGGTGTACTGGAAGAACAGCGCCAGCACCGCCACCAGCAAGGCCGCGATGACCGCCGCCGTCAGGTCTTCCAGGTTGATGAGCAGCCCGCCTTCGAAGACGGTGTCCAGGATCATCATCGGATCCTTGGGCATGCCCACGTTGATGGAATACACCGAGCTGCCGAACGTGATCTGGCCCAGGCCGTCAAGGAAGTAGCTGATGCCCAGCGTTGCCATCAGCAGGGTCGTGGCTTCCTGGTTGACCAGGTGGCGCAGCACGAAGCGCTCGATGGCGACCGCCAGCAGGAACATCACCATGGCGCTGACGATGAACGCCAGCACGTTGGCCAGGAGCATGTTGTCAAAGCCGAGCCAGCGCGGTATCCACTCCGAGAAGCGCGCCATGGACAAGGCGGCCACCAGCACCATGGCGCCTTGGGCGAAGTTGAAGACGCCCGATGCCTTGAAGATCAGCACGAAGCCCAGGCCGATCAGCGCATACATCATGCCGCTCATCAAGCCGCCGAATAAGGTCTCTAGAAAAAATCCCATGTCTGTCCGCCTTAGTGCGACACGCCGAGGTAGGCTTTGATGACATCTTCGTTCGCGCGGACTTCGTCCGGGCGGCCGTCGCCGATCTTCTTGCCGTAATCGAGCACCACCACGCGGTCCGAGATGTCCATGACCACGCCCATGTCGTGCTCGATCAGCACGATGGTCGTGCCGAATTCGTCGTTCACATCCAGGATGAAGCGGCTCATGTCCTGCTTTTCCTCGATGTTCATGCCGGCCATCGGCTCGTCCAGCAGTAGCAGGCGCGGCTCCATCGCCAGCGCGCGGCCCAGGTCCACGCGCTTTTGCAGGCCGTAGGGCAGGCGTCCTACCGGGGTTTTGCGATAGGCCTGGATCTCCAGGAAGTCGACGATGTTCTCGACGAATTCCCGATGCCGGGTCTCTTCGCGCTCGGCCGGCCCCAGGCGGAACGCCTGCGACAGCAGCCCGCACTTCATGCGCAGGTTGCGGCCGGTCATGATGTTGTCCAGCACGCTCATGCCCTTGAACAGGGCCAGGTTCTGGAACGTGCGCGCGATGCCCATTTCGGCGGCGCGGCGCGGGTTCATCTTCGAGAAGCGCTCGCCCCGGAACGCGATGCCGCCTTGCTGCGGCGTGTAGACGCCGTTGATGACGTTCAGCATCGAACTCTTGCCCGCGCCGTTGGGGCCGATGATGGCGCGGATCTCGTGCTCGCGCACATTGAAGGAAATGTCCGTCAGCGCCTTGACGCCGCCGAAGGACAGGGAGATGTTCTGCATGTCCAGCATGACGTCGCCGATACGCTGGTCGCGGTCGTTGTTGCTCATGATCTCTACGCGGCCTTGGCGGTGATGGCGGGGAACGTCTTGACGGGGCGGATCTTCAGGTCGGCCGAGATCTTGCCGGAGCGTCCGTCTTCAAACTTCACTTCGGTCTCGATGAACTGCGATTGCTTGCCGCCGAACAGCGCGTCGATCAGCACGCCGTACTTCTGCGCGATGAAGGCGCGGCGCACTTTGCGCGTGCGCGTCAGTTCGTCGTCGTCCGGGTCCAGTTCCTTGTGCAGGATCAGGAAGCGGCTGACCTGCGAGGCCGACAGCTTCGGATCCGTGGCCAGGTCGGCGTTGACCTGCTCGACGCATTCCGCGATCAACTGGTAGACCTCGTCCTTGGCGGCCAGGTCGGTGTAGCCGGCATAGGGCAGGCCGCGGCGCTCGGCCCAGTTGCCCACGGCCTCCAGGTCGATGTTGATGAAGGCGCAGACGTCTTCGCGGTCGGCGCCGAAGGCCACGGCTTCCTTGATGTGCGGGAAGAACTTCAGCTTGTTCTCGATGTACTTGGGCGCGAACAGGCTGCCGTTGGCCAGCTTGCCCACGTCCTTGGCGCGGTCGATGATCTTCAGTTGGCCGTCGGTGTCCAGATAGCCCGCGTCGCCCGTGTGGAACCAACCGTCGGCGCTGCGCGCCTCGGCCGTGGCGTCGGGGTTGCGGTAGTACTCCTTGAACAGGCCCGGGCTCTTGACCAGGATCTCGCCGTTGTCCGCCACTCGGATCTCGACGCCGGCCACCGGCGGCCCGACGGTGTCGTCGCGCACGTGGCCGTCGGGCTGCACGCAGACAAACACGGAGGTTTCGGTCGAACCGTACAACTGCTTCAGGTTGATGCCGATGGAGCGGTAGAAGACGAACAGGTCGGGGCCGATGGCCTCGCCGGCGGTATAGGCGACGCGCACGCGGCTCATGCCCAGCGCGTTGCGCAAGGGGCCGTAGATCAGCGCGTTACCCAGCGCGTAGCGCAGACGGTCCCAGGCGTTAACGGATTCGCCATCCAGGATCCTGGCGCCGACGCGGCGAGCCAGGTTCATGCAGGCGCCGAATAGCTTTCGTTTGATGAAGCCCGCGTCTTCCATGCGGATCATCACATGGGTCAGCAGACCTTCCAGCACGCGCGGCGGCGCGAAATAGTAGGTGGGTCCGATGTCGCGCATGTCGATCGACACGGTGTCGGGCGACTCGGGGTGGTTCACGGTAAAGCCGGTGACCAGCAGCTGCGTGTACGAAAACATATTCTGGCCGATCCATGCGGGCGGCAAGTACGCCAGCACGTCTTCCTGGTCGGTCAGTTTCTCCATGTCGGACACGGCGCGGGCGCGGTCGATCAGCGCATGGTGCGTCAGCACCACGCCCTTGGGTTTGCCGGTGGTGCCCGAGGTATAGAACATGGCGGCCGGATCGTGCGGCTGCACGGCGGCAATGGCGCGGGCGAGATACTCGGGATGCTGCGCCGCGTATTCCTGGCCCCGCGTTTCCAGCTGCTCATAAGACAGCAGCATGGGGTCCGTGTAATGGCGCAGGCCGCGCGGGTCGTCGAACACCACATGCTTCAAGGCCGGGCATTGCTCGCGCACTTCCAGCATCTTGTCGACCTGTTCCTGGTCTTCCACGACGGCCACGCTGATCTCGGCGTCTTGCAGCACGTAGACCATTTCTTGCGCGACGGCGTCTTGATAGAGCGGCACGGGGATCGCGCCCAGCGACTGCGCCGCCATCATCGCCATATACAGGCGTGGCCGGTTTTCTCCGATGACGGCCACGTGCATGCCGGGCCGGATGCCCAGCGAGGCAAGGCCGTTGGCCACATGGCGGACATGCTCCGCCACGTCGGACCACGTAAGGGTTTGCCAGATCCCCAGATTTTTTTCACGTATCGCGGGCCGCGACCCGCGAACTTCGGCATGCGCGAACAGCAGCGCTGGAAAGGTGTCCAGCGCCGCCGGCACCTGTGCAGATGCGGGCGATGAATGTGCCACGTTGTCTCCTCCGGTTTGGGCACATCGCGCCAGGCGTCCGCGGGAGCGGCAGTGGCGGTGAAGGGCTTGACCAGTTGGTTTTAGATTTACGGCAGGAGTTAAGGTATAAGGTTGGGTTGCTACCAACTGTCACCATCGCGACATTCAAGGAACTTTTAGGGTATTCCCGATGCAGCTAGCCGACTCCCTGCAACTTGCCGCGGCCTGGTTTCGCTTGCTCAACGCCGAGCAGCAAACGCGCGTCGAGCGGGACCTGACCGTGCAGCAAGCCGTTGCCGGATCGATCATAGAGCGCAAAGGCGAACTCGCCCAGGCTTGGATTGGCGTATTGGCCGGGTTGGTCAAAGTGTCGGTCGGCAATGCCGAGGGCAAGGTCGCATCGCTGACCGGCGTGCCCGCCGGGGGTTGGATCGGCGAAGGGTCGTTACTGAAACGCGAAGTCCGCAAATACGACATCGTCGCGCTGCGCGATTCGGTGGTGGCCCGCCTGCCGGCGCCCACGTTCGACTGGTTGCTGGACACCAGCATCCCGTTCAACCGCTACCTGCTGCATCAACTGAACGAGCGCGTGGCGCAATTCATCGGCAAGGCGGAGTACGACCGCCTGCTGGATCCGGACGCGCGCGTGGCGCGCTGCCTGGCCGAGCTCTTCAACCCTTTGCTGTATCCCGGCATGGGGATGCGGCTGACGATTACGCAAGAAGAAGTCGGCTATCTGGCCCGGGTGTCGCGCCAGCGCGCGAACCAGGCGCTGCGCAAGCTGGAAGAGGCGGGCCTCTTGAACGTGGAATACGGTGCGGTCCGGGTGCTGGATCTTGAAGGCCTGAAACTTTACGGATCCGACCGCAGCACGGTCGAGGGCGAGCCGGCAATCTGATCGGGTGCGGATTTCTTTTTGAAAAAAGCGCTTGACGATAAATAGTGCGCTATTTAATATTGCACAATGAAATCCAGATCCAAACCCAAAGGCGCGTTCAACCCGCTGCTGCTGGACAGCCAGCTGTGCTTCGCCCTGTACTCGACCTCGCTGGCGATGAGCAAGGTGTACCGCAAGCTGCTGCGCGGGCTGGACCTGACCTATCCGCAGTATCTGGTGATGCTGGTGCTGTGGGAGGGCGACGAGATTACGGTGACGGATATCGGCGACCGCCTGTTCCTGGATTCCGCGACGCTGACGCCGTTGCTCAAGCGCCTGGAGGCCGCAGGCCTGGTCAGCCGCAAGCGGGCCGTGGACGACGAGCGCCAGGTGATCGTGTCGCTGACCAAGCAAGGGCGCGATCTGCGCGAGCAGGCGGAATCCGTCCCCCACGCCATTGCGGGCGCGGCGCAGTGCACGCTGGACGAAGCGCAGGGGATGATGAAGACGCTGCATGCGCTGCGGGAAAAGCTGGTCGACAGTCTTTGAAGTAAAGGGTGACGCGTGTCGTCATTCACTTAAATAAGTAGTGCGCGATATAGTTGTGTGCTATTAATGTGGTTCAGCGGGTTTGCATGTCATCGGTAAGCGCCAGCGCGGGAGGGCCCGCCCGGCGAGGCAGTTCAACTTTCATCCTATAAAGGAAACGCACCATGTCTATCGAAAAAGTCCTCTACCGCGCCAACGCCACCGCAACCGGCGGCCGTGAAGGCCGTGGCGTCAGCGATGACGGCAACCTCGACGTCAAGCTGACCACCCCGCGCGAGCTGGGCGGCGCAGGTGCGGCCGGCACCAACCCGGAACAACTGTTCGCCGTGGGCTATTCGGCCTGCTTCCTGGGCGCGATGAAGTTCGTCGGCGGCCGCGACAAGATCGCCATCCCGTCGGACGTGTCGGTAAACGGCATCGTCGGCATCGGCCCGATCCCCACGGGCTTCGGCATCGAAGTGGAATTGAAGATCTCGTTGCCCGGGATGGAGCGCGAGTTGGCCGAGAAGCTGGTGGCCGCGGCGCATATCGTTTGCCCGTACTCGAACGCGACGCGCGGCAATATTGATGTGACGTTGACGATTGTCTGATCGTTGATTGCTTTGGTTTTGCGGCGCGGGTGGGTGAGCTTCGTAGGTCGCCCGTCTAAGAGGGAGACTGTCTCGCACTCACCGTAGGCTGGGGGCGGCGCGGCAAATCCGTCACGAGACCAATGCTCGACATCGCACGCACCGCGCGCGAAGCGACATCATCGCACCGCAAGACGCCGCGTAGGCCCCACGAGGCCGCCTGCGCGGCCGGTATGGGGCGGGCCCCGCAAGATCTTCCACCCCACCCCGCCGGGGGTGCGAAGCCAAAGCAAGCCATTCGCCCCGGCCGCGGTGAGATTGCAACTGATGGAGCCTGGCGCGCCGGCGGCCTGCGGGATGCGGGGAGTCGATAAGCCCGAGGGAATCTGAAGGCAGTTGCCGTAGGCAACGACGAAGATGACGAAGGGGAAGTCCGGAGCGGAGGCTCCGGACCGCAATCGTTGACCCGCATCCCGCAGGCCGCCGGTGCGTCAGGCGTCTTAAGAACCCTACCGCCCACGCACAAAAAGCCCTTTAATGCCCACCCCCAAGATAAGCCGCCACCACCGCCGGATCATCCCGTAACTTCTCTGCACTCCCATGCACGGAAATGCGCCCGTTCTCCAGCACGTACCCGTAATCCGCCACGTTCAACGCGGCGGCGGCGAACTGTTCCACCAGCAGCATCGTCACGCCCTCGTCCTTTAACCGCGCAATGATCCGGAACACCTCTTCCACCAGGATCGGCGCCAGCCCCATCGACGGTTCGTCCAGCAGCACCAGTTCAGGATTCAGCATCACCGCGCGCGCCATGGCCAGCATCTGCTGCTCACCTCCCGACAGCGTGCCGGCCAATTGCTCGCGGCGTTCCTTCAGGCGCGGGAACAGGTCCATGGCACGGCCCAGGTCGGCCTGCACATCGCCCTTGGGGCGGCTGCCGGTCAGGCGCGGGAAAGCGCCCAGCAGCAGGTTGTCGGTCACCGACAGCGTCGGGAAAACACGGCGGCCCTCGGGCGAATGGGCCAGGCCCAGCCGCGCGATGCGGTGGGATTCCAGGCCGTCGATGCGTTTGCCGCTTAGCGTGACTTCGCCCGCGGTCGGGCGGATCATGCCGGACAGCGCGCGCATCGTGGTGGTCTTGCCGGCGCCGTTGGAGCCGATCAGCGTCACGACCTTCGCCTTCGGCACCTCCATGCTGATGCCGTGCAGCACTTTCACCTTGCCGTAACCCGCTTCCAGATTCTTGATCGATAGCATCTTGTTGTCCTCTTGGCGTCAGGCGGGCGCGCCGCCCAGATACGCCTCGATAACCTTGGCGTTGCTTTGCACCTCGTTCGGCAGGCCTTCGGCGATCTTCTGGCCGAAGTCCAGCACCGACACGGTGTCGCACACTCCCATCACCACATCCATATGGTGTTCGATGAGGATCTGCGTGATGCCGTGGTCGCGAACCTTGCGGATGATGGCCAGCAGCTCCACGATGTCGGGGGCAGTCAGCCCGGCCGCGGGTTCGTCCAGCAACAGCAGTTGCGGATCCAGCGCCAGCGCGCGGGCGATTTCCAGCAGGCGTTGCTTGCCGTAGGGCAAGTTGCGGGCTTCTTCATTGGCCAGCGATTCCAGGCCCACGAATTCCAGCAGCGCCATGGCGCGGGCGCGGGCGCCTTGCTCTTCGCCCTTCCACTTCGGCGTGCGCAGCGCGATGCCGGCCAGCCCGGTCGTGAAGGTGTGGTGCAGGCCCACCAGCACGTTCTCAAGCGCGGTCATTTCACCGAACAGCTGCACGTTCTGGAACGTGCGGGCGATACCGGCGGCGGCGATGTCCGCAGGCGCCAGGCCGACCAGCGACTTGCCCGAGAATTCCACCGCGCCGGCCGTCGGCACATAGATGCCGGTCAGCACGTTCATCATGGTGCTCTTGCCGGACCCGTTGGGTCCGATCAGGCCGTGGATGGTGCCGCGCTTGACGGTCAGGTCCACCTCGTTCAGCGCTTTCAAGCCGCCGAACTGCATCAGCACGCTCTTGGCGGTCAGCAGCGTTTCGCCCTTGCCGGCCACGGCCGCTGCCTCGGGGACCGCGTCCTGTTCCTTCACCAGGTCCGTCTTGACCGTCAGCGCCGCGCGGCGGGTCGAGAAGAACAGGTTGCGCACGAAGCCGACGATGCCGTCGGGCAGGTAGTACACGACGAACAGGATCATGGCGCCGAAGATGGTCAGGCGCCAGTCGGTCACGGCGTCCAGCCAATACGAGAAGACCGCCAGCACGATGGTGCCGACGACGGGCACCACCACGCGCCGGGGTTCCGCGCGGCCCTTGGACACCGCTACGATGCTGCCCACCGTTACCAGGATGGCCACGGCCAGAGCGATCAGCCGGAAGGTGCCGATGTCGTCCAGCATCTTGGGCAGCAGCACGATGATGGATGCGCCAAGCAGGGCGCCCGTGCGGCTCTTGCGGCCGCCCATGATGATGGCCAGCAGGAACAGGATGGTCAGTTCGAAGTTGTACGTGTTGGGCGAGATGTACTGTTCGGAATACGAGTACAGCGCGCCCGCCAGCCCGGCGAAACCGGCGCTGATCACGAAGGCGAACACTTTGTGCCGGTAGACCGACACGCCCATGCAGTCAGAGGCGATCGGGCTGTCGCGCAGGGCCTCGAAGGAACGGCCCAGATGCGACTTCATGATGCGGTGCACGACGATCAGCGAGATCACCAGCAGCGCGCCCACCAACCAGAAGTACTCGCTTTTCGTCAGGATGTGCCCGCCGATCGACGGCTTGGGGATCTTGATGCCTAAGGGGCCTTCGGTCATGAAGGTCATCTCGTTGATCAGGATCTGGATGATGGTGCCGAAGGCCAGCGTCACCATGGCCAGGTACGGCCCGGTGACCCGCAGCGCGGGCAGCGCCAGCACCACGCCGAACGCCGCCGCGATCAGGATGGCGGCGGGAAGGATCACCCAGATGGGCATCTGCAGATGGAAGAACAGCACGCCGGCGACGTATGAGCCGATGCCGAACAGCCCGGCATGACCCAGCGACACCTGGCCGGTGTAGCCCACCACGATATCGAGCCCGAACAGCAGGATCGAATAGATCATGATCGTTTCGATCAGGTGCAGGTAGTACGTGTTGGTCACGCCCAGCGGCACGGCGGCCAGGCAGGCTACGGCCACGACGGAAAGCAATAGATGCAAGGGTTTCATCGCTTACACCTTCTTGATCGCGGTCTTGCCGAACAGGCCGGCGGGCTTGAAGGTCAGAACGAGCAGCAGCAACACCAATCCCGGCACGTCTTTGTACCCCGTCGAAAGATAGAAACCGGTGGTCGTTTCGGCGATCCCGAGGATCAGCCCGCCCACCACGACGCCCATCCCGCTGGACAGGCCGCCGATGATCGCCACGGCGAATGCCTTAAGCCCCAGCACCGCGCCCATGGTCGCGCCGGTCAGCGTCAGCGGCGCCACCAGGACGCCGGCGAACGCGGCCGTCAGCGACGACAGCGCATAGGAAAACGTGATCACCATGCCCGTGTTGATGCCCATCAGGCCGGCCGCGTCGCGATCATTCGAGGTGGCGACGAAGGCCTTGCCGTAGATGGACTTGCGGTTGAAGATCTCCACCAGAATCATCATGCCCAGCGCGCCGAACACAACCAGCAGTTCCATGGGCAGCACGTTCGCGCCGAACACCTGGATCGGCGCTTCGGGTAGCGGGGAGGGAAAGCGCAGGTCGTCGCGGCCCCAGATGTTTTCGGCCACGTTCTTGAAGATGATCCCCAAGGCGATGGTTGCCATGATCCAGCCGAACTCCGACCGCGTCTTGATGGCCGGCCGCACGCCGACCCGTTCGACGAGTGCGCCTTGTGCGAAGCCGAAAATGCAGACGATGGGAATCATGACCCAGTAGTTCACGCCCAGGCCGACCAGCGTCAGCCCGACCAGCGCGCCCAGCATCAGGGCTTCGCCCTGGCCGAAGTTCAAGGTGCCCGACGTGGCGAAAGTAAGCTGGTATCCGAACGCGATGACGGCATAGATCATGCCTAGCGCGATACCGCTATAAATAAGCTGTAGAAGAATCATGGTGTGTGTCTTGAGGCGCTGTGTTCCGTCCCAACGCCCTTGGGCAGAACGCTGTTTTCAGGCGGCTGCATGCCCCGCGCCCGATCCGGGGCGCGGGCGGCGGCGGCCGGGAAGCCGCCGCCTACCTGCTACTTGATGCTCAGTTGGCCTTGACGACGCGTCCGCCCTTGACCTCGCCGATGACCACTTCCTTCGCGGTGATCGCGTCGTGGTTGTCGTGAGTAAACGGCTTGTTGTAGGTCATCACCACGCCTTCGACCGGCGTTTGCAGGTTTTCAAGCGCTTCGCGGACCTTCGGGCCGTCGGTGGAGTTGGCCTGCTTGATGGCCGCGGCCAACAGGAAGATCGAGTCGTAGCCCTGGGCCGCAGACACCGGGGAATCGATGCGGTTGTTCTTGGGCTTGAACTTGGCCAGGTAGGCGTCGATGAACGCCTTGCGCTTCGCGGTGTCGGGGTCCTGGATGAAGGTCTGCGGCATGCGCGCGCCTTCACCGTTGGCGCCCGAGTTGTCGATGTAGTTGGCCATCGACAGGGTCCAGCTGCCGATGATCGGCACCTTCCAGCCCAGCTTGGTCATGCCGTTGGCGATCTGCGCCAGTTCCGGGCCGATGCCGTAGGTCAGCACGGCTTCGGCACCGGCGGCCTTGGCCTTCAACAGCTGGGCCGTCATGTCGACGTCCTTGATGTTGAACTTTTCCACGGCCACGGCCTTGATGCCCTTGGCGTCCAGCGCCTTTTCCAGGTCTTCGCGGCCCAACTGGCCATAGTTGGTGGAGTCGGCCAGGATCGCGACCTTCTTGTAGCCGCGGCGGGTGATCGCTTCTTCCACGATCATCGGGGCCTGGATGCTGTCATGCGCCGCGTTGCGGAACACGTAGTTGTCGGGGTATTCCGGGGCCTTGAACTGGTGCGTGATCACGCTGCCGGTGGCCACGTTGTTGAAGACCGGGATCTTGGCGTCCTGGTAGAAGCGTTGCGAGGCCAGCGCCACGCCCGTATTGATGTAGCCGACCGTGGCCGCCACCTGCTCCTTGTTGATCAATTCCTGGGCGATCTGCACGCCGCGTTCGTTCTTGGCCTCGTCGTCGCGCTCGACAGCCACCAACTGGCGTCCGAGCACGCCGCCGTTCTTGTTGATTTCTTCAATGGCAAGCCGCACACCATCGCGCATGCTCACGCCCATGGATGAGGAGCCGCCGGTGTAGGGGCCGGCCACGCCGATCTTGATGGGGTCGGCGGCGAAAGACCCGGCCGATGCGGCAAACGCAAGGGTTCCTGCTAGCAGCTTCAAACGAAAATCCATGGATGTCTCCGTTGTAATTAGATGAACTGCGTGGAAAACCGTGTGCCGGCGCCCGACGGCGGGAAATCGAATGTTGCGGCGCTCTCCTGTGTTGCGTGTTGTGACTGTCTGCTTAATCGCTTACGCGAATCTGACCCGGCGGGGTTTTTCCGCGTAAATACCTAGTACAGGCGCAAGGGGCGCGGGCCATGCGTCGCAATGCAGCATGGACCGGCGGGCAAGGCGGGGCTTGCGGGGCGCCACCGCGTGCGACGGGCGGACAGCCGCGTTGGCCGCATGCTAGCCAGCGCAGGCGGCAGGCGCGCGGAAATTCGTTCCGCCCTTTACTGGAAATTTATTCCTGACGGGCCGGCAGGCCGCGTGGCCATTGGGATGCCAGTTTGCACACGTCTTCCAGCCATAGGGAAAACGCTTGGACCGCGCGGCCCGGCGGGCGCGCGCTTTCGGTGCACAGGTAGTACTGGGATTCGCCGGGGATGTCGATGTCCAGCACGCGCACCAGTTTGCCTTCATCCAGCCATTCGGCGGCCAACGTTCGACGGGTCAGAGCCAGGCCCTGGCCGGCACGAGCGGCGGCCAGCATCATGCCCAGGTCCACCAGCCAGACCCCGCGCGAGGGCTCGGGCCAGTCCAGGCCGGCCGCGTCCAGCCAGGGGCGCCAGGGCTCCATGGGACAACGCAGCAGGCCGGCTTGGGCCAGATCGGCCGGGCGGTGGAACGGGCCATGTTTGGCCAGGTACGACGGCGAGCACACGGCGAACACCGGGTCCGCCGTGAGTTGCCGCGCCTGCAGGCCGGGATACTTGCCGCTGCCGAACCGTATCCAGACGTCGGCGTTGGGGGGCATGATGTCCAGGTAGGGGATGGACAGCATGATTTCCAGTTCGACGTCGGGATGCGCGGCCGTGAAACTGGGCAGATAGGGGATCAGCACCTGGCGGGCGAAGGTGGGCGTGGAGACGACGCGCAGCGGTTCCGGTTTGGGTTCGCCGCGCTTGTGCAGCGAGGCGTCGGACAGCAGGTCCAGCGCGGTGCGCACCTGGTTCAGGTAGTCCCGTCCGGCGGCGCTGAGGGTGGCGCCGCGGCTGCTGCGGATGAACAGCGACACGTCCAGCAACGCTTCCAGCGCGGCGATGCGCTTGCCGATGGCGCTGGCGGTGACGAAGAGTTCTTCGCTGGCGCGTTCGAACGAGCCCAGCCGGGCGGCGGCTTCGAAGGCCTGGATGGCGGCCAGCGGGGGCAGGCGCACATCTTTGGAAGGGGAGGGTCCGCGCATGATCGTCTGGCGGGCCGGCCGTGCGCCCGACGAAAGAGTGGCAACGGGGACATTATAAAAGTGATGGCGGCGCGCCTTCCCGGCGCGCCGCGGTGGCCCGGACAAGCCGGGCCGGCTTAGATGCCCTTGATGGCCAGGCTGACCGCCAGGCCGGCCATGATCACGGCGATGAGGCCGTCCAGGACGCGCCAGGCCGACGCGCTGGCGAAGAAGCGGGCGAACAGGCGCGAGCCGATGCCCAGCACGGCCAGCCACAGCAGGCTCGCGGTGAAAGCGCCGGCGGCGAATGCCATGCGGGCGTCGTCGAAGCCGTGCGCGAGTGAACCCACCACCACCATGTCCAGCCAGAAATGGGGGTTCAGCAGCGAAAAGCCCAGCGCGCCCAGCATGGCCGCGCGGCGCGACGGGACCACGTCGCGTGCGGCGGCCAGGCCGCCGGTGGCCGTCCAGGCGCGGCGGGCCGATTGCACGGCATACCAGGACAGGAAGGCCACGCCGAACCACAGCACGGCGGTGGTCAGCCACGGGAACCAGGACGTCAGCGCCTGCAAACCGGACACGCTGGCGAAGATGAACACGGCGTCGATCAGCGCGCAGATGGCGACAACGCTGAGCAGATGCGCCCGCATCAGGCCTTGGCGCAGGATGAAGGCGCTTTGCGCGCCGACCACGGCGAACAGGCCCAATCCGGTGGCGGTTCCGCTGGCCCAGGCGGTCAGGAAGAGGGGGGATGACAAGGTGGCGAACATGATGCAAATACCTGTGACTGCAACGCCTGTGGCGGCGCTTTGATGAGGGTTCCAGAGGCATTGCGCACTCTGGAGATAGCGTATTTTCGCTTGCGTGCGAGATGAAATACAGCTAATTTTCCTTCACTATATTAAGTAAAACTAATCAATGAAACTCGATCACGGAAACTTGCGGGCGCTGGCCGCCGTGGTGCGCGAAGGCAGCTTCGAACGCGCCGCGCTGTCCCTGAGCGTGACGCCGTCGGCGGTGTCGCAGCGGATCAAGGCGTTGGAAGACCGAATGGGCCGCCTGCTGGTCCAGCGCACCGTGCCGGCCGCCGCCACGGCGGACGGGCAAGTGCTGGTGCAACTGGCCGAACAGACGGCGCTGCTGGAGCACGATGCGCTGAACCGCCTGGGGGTGTCGGACGACGAGGTTCCCCACGCCAGCATCCCCATCGCGGTCAACCACGACAGTCTGGAGACCTGGTTCGTCGACGCGGCCCTGCAGTTCTCGGCCCGCACCCGGGCCACGCTGGACATGTTGTCCGAAGACCAGGACCACACCGCGGCGCTGCTGCGCAACGGCTCGGTGCTGGGCGCCGTGACCACGTTGGCCGACCCCGTGCAGGGTTGCCGCATCCACGCGTTGGGCTGCATGCGCTATGTGGCCACCTGCACGCCGGATTTCCACAAACGCTACTTCGCGCAGGGCGTGAACGCGCAGACCCTGGCCGAAGCCCCGGTGCTGGTGTTCAACCGCAAGGACGCCTTGCAGGCGCGCTTTGCCCACAAGATATCGGATCCGGCGCCGTGGCAGCCTCCGGTCTGGTGGGTGCCTTCCACGCGCGCTTTCGTGCAGGCCACGCTGGGCGGACTGGGCTGGACCATGAATCCGCTGCCGCTCGTCCAGGAGCACCTTGATGCAGGTCAGTTGATGCTGCTTCGGGGCCGCGCCTGGGAGGATGTGCCGCTGTATTGGCAGCATTGGCGGGTAAACTCCGAGGCGATGGAAGCCTTGACCGATTCGGTTCTGTCGGCCGCCCGCAGCTTGGTCCGGCGGCGTTAACCCACTAGGAGGACACCCCATGAACATCCGCAAGTTCGCAGTCATTGCCGCCCTGGGCCTGTGTACGGCCGGCACGGCATGGGCGAAGGACTACAAGGTCGGCCAGGTCGAAGTCGACGACCTGTGGGTCCGCGCCTCGGCGCCGGGCCAGTCCAACGGCGCGGGGTATATGGATATCGATAACGACGCCAAGACCGAAGACCGCCTGCTGTCGGTGTCGTCGGATGCCGCCGAGCGGGTCGAACTACATACCGTGCAGACCGAGAACGGCGTGTCGAAAATGCGTCAGGTCGAGGGCGGCATTGCGCTGCCTGCCGATACCGAGGTCAAGCTCAGCCCGGGCGGCTACCACGTCATGTTCATCAAACTGAAGGCGCCGTTCACCGACGGCGCGACCGTGCCCGCCACCCTGAAGTTCGAAAAGGCCGGCGAAGTCGCCGTGCAGTTCAAGGTCAAGCCGGCCTCGCACAACCCCGGCATGAGCCATGGCGGCATGGACCACGGCGCGATGAAACACTAGGCGTCCAGCGCAGCCCGCGCCTGCTGGCGCGGGTGTGTTTCACCTGAACAGACTCTCAATCGGGCATGTCTGTCCCGATCAGAGGCAGGTCTACCCCAATCGGGGCCGCGCGGATCCGGCTTCGCCGGTCCGCAGCGGCGCCCCCCTGGGGGGGAAGCGCGCAGCGCTGCGGGGGGGGGGGAAATCAATACAGCCCTTGCTGGCGCATCGCGTCTGCCACCTTCACGAAACCAGCGATGTTGGCGCCGTCCAGGTAGTTGACGTATTCGCGCTCGCTATGGCCGTGACGCACGCAGTTCTCGTGGATGTCGCGCATGATGGCGTGCAGACGGGCGTCGACCTCTTCGCGTGTCCAGGCCAGGCGCGCGGAGTTCTGGGCCATTTCCAGGCCCGATACGGCCACGCCGCCGGCATTGGTGGCCTTGCCCGGGGCGTACAGCACGCGGGCGGCGATGAAGGCCTTGGCGGCTTCCAGCGTGGCGGGCATGTTGGCGCCCTCGGCCACGCATAGCACGCCGTTCTTGATCAGCGTTTGCGCATCGGCCAGTTCCAGTTCGTTCTGCGTGGCGCACGGCAGGGCCACGTCCACCGGCACGTGCCACGGACGCTTGCCGGCTTCGTACTTCAGGCCGAATTGCTGGGCATAGGTGTCCAGGCGGCCGCGCAGGTCGTTCTTGATGTGCATCAGGGCCACCAGCTTCTCATGCGTGAAGCCGGCTTCGTCCACCACGGTGCCGTTCGAATCCGACACCGTGACGACCTTGGCGCCCAGCGACATGGCTTTTTCGATGGCGTATTGCGCCACGTTGCCCGACCCCGAGACCGACACGCGCAGGCCGTCGAAGGACTTGCCGACGCGCTTGAGCATCTCTTCGGCGAAGTAGACGGTGCCATAGCCGGTGGCTTCGGGGCGGATCAGGCTGCCGCCGAAGGTCAGGCCCTTACCCGTGAAGACGCTGGCGGTCGAATTCGACAGCTTTTTCATCATGCCGGCCATGAAGCCGACTTCGCGCGCGCCCACGCCGATGTCGCCGGCCGGCACGTCGGTGTCCGGGCCCAGGTGGCGGTACAGCTCGATCATCAGCGCCTGGCAGAAGCGCATGACTTCGGCGTCGGACTTGCCCTTGGGATCGAAGTCCGACCCCCCCTTGCCGCCGCCCATGGGCAGCGTGGTCAGCGAGTTCTTCAGCGTCTGTTCGAACGCCAGGAACTTCAGGATGGACAGGTTCACCGAGGGGTGAAAGCGCATGCCGCCCTTGTACGGGCCGATGGCCGAGCTGTGCTGGATGCGGAAAGCGCGGTTGACCTGGGCGCGGCCTTGGTCATCGGTCCAGCACACGCGGAACTGGATCACGCGTTCCGGCTCGACCAGGCGCTCCAGCACGGCATGTTCGGCGTAGTGCGGGTGTTTTTCGATGAAAGGCCACAGGCTCAGCATCACCTCCTGGACGGCTTGCATGAACTCAGGCTGCTGCGGGTCGCGCGCGGCGACGCCACGCAGGAAGTCGTCCAGACTCTGCACTTTCAACATGATCTCCTCGGGGGTGCTTCGAACAGGTGCGGGTGTGCGCCGTTTTGGGGCGCGAATTATTGGTTCTGGTGCATGATTCGCACCAGCATGGTGCGGAATTGTAGGGGCAAATTGTTGCTCTGCGCAAAGCCAGAAACGTCGCCATCACCTTGATATTTAAGCACTTTTTATTGCTGTATATTGGGGACGTATTAAATCCCGAGAAACCCGGTTTGCAGGGGAAAAGACGTGGTGCGGGGGCATTAGCCTTGTATTTACAGGGAAAATTAATATGTCCCCGTTTTATTGGAAGATGCCTGAAGGCTGCGGAACGGTCCATCCCTCAGGAAATAAGGGGCTCCTGGCGGTATCCGGGTGTCCCGCCTCTCGTTTCTTCCTATTTATGCGTCCCCATTATTTATTTGAGAAAGATCACCTGATTCCACGCGGAATCAGACCTGTACAACCGCCAGTGTCGCGCCCAATGCCATCAAGATGGCGCCCACCACCCGGTCAGCGGTGCGCTGGTGATCCAGCAGCAGCCGGCGCAGGATCACCGACGACACCGACCACGCCACCACGCTGAACCACACCCAATGCGCGAAGGACATGAACAGTCCGTAGCCGAACTGCTGGGGCAGCGGCGTGCCGGGTGCCACCACCTGCGTATAGGTGCTGATGACAAACAGCGTGGTCTTGGGATTCAGCGCATTGGTCAGAAAGCCGCTGTAGAGCGCCTGCCAGGCCGAGATCGGGGGGCGCGCCGACAGGTCGCGGCTGACCGGGGTACGGTTGAAGAAGGTCTTCCAGCCCATGAAGACCAGATAGCAGGCGCCGGCCAGTTTGATGCCTTGCAGCACGGGCTGCGCGTAATGGGCCAGCAGGCTTACGCCGAACATCGTATAGAACACGTGGACCTGCACGCCCAGGGCGATGCCTAGCGCGCAGACAAGGCCCGTGCGCCGGCCGAACAGGTAGCTGTAGCGTGTCACCATCGCAAAATCGGGCCCCGGGCTGATGACGGCAAGCACGGTGATGAGGGCAACGGCGATCAGTTCGGTCATGGCAGCGGCGGCGGGAAAGGCGCGCGACAAGGGTTATGGAAGGGGCGCCCATTGTGTGGCGCTGGTGCAGCGATGAAAAACGATTTTTAATGCCGGATATCCGTCAGAAAAAATCACCTATTACGATGAAGCTTCCCCCACTGGGCTCCTTGCGTGTCTTCGATGCCGCAGCCCGCCATGAGGCCTTTGGCCGGGCGGCGGAAGAGTTGCATGTCACACACGGCGCGGTCAGCCGGCAGATCAAGCAGTTGGAGCAGGCGTTGGGGCTGGTCTTGTTCGAACGCCGGAATCGGGCTGTTTTCCTGACCGATGCCGGGCGCCAGCTGCTGGTGCTGACGCGCAGTCTGTTCGAGCAGTTGTCAGCGGGGCTGGCGCAACTGCGCCAGCCTGCCGCCGACGCGCCGCTGGTGCTCTCGTGTGAGCCGACCATTGCCATGATGTGGTTGATTCCGCGCCTGCCCGATTTCCAGCGGGCACATCCGGGCATCCAGGTGCACCTGTATGCGGCGGGCGGCCCTGTGGATTTCGCGGCGCAGGGCGTGGACGTGGCGCTGCGGCGCAACGATTTTGAATGGGACGCGGCCGTGCATGCCGAGCGCGTATGCGATGAATGGACGGGCCCGGTCTGCCGGCCGGGCGTGGCGGGCGGTTCAGGCGAGCAAGCCTGGAATGGTGCGGCGGCCTTGGGCAGCGCGACCCGGCCCGGCGCTTGGCGGCAATGGGCTCAGGTCTCGGGCCACAAGGCCCCGCGCAAGGCAGGACCAGTCTATGAACATTTCTATCTCAGCCTGCAGGCGGCCGCGGCAGGCTTGGGGCTAGCCATCGGCTCGGCACTGATGGTGCGGGACGCGTTGCGCGACCACCGGCTGGAGGCGCCTTGTGGGTTCATCCGCGACGGTTCGGCGTACTTCCTGCTGTCGCCCCGCCCGTTCGAGAAGGATCCCCGGGCGGCGGCGTTCCTGGCATGGCTGCGCCAGGAGGCTGCGGCGTCGTTGCCGGATGCGGAGGGCTACGACGCCTGGCCGCGTCAGAGCGTGGCGTCGTAGTCGATCGTCAGCGGCGCGTGGTCCGAGAAGCGCTCGTCCTTGTAGATGGCCACGTTGCGGGCGCGGGCCGCGATGCCCGGGGTCGCGATCTGGTAATCGATCCGCCACCCGACGTTCTTGGCCCAGGCTTGGCCGCGGTTGCTCCACCAGGTGTACTGGTCGGGCCGGTCGTCGATGGTGCGGAACACGTCCACGAAGCCGCGCTTGTCGAACACGTCGGTCAGCCAGGCGCGTTCCTCGGGCAGGAAACCGGAATTCTTCAGGTTGCCCTTCCAGTTCTTCAGGTCGATTTCCTTGTGCGCGATGTTCCAGTCGCCGCAGATGATGAACTCGCGGCCGGTGGTCTTGTGCTCGTGCATCAGGGCGTCGATCCAGGGGCCGAAACGGTCCAGGAAACGGTACTTGGCTTGCTGCCGTTCGTCGCCGCTGGAACCCGACGGCAGGTAGGCGCTGATCACCGACAGGTTCTTCCAGTCGGCGCGGATGATGCGGCCTTCGGGGTCGAACTCTTCGCAGTCCAGTCCGACGTTCACGCGTTCGGCGGCGTCGCGCAGGTAGATGCCCACCCCGCTGTAGCCCTTCTTGACCGCATGGTGGAAGTGGCCGGTATAGCCGGGAGGGTGGCGCAGGTCGTCGGTCAGGTCCGCCTCGGCGATCTTGATTTCCTGAAGGCAAAGGACGTCTGCGGCATGCTTGTCCATCCAGGGTTGCAGGCCCTTGCGGAAGGCGGACCGGATGCCGTTGAGATTGATGGACGTGATGCGCAGCAAAGCGAGACTCCTGTAGAGCGGCCGCGGAGGCCGGAACAATGCCAGGAATTTAACCGACTCGGCGCCGGCGCCGGGCAATAGCCCTGACAACGGATAAAATGCCGGGGTTTGCCATCTACCGGATCCCCCTCGTATGCCCGCCGCCACTTCTTCCGCCACCTCCCTCGATTTTGTCCGCTTTGCCCTGAACGAAGGCGTGCTGCGCTTTGGCAGTTTCAAGGTCAAGTCGGGCCGGATCAGCCCCTATTTCTTCAATGCCGGCCTGTTCAACAGCGGCGGCTCGGTCGGCAAGCTGGCGCAGTTCTACGCGCAGGCGCTGCTGGATTCGGGCGTGGCATTCGACATGTTGTTCGGCCCGGCATACAAGGGCATCCCGTTGGCGACCGCAACGGCCGTGGCGCTGGCCGGCCACCCGGCCATGCAAGGCCGCGGCGACGTGCCGTTCGCCTACAACCGCAAGGAGGCCAAGGACCACGGCGAAGGCGGCACCCTGGTCGGCGCACCGCTAAAGGGCAAGGTCGTCATCATTGATGACGTGATCACGGCAGGCACGTCGGTGCGCGAATCGGTGGAGATCATCCGCAGCGCGGGCGCCGAACCGGCCGCCGTGCTGATCGCCATGGACCGCATGGAACGCGCCGGCCCGGACGACGCGCTGTCGGCACATTCGGCCGTGCAGGATGTGGCCAAGACCTACGGCATTCCGGTCGTGGCGATCGCGTCGCTGTCGGACATCATGGCGTTGTTGCAAGACGACGCATCGTTCGCCGAAAACCGCGACGCCGTGCAGGCGTACCGGACGAAGTACGGGGTGAAATAAAAGCGGTGCGGCAAGGGGCTGGCGGGCGCGTCCAATTCCGCTCAGCCGTATCGCGCCACGGATTCAGCAACGCCATGGCGCTGCCCGAACACCGGCACGCCATAGGCTCGGGCGGCGTCAGCCAGTTTCTTGTCGAACGTGGCCAAATTGCTGCCGGACCTGGCAGCTAGCTCCACGTAGGCCGCGTCATAGGCCGTCAAGGCATGCGTCGTTGCGATGTTATGTGTGGATCGCCATCTATCGGGGGTGTGCGGCCGGTCGTGCTGTATTGCCAGCCGTTCAAGCTTATCCAGGAAGGCACTGGTTTCGGTGGCGGACACCGCGCGAGCGCGTTGGGTTCCTTAGCATGCCATTGCCGACCTCGGCGTGCCAGTGGTGCGGAACAAGGATTTTGAAGTGCTTGGCCTGTTCCAGCAGATGCCTTGCGACCAACGCTTCAGAGCGATCGTTGCGGATCAACAGCCATGCAAGCGCAACCGACGCATCCAGCACGGTTTTCATCGCTGGTCCTCGGTGACCCAGGCGCGAACTTGCTCGTCCGACACGCCCCGATTCAAGGGGAAGGCCTGCAGCGCCTCAATAGCGTCGTACATGTCTTCGGTCATGTCCGGATTCGCCGGGCGGATATAGGCGCGGGCGACGCCGTCTTTCGTGATGACGACACGTGCGCCGTTCTGGGCGGCCAGAATCAGCGCCTCAAGGCGCTCAGCGACGGCGTCCTGGGACACTTCGATGTAGGCAGACATTTGGGGGCTCCGATCAAAGGTTGACCATCCCCATTCTTCGCAAAAGAAAAGGCCGCGGCAAGGTGCCGCGGCCTGTTATCAGTCTGATTCCCGACGGAACTATCAGCTGTCGAGCTTCTGCTTGAGCAGGTCGTTCACTTGCTGCGGATTGGCCTTGCCGCGGGCGGCCTTCATGATCTGGCCCACCAGCGAGTTGAAGGCCTTCTGCTTGCCGGCCCGGTACTCTTCCACGATGGCCAGGTTGGCGGCCAGCACCTCGTCGATCATGGCGCCGATGGCGCCCGTGTCGCTGATCTGCTTCAAGCCGCGCGCGTCGATGATGGCGTCGGCGTCGCCGCCGTTCTCGCCCGCCCACATGGCGCCGAAGACTTCGCGGGCGATCTTGTTGGAGATCGTGCCGTCGATGATGCGGCCGATCAGCGCGGCCAGCGCCGGCGCCTGCACGGGCGAATCGGCGATGCTCTTTTCGTCCTTGTTCAAGGCGGCGGCGACTTCGCCCATGACCCAGTTGGCGGCCAGCTTGGCCTGGCCCGCCGGCAGCACGCGCGCCACGGCTTCGAAGTAGGCGGCCAGATCGCGGGCAACGGTCAGTTGGGCGGCGTCGTAGGCGGGCAGGCCGAATTCCGATTCGAAGCGGGCGCGCTGGGCGGCCGGCAGTTCGGGCATGGTGGCGCGCACCTCGTCCACCCAGGCGGGCGAGATCACCAGCGTGGGCAGATCGGGGTCGGGGAAGTAGCGGTAGTCGTGCGCGTCTTCCTTGCTGCGCATGCTGCGTGTCTCGTCGCGGTCGGCGTCGTACAGGCGCGTTTCCTGCACGACCGTGCCGCCGTCCTCGATCAGTTCGATCTGGCGGCGCGCTTCATAGACGATGGCGCGTTCCAGGAAGCGGAACGAGTTGACGTTCTTGATCTCGGTGCGGGTGCCGAATTCCTTCTGGCCCACCGGACGCACCGACACGTTGGCGTCGCAGCGAAACGACCCTTCCTGCATGTTGCCGTCGCAGATGCCCAGCCAGACCACCAGGCTGTGCAGGGCGCGGGCATAGGACACGGCCTCGGCGGCCGAGCGCATTTCAGGCTCGGTCACGATTTCCAGCAGCGGGGTGCCGGCGCGGTTCAGGTCGATGCCGCTGGCGGGCGCGCCGTTGGCCAGGGTGAAGTCGTCGTGCAGCGATTTGCCGGCGTCTTCTTCCAGGTGCGCGCGCGTCAGGTTGACGGTCTTTTCTTCTTCGCCCACGAAGAACGACAGCGAGCCGCCTACGACCACCGGCAGTTCGTATTGGCTGATCTGGTAGCCCTTGGGCAGGTCGGGATAGAAGTAGTTCTTGCGTGCAAAGACCGAACGCGGCGCGATGGTGGCGCCCACGGCCAGGCCGAAACGGATGGCGCGTTCGGCCGCACCGCGGTTCATGACCGGCAGGCTGCCCGGCAGGGCCAGGTCCACTTCGTTGGCATGCGTGTTGGGTGCGGCGCCGAAGGCGGTGCTGCTGCCCGAAAAGATCTTGGAGCCGGTGGAAAGCTGAGTGTGCGTTTCCAGGCCGATTACGATTTCCCAGTTCATTATCTGTAGTTCCAATCAATAGTGCCGCAGCGGCGCGCGCCAGCGGCGCCGGGCCGCCCCAAGGCGCTGGCAGCCCCCTCGGGGGGCAGCGAACGGAGTGAGCG
>NZ_JABBJN010000031.1 GCF_012928505.1 Achromobacter sp. Bel | reverse complement strand
CTTTGTCCGCGCACGCCGGGCGGCGCGTGCGGACAAAGTGGGCGGACGCTGGCGCAGCCGGCATCCGCCTGGTTCAACCCGCCTTAGTTGGCTTGGCTGACCATCGTTTCAACCATCTCCCACTTGCCGTTCTTGACTTCGTAGATGGTGACCGAGATTTCCTTCAGATCGCCCTTGGCATCGTAGGAAATGTGCTCGCTGGTGGCGCCCTTGCGGTTCAGCTTGGCCAGCACGGGCAGGTACTTCTCGGGCTTGGCAGAACCTGCCTGCTCAATGGCGGTGATCATGTTCCACGCGCCGTCATAGGCATAAGGCGCGTACACGCCGGGGGCCTTCTTGAAGCGCGCCTGATAGCGTTGCTCGAAGTCCTTGCCCGCGGCCATCTTGTCCAGCGGCACGCCGGCAAGCGAGGCGAAGGTGCCGTCGGCGGCGTCGCCCGCCAGCTTGATGAACGTGTCGCTGCGGGTCATTTCACCCGAGACCAGCGGCGCCTTCAGGCCCAGCGTGGCCAACTGGCGCTTCATCGGGCCGGATTGCGCATCCAGGCCGCCGTAGAAGATCGCGTCGGGCGCCGAACCCTTGATGTTAGTCAGGATGGCCGTGAAGTCGTTCGCCTTGTCCGTCGTGTATTCCCGGCGAACCACTTCGCCACCGGCAGCCTTGACGGCCTTTTCGACTTCGTCGGCCAGGCCCTGGCCGTAGGCGGTGCGGTCATCGATGATCGCGACTTTCTTGGCCTTCAGGTTCTGCACCATGAACTTGCCGACCGCGGCGCCCTGCTGGGTGTCGCTGGTCATCATGCGGAACGTGGTTTCGTAGCCCTGCTTGGTGTATTCAGGCGACGTCGCCATGGCGATCTGGGGCAGACCGGCCTCGTGGTAGACGCGCGACGCGGGGATCGTCGTGCCGGAGTTGAAGTGGCCCAGGATGCCCACGACCTCCTGGTCGACCAGTTGCTGCGCCACCTGCACGCCCACGCGCGGATCGGCCTGGTCATCGCGCGACACCAGCACGAACTTGGCCGGCTGGCCATCAACCTTGATGCCCTTCTTGTTCGCTTCTTCCAGGGCCAGGTTCAGGCCGTTCTGCATGTCTTCGCCGTAGTGCGATTGCGGGCCGGTCAACGGCGCGGCAAAGCCCAGCTTGATGTCGGCGGCGTGCGCGGCGGCCGTCATGCCGACGGCGGCGATGCTGGCGGCGAGAAGCTTCAAAGTGGTGCGGAACTTCATGGGGAATCCTCCGGGATGTCGGACTTAAGGCCTTGTTATACCTGAGCTTTTAGCCAGGCTTTTGGTTTCTTTTACTACCGCAGCCCCGGCGGTGGCCAGGTGCTACGCATGCATTTTCTGCAAAGTCCGGATGCCGGGTTGCGACATCCAGGCTTGAGGTGCGACCGGATTTTGCTTCCAGTGCAACCTTGCCCGATATTGGAGATAACCCTCGGTTACTCGACGGTAACTCCCGGCCCGCCGGGAGTTACCGCATGGTCACGTTCAGCCGATGGTCATGAGGCTGGCGTTGCCGCCCGCCGCAGCCGTATTGACGCTGATGGAGCGCTCGGTCAGCAGGCGTTCCGGCACGTATCCGGCCCCCGCCGCCAGTGCGTCGGACGTCAGGCCATGCACCGACAGGATGGCGCCCGGACGCTGCGCGATGCGCTGGTTCAACGCCTGCAGCGCATCGCCATCGCCTTCGAACAGCACGGCCTGGTAATCCGCCTGGTCCACCTCGTCGTCGGCCAGGATGCCGGCCTGCCCCTGCTGCTCGGCATCCAACGTGGCCAGCAGCGCCTGCGCGGCCGGCGTGTCCGCGAACCAGGCGTGGTTGCCCGTCAAACGGGCCACCGACCACTGCGCCCGCGCGCCGGCCTCGGTGGCCGCCACGCAATACACGGCGCCGCGCGGTTCGACCATATAGGTATTGGTCTCGCCTGTCGGGCCGGGCAACGCAATGCGCTGAGGCAGCGGCGCGGCGGCGTCCAGCGCCGGCGGCAGGCCCGTCGGACGCGTGCCCAGCAGGCGGTACATGTACAGCGGGCCGCCCGCTTTGGGGCCGGTGCCGGACAGGCATTCGCCCCCGAAGGGCTGCACACCCACGACCGCCCCCACGATATTGCGGTTGACGTAGACGTTGCCGGCGTGGACCTGCCCCGTCACGTGCGCGATCGTTTCGTCGATGCGGGTATGCACGCCGAACGTCAGGCCATAGCCGGTGCCATTGATGGCGTCCAGCAAGGCGTCCAGCTCCTCGCGTTTGTAGCGCACCACGTGCAGCACGGGACCGAACACTTCACGCGTCAGTTCGCTGATGTGTTCGATTTCAATGATGGTGGGCGGCACGAAGGTGCCATGGCGGCATTCGCCGTTCAGCTCGACCTGATCCACGCGATGGCCCGCCGTGCGCATCGTCTCGATGTGCCGCTGAATGCCATTGCGTGCTTCGGTATCGATGACGGGGCCCACGTCAACCGACAGGCGGTCCGGATTACCCACGCTGAGTTCGCGCATCGCGCCGCGCAGCATCGTCAGCACGTGGTCGGCATTGTCTTCCTGCACGCACAGCACGCGTAGCGCCGAGCAACGTTGGCCGGCCGAATCGAAGGCCGAGCTCAGCACGTCGAACACGACCTGTTCGGACAGCGCGGACGAGTCCACCACCATCGCGTTCTGGCCGCCCGTTTCGGCGATCAGCGGAATGGTATGCCCGTCGTCGTCCAGGCGGTCGGCCAGCGTGCGGGCGATGATGCGCGCCACGTCGGTCGATCCGGTGAACATCACGCCGCGCACGGCGGGGCTGGCCACCAGTTGGGCGCCCACGGTCTCGCCACGTCCCGGCAACAGCTGCACGGCGCCGGCCGGCACGCCGGCCGCGCGCAGAATGGCGACGGCTTGCGCGGCGATCAGCGGCGTCTGTTCCGCAGGCTTGGCCACGACGGTATTGCCGGCTGCCAAGGCAGCCGCGACCTGGCCCGTGAAGATGGCCAGCGGGAAATTCCAGGGGCTGATGCACAGCACGGTGCCCAGCGGGCGGTGCGTGTCGTTGCTGAATTCCTGTTCGGCCTGGTCGGCGTAATAGCGCAGGAAGTCCACGGCTTCGCGCACTTCGGCGATGGCGTTGGGCAGCGATTTTCCGGCTTCGCGCACGATCAGGCCCAGCAGGGTCTGCATCTGCTCTTCCAGCAATTGCGCCGCACGGCGCAGGCACTGCGCCCGTTCCGCCACCGGCGTCGACTGCCAGATGGGCGCCGTGTTGGCGGCGGCGCGCAAGGCGGCGTCGGCCTCGTCAGTGTGCGCCTCGACCACATGGCCCACGACGTCGCGCAGGTTGGCGGGGTTGCGCACTTCAATGGCGCGCGCCGCATCCCATGCCTCGCCGCCCTCGCCCAGCATCGGGCCCGCACGCCACGGCGTGCCGGCGCTGGCCAGCAACGCAGCCGACAGCGATCCCAACCGGTGCTCGTTGGTCAAGTCCAGGCCCGCCGAGTTGGCGCGGGCGCCCTGCTGCGGGTTGCCGTAGAGTTCGCGCGGCAGCGCGATCTTCTCGTGCGGCGCGCCCAGCGGCACGATGCGCGAAGCGGCCTCCACCGGATCGGCCACCAGCGTTTCGACCGGAATGCTGTCGTCGCCGATCAGGTTCACGAACGAGGTATTGGCGCCGTTTTCAAGCAGGCGGCGCACCAGGTACGCCAGCAGCGTTTCATGCGTGCCGACCGGCGCATAGATGCGGCACGGGCGGTTCAGCTTGCCTTGGGCCAACGGGCCCACCACTTCGTCGTACAGCGGTTCGCCCATGCCGTGCAGGCACTGGAATTCGTATTGGCCGGGATAGTAGTTCTGGCCGGCCAACTGATAGATCGCCGCCAGCGTATAGGCATTGTGCGTGGCGAACTGCGGATACACGGCTTCGGGCGCGCCCAGCAGCTTGCGGGCGCACGCCAGGTACGCCACGTCGGTATACAGCTTGCGGGTGTAGACGGGATAGCCTTCCAGGCCGTCGACCTGGGCGCGCTTGATTTCGCTGTCCCAGTAAGCGCCCTTCACCAGCCGCACCATGACGCGGTGGCGGCTGCGGCGGGCCAGGTCGATGACGTAGTCGATGACGAACGGCGCGCGCTTCTGGTAGGCCTGGATGACAAAGCCGATGCCGTTCCAGCCGTCGAGCTCGGGCGCGAAACAGAGCGCCTCCAGCAGGTCCAGCGAGATCTCCAGGCGGTCGGCCTCTTCGGCGTCGATGTTCAATCCGATGTCGTAGCTGCGGGCCAGCGCCGTCAGCGCTTTCACACGCGGCAGCAATTCCGCGATAACGCGTTCGCGCTGGCTGCGGGAATAGCGCGGGTGCAACGCCGACAGCTTGATCGAGATGCCGGGGCCTTCATAGATGCCGCGGCCGGCCGCCGCCTTGCCGATGGCATGGATGGCCTGCTCGTACGACGCGTAGTAGCGGTCGGCGTCTTCCGCCGTGGTCGCGGCCTCGCCCAGCATGTCGTAGGAATAGCGGAAGCCGCGGGCTTCCATCTTGCGGTTGTTGGCGAGCGCCTCAGAGATCGTCTGGCCAGACACGAACTGTTCGCCCATCATGCGCATGGCCATGTTCACGCCTTTGCGCACCAGCGGTTCGCCGCCCTTGCCGATCAGCCGGGTCAACGCCTTGGACAGCGACTGCTCGCTGCTCACGGCCACCAGCTTGCCGGTGATCATCAGCCCCCAGGTGGCGGCGTTGACGAACAGCGATTGCGAACCGCCCATGTGCGACTTCCAGTCGCCGCGGGCGACCTTGTCGCGGATCAGCGCGTCGCGCGTCGCGCGGTCGGGAATGCGCAGCAGCGCTTCGGCCAGGCACATCAGCGCCACGCCTTCCTGACTGGACAGCGAGAACTCCTGGATCAACCCTTCGACGCCGCCGCCGCTGCGCTTGCCGCGCAGCTTCTTGACAAGGTCGGAGGCCATCGCGTGGACCTTCTCCAGGTTCGGCATGCGGGCCTGGCCCAGCAGCAGCGGAACGCATTCCGGCTCGGGGCGGCGATAGGCCGCGGTGATCGCGGCGCGCAGCACCGACTGCGGTTGCACGTCCTGGCCGAACTCGTAGAACGGCGGCGTGGGCGCCGACTGGGCGTCGCCCGTATCGTCTTCCGTGCCCGCATCGATGCCCAGGTGCGACATTTCCGCAGGCAAGTGGCCGCGCTCGATCTTGTCCAGATAAGCAAGGATCGCCTGCTTGTGCAGCCAATGCGGCGTGCAATTGAGCTTGTGCGCGGCCGCCTTCAGGCGGTCGCGTAGTGCGTCATCGACTTTGACGCCAAGGGTCGTGCTGGCCATAAGAGATTGCTTCCTGTCGCATGGCAAAGGTAATACTGGATTCGGAAAGAACCCAGCATGGGTAGGACCGTATGCTAGACAGGTTGCAACCGCGTTTGTATTAAGGTTAACCCTAGGTTAACCACTTGAGATCACGCAGAATTCTCAGTCCTTCAGGGCCGAGCAACCCAGCATCTGCACGGATCCGGTGCCGGCGGGGGCCTGGCCCCGCATGGCCGAGGCCATCACGCCGGCCAGGCTGACCACGGCGCGCTGCTGGGCGGCGATCAGCGCCGGGACGCCGGCTTCCGAAACGGATTCCGTGACCAGGCTGCGGCACAGCAGGCCCGAGCCCTTCATATTGACGGGCCGCACGCGCCAAGTCGCGTCCAATTGCGCCATGCTGCCGGACACGAGGTCGAAGCGCTGCACGTCTGTCTGCACCCGCCATACGGCCGCGCCCGGCCCCGGCTTGACCGCCTGCACGTCCAGCGCGCCCAGCTCCCGCTTCAGCGCATCCGACAGCGCGCCGCGCAACTCGTCGCCCAGCGGCGAGCTCCACCGTTCCGAATACAGCGCAGACACGCTGCCGTCGCCGGTGCGCACCATCAACTGCGGTTGATCCGCCTGGGTCGACAAGCTGACAGGCTGGACTTCGATCAGGAAGCCCGCCGGGGTGGCGGCCGACGCGGGCGCCGGGGCGGCCGGCCCTTGCAACGTGTAGTAGTGCACTGGCGGCGACGAGCCGCAGCCCGCCAGGGCAGCGCCGGCAACCAGCAGGGACAGGACGGTACGCATGGGGGAAATAGTCATGTTCTTCAGTTCCTGACAGGGCCTGCGCCGGGAATCGGGTCATTGCCGCGGCCACGCAGCAAAGCTTCAGGGTTCGATTGCAGGAAATCGGCCAACGCCCGCAGCGAACGCGCCGCGCGGCTCAGTTCCTGCATCGCCTTTTCGGTATTGACCGGCAAGGACGCGTCCGAGGCCAGCATCGCATTGATGTTCGCCATCGATTCCCTGGCCTGCTTCAGCATGCTCTGCGCTTCCGGCGCCACCTGCTTGTCCAGGCGGTTCATCAGCTTGGACGTGCTGGACAACGTCGTACGCAGGTCTTCGCCGATTTTGTCGAACGGAATCTTCTCGATCTTGGCGACGATATTGCTGACCTGCTGCTGCAACTGGTCCAGATTGCCCGGAATCGTCGGGATGATGGCCGGATCGGACGGCTTGAACTCCACCGGCTTGGCATTCGGGAAATCATCCAGCACGACGTACAACTGGCCGGTCAGCAAGTTGGACGTGCGCAACTGCGCGCGCAATCCGTGCTTGATCATCACGCCCAGCAAGCGGTTGCCGGCCACGTCGCCTTCCTTCGCCGCCCGCTCGCGCACTTCTTCGTACACGCGGCCCAGGCGTTCCGGATACAGCGTGGCGTCCACCAGCGAATAAAAGCGCTTGGAGACCGGGTCGAAGTCCAGGTTGATCTGCGTAACGTTGCCCAGCGTGATACCGCTGAAGTCGATCGGCGCGCCGACCGCCAGCCCGCGGATCGACTGGTCGAAGCGCATGCGAATCGGGAAGGCTTCGCCGTCCGGATTGGCCTTGGCGGCCGACTCCGTGGGATACAAGTCGAATTTGGCATCGGCGGGCGCCGGCGAGGCCCCGTCGCGCGCGCTTTGGACGGGCTCGAACGCCACGCCGCCCACCGCCATCGACACGAGAGACTGCGTGCGCACCTTCAGTCCGTCCGCGTTGACGCTGAAGTCCACCCCACTGGCATTCCAGAAGCGCGTGCCGTTGGTCACGAACTTGTCGTTCGGCGCGTCCACGAACACTTCGACATTCACGGCACCGCCCGTCTTGTCCAGCGCATAGCCGATGACGCGGCCCACATTGATGCGGCGGAAATAAACCGGTGAACCGATGTCCAGCGACCCCAGATCCGACGCCTTCAGCATGAAGCGCTTGCCGGCGCGGTCATGCGTGACCGCGGGCGGAATCTCCAGCCCTTCGAAATGCAGCTTGGTCGCCTTGGTGGTGGAGCCGTTCTTGCCTTCAACCGCGTCCACGCCGATATACGCGCCCGACAACAAGGTGCCCAGGCCCGACACGCCGCTCACGTCCAGCCGTGGCCGGACCACCCAGAAATTGGTGCCCTCGCGCGCCAGATCGGCCACGTCCTTGGCCAATTCGGCCTGCACAACCACCTTGCTGCGGTCTTCGTTGAAGCCGATGGATTTGACGGTACCGATGTTCACGTCTTTGTAGCGCAACTGGGTCTTGCCCACTTCCAGCCCATCGGCCGTATTGAACGAAATGGAGATGTCGGGACCGGCCTGCATCCAAGTGCGCACGACCAGCGATATGCCCATCAGCGCAGCCACGATCGGCACCAGCCAGATCCATGAGATCCGGCTCTTCTGCTTGCGCGTGATGGTCGGCGATTGGTACTGCTTTTCCTCACCGGATCCAGGAGCTTGGTCGGACATCAAATTTCCTTTTTTCTTCTTGAGTGGGGAACCACGGTTGCTGCGAGCCCACTTATTTGCTTGTTACCGGCGCCACTTGCCGCGGCGCTTGCTGCCGCGCCCGCGCCGGGGGAGCGCTTCCCTCGACCTCAGGCGCGTCGATCTCGCTCTCGTCTTCCAGATCCCAGCTGCGCCTCAGGTCGAAACTCATGGCGGCCAGCATGGTCAGAATCACCACCACGCCAAAGGCCGCGGCGCCCGCCCCAGCGCTGATTTCCATCAGTCCCTGGAAATCGGCCAGGGCCGCCAGCAATATAACGACAAAAACGTCCAGCATCGACCACTGGCCGATGAACTCGACCATTTGATACAAGCGGGTGCGCGGGCGCAAATTGGTCGTGCTGCGCCATTGTTCGGTCAGCAGCAGCAGGATCAACGCCAGCAATTTGGTCAGGGGCACCGCCACGCTCGCAATGAAGACGATCAGCGCAATGTCCCAGGACCCCATCTGCCATAGCTCGACCACACCGCCCAGGATGGTGTGGGCACTGTCGCCCAGGACCGAACTGACCTGCATGACCGGCAGCACGTTGGCGGGAATGTAGAACACCACCGCCGCCAGCAGTAGCGCCCAGGTGCGGGCCAGATGGTCCGGTTTGCGATAGTGCACGACTGCGTCGCAGCGCACGCAATGGTGTTCTTCTTCGGGGTCCGCATCACGCGGCAGCGCCTGCACCTGGCCGCAGACATGGCAGCCGGCCAGCACCGTGTCCGGCGTGCTTTCGGGGACATGCACGGGCACCACGCCCGACGATTCCGCATAACGCCACAACACATGCGGCGACAGCCGCCCCAGCATCGTCAGGAAAATGGTCAACACGCCGAAGGCGCCCAGTCCGATGCCCGGCGACACCGCCGCCATCCCGGCCAGCTTCACCACCGCGACCAGCACGCCCAGCAGGAACACGGGCACCATGCACCATGGCCGCAGCGCGCCCAGCAGGCGCATCGCGCCTCGGAACGCGGCAGGCTCGCGGCCTTGCGACAAGGGCCCCAGCACCCAGAGCAGCACCGTCAGTTGCAGCAGCGGCAATGCAAAACCGGCCAGACCCGTCATGACGGCGACCACCCAATGGCCTTGGCGCCAGGTGATGGAAATAGCATCCAGCAAGGACGCTTGCTGCAACATGCCCTGAACGGACATGGAAGCGACCGGATAGGCGTTGGCCACCCCGAAGATGATCAGGGCGGAGATGGCGAGGGCCAGCCAATTGGACAAAGTAAGCCCGCTGTATCGCCAGAGTATGGCTCCACAGCGGGCGCAATTGGCAGTCTCTCCAGGTTCAAGCTGATGTCGGCGATAAACGCTTGCGCAGTGTTCGCACTCGATCAGCGGCTGGTGATCCGCGGTCATCAATCGATCAGTTCGACTTCCTGCTTATCCGGCGCATCCGACGACGGCGGCTTGCCGCTGTCGTCGAAGTCCAGCGTCACCTTGCCCGCATCGTCCAGGTCGACCGTGACCGAACCACCGTCCACCAGCTTGCCGAACAACAGTTCGTCGGCCAGCGCGCGGCGGATGGTGTCCTGGATGAGACGTTGCATGGGACGTGCGCCCATGAGCGGGTCGAACCCCTCCTTGGCAAGGTGTTCGCGCAGTTTCGTGGTGAACACGGCTTCCACGCGACGCTCATGCAATTGGTCTTCCAGTTGCATGAGGAACTTGTCCACCACGCGCAGGATGACCTCGCGGTCCAACGCGGCGAACGGAATGATCGCATCAAGGCGGTTGCGGAACTCAGGCGTGAACATGCGGCGGATTTCCGCCATTTCATCGCCCAGCATCCGCGAATTGGCAAACCCGATCGACGGCCGGTTCAGGGTTTCGGCGCCCGCGTTCGTCGTCATGATCAGGATGACGTTGCGGAAATCCGCCTTGCGGCCGTTGTTGTCGGTCAGCGTGCCGTGATCCATGACCTGGAGCAGGATGTTGAACACATCCGGATGCGCCTTTTCGATTTCATCCAGCAGCAGCACGCAATGCGGCTGCTTCGTGATGGCCTCGGTCAGAAGGCCGCCCTGGTCGAAGCCGACGTATCCTGGCGGCGCGCCGATCAGGCGCGACACCGCATGGCGCTCCATGTATTCCGACATGTCAAAGCGCAGCAGCTCGACGCCCAGCGTGAATGCCAGTTGGCGCGCCACTTCGGTCTTGCCCACGCCGGTGGGACCCGACAGCAGGAAGGCGCCGATCGGCTTTTCCGGCTTGCCCAGGCCCGAGCGCGCCATCTTGATGGCCGCGGCCAGCGCGTCGATGGCGCCATCCTGGCCGAACACGACCGTTTTCAGGTCGCGGTCCAGCGTGGCCAGCTTGCTGCGGTCGTCGTTCGAAACGGACTGCGGCGGAATACGGGCGATCTTGGACACGATATTCTCGATATCCACCTTGCCGATCACCTTCTTCTGGCGCGAACGCGGCAAGAGGCGCTGTGCGGCCCCTGCTTCGTCGATCACGTCGATGGCCTTGTCGGGCAGATGCCGATCATTGATGAAGCGCGCGGACAGCTCCGCGGCGGCCGACAGGGCCGCAGCCGAATACCGGACGCTGTGGTGCTCTTCGAAACGGCTCTTGAGCCCGCGCAGGATCTGCACGGTCTGCTCGACGCTGGGTTCGGGCACGTCGATCTTCTGGAACCGGCGCGACAGCGCGTGGTCCTTTTCGAACACACCGCGATATTCCGTATACGTGGTGGCGCCAATGCACTTGAGCTGCCCGGAAGACAGAGCGGGCTTGAGCAGATTGGACGCGTCCAGCGTGCCGCCCGAGGCCGAACCGGCGCCGATCAGCGTATGGATCTCATCGATGAACAGGATGGCGTCAGGGTTGCCGCGGATCTGCTTGAGCACGCCCTTCAGACGCTGTTCGAAATCGCCGCGGTACTTGGTGCCGGCCAGCAGCGCGCCCATGTCCAGCGAAAAGACCTGGGCGGCCTGCAGGATTTCGGGCACTTCGCCGCGCGTGATGCGCCAGGCCAGGCCTTCGGCGATGGCGGTCTTGCCCACGCCCGCCTCGCCGACCAGCAGCGGGTTGTTCTTGCGGCGGCGGCACAACACCTGGATCACGCGCTCGACTTCATGCTCGCGTCCGATCAGGGGATCGATGCGGCCCGCCAGCGCGGCGGCGTTCAGGTCGGTGGCGTATTGGTCAAGGGGCGACTGACGCGATTCGCCCTGCTCTTCACCATTGGTCTGCTGCTCTTTCTGCACGGCGGCGGACTCCACCTGGGGCTGTTTGGTAATGCCATGCGACAGGAAATTGACCACATCCAGCCGTGTCACGCCCTGCTGTTGCAGGTAATACACAGCGTGTGAATCCTTTTCGCCGAAAATAGCCACCAGCACATTCGCGCCGGTGACCGGCTTCTTGCCGGTGCCGCCTGCGGAAACGTGCATGATCGCGCGCTGGATCACGCGCTGGAAGCCCAGCGTCGGCTGCGTGTCGACCTCGGCGCCGCTCGGGATCACGGGTGTGTTCTCCGAGACGAATTGGCGCAGGTTGCGGCGCAAGTCGTCCAGGTTCGCCGCGCAAGCGCGAAGGACCTCGACTGCCGAAGCGTTATCGAGCAGTGCCAACAGCAGGTGCTCGACGGTAATAAATTCGTGCCGGGCCGAACGGGCCTCGACGAAAGCCATATGCAGGCTGACTTCAAGCTCTTGAGAAATCACGCTTCCTCCGTATTGCATCGAAGCGGTCAAATACACGATTCATATTCTATGCCGATCATGGCGTAACGCCAGCGATTTCAAAAACCACGCTATCGTGGCGGCCTTGTGTGTCCATGACGGTAAGCGTATACCGGCCGTCTTGTGCCAGCACTAATTTAAACGAATGACTCGACGCGCCGTGATTCACCACGCGCCCGTCAAGCATCCACCACACGTCGCCTTCGGCGCCCTGCACATCCACATCCAGCGCCACCTGCCGGCTGCCGGGCACGGGCCGCAGCACCGAACCGTTCGCCACGCCACCCAGGCGCAAAGGCCCCTGCGTGGCGTCGGCGTAGCCGGCAAAAGACGGCGGCGCCGTATCATTCAGCAGCCAGGCCGCGCGCTGTTCGGGGCATTCCCCCGAGGGCACGCTGCCCAGCCTGTAACCCAATGGCCAGCATGTGACTGCCGCCTGCACCGTTTCGGGCCGGCTGCGCACCTGCTGCGCCCCTTCCGGTAACGCCGCCACAATATCCTGCAGTAGCGGCGCTGCCACATTCGCCCCGAAAAATCCGGGGTTCGGCGTGCCATCCGGGCGCCCGACCCAGACGCCAAGCGTCCATCTGTCGGTCACTCCGATCGCCCAGGCATCCCGGAATCCGAAACTGGTCCCGGTTTTCCAGGCCAGCCGCCGGGCCGGGCTGCCCGACTGGTAGAAAGGCCGGTCGGGATGCCCACCGCCTTCCAGGATATCGCGGACGATCCAGGCGGCTCCAGCACTCATCATACGGGACTCGATCCGAGGCTGCTCCGCCCGCAGGCGAGGCCGGCCGGAGATCCCGCCCCGGGCCAACGCCCGATAAGCGCCGACCAGTTCTTCCAATGTGGTGCCGCCCCCGCCCAAAATCAAGCTCAAATTCGGTGCGGCGCCCGCAGGCAAACGTAACCGCACCCCGCCGGCCAGCATCGCCGAGGCAAAACTGACGGGCCCGACACGGTCCAGCAGGTCCACGGCCGGCACATTCAGCGACCGCTGCAGCGCCTGCGCCACACTGATCGGCCCCGAAAACGCCGCCTGGAAATTGCCCGGCGCGTAGCCGCCGAACGACATGGGCGCGTCGATCAGCAGGCTTTCGGAATGGATCAGGCCTTCATCCAGCGCTTGCGCGTACAAAAACGGCTTCAGAGTAGAACCCGGCGAACGCACGCCGCGCACCATATCCACATGGGCGTAACGGGTATCGTCGGAAAAATCGGCGGATCCGGCGTAGGCCTTGACCTCAAGCGTATCGTTGTCCATGACCAGCACGGCCATCGACACCTTGGGCGGCAGGCTGTCGACACGGTCCAGCAACATGCGTTCCACCGCGGCCTGCATGTCGGCGTCCAGCGTGGAGGCCACCAGCGGCGGGCGATCCCCCGGGCGGCGTTTGGCCGATCGGCTGCCCGCCTCTTGCAGCAGGCGCTGGGCGGCAAGCGGCGCCAGCCAGCGCGCCCGCAACGGCGGCGCGATCACAGTTTCGATCTTGGCGTCGGCAACCTGCGCCGGCGTCCAGCGGCCCAGCTCGGCCATCCGGTCCAGCACCTTGTCGCGGGCGGCCTGGGCGGCTTCGGGATGGCGGTCGGGACGCAGGCGCGACGGCGCCTGGGGCAAAGCGGTCAGCATGGCCGCCTCTGCCGGGCTCAGGTCGCGGGCAGGCTTGCCCAGCCACAACCGCGACCCCATTTCCACGCCTTCCACGATACCGCCCATGGGGGCGTGGGTCAGATACAAGGACAGGATCTCGTCCTTGCTGTAGTGCATTTCCAACTGCACGGCGCGCCAGGCTTGCCGCAATTTCGCGGACATCGACCGCGACGGCTTGCCGGCCAACTGCGGATCGATCAGCCGCGCGACCTGCATGGTCAGGGTCGATCCGCCCGACACGATGCGGCGGTTGGTGGCCCATTGCCAGCCCGCGCGCGCGAGCGCCACTGGATTCACCCCCGGGTGCCAGTAGAACCAGCGATCCTCGTAAGTCAGCAAGGTGTCCAGATAGCTGGGCGACACCTGGTCCGGCTTGACCGGGTAGCGCCAGATGCCGTCGCGGCTGGGATAGTTGCGCAGCGGCGTGCCGTCGGCGGCGATGACGACCGCCGCCCCCCCGGAGTCGATGGCGGGAAGCGGATACAGGCGGTCCAGCACGAATAACAACGCGGCCAGCGCAAACAACACGCTGGCCGCGATGATGCCGCGCCGCCGCCAGCGACGGGCGCGCTGGGCGCTCGTCGCGGGGGTGGCGGCGGCGGTCAAGGACGCTTGGCGCCGCGATCGCGGATGTCGACCGTGCTCCACTGCTCACCCACGCCGCGGATTTCCGGACGGTACATGTCCTCGGCCACCGTCGACGGCACCGCAAAGCGGCCCGGCGTCACGACGCGCACCAGATAGAACACGTCCACCTTGCCGCGGCCCAGGGACACGGCGGCCACGTAACGGTCGTCACGGAATTCGCGATGCTTGATGTTGGAGTCGGACATCGCTTCCGCCACACGGCGCCCGCCGATCGTCCATTCCTGCATCTCGGGACTCTGCGACAGGTTCAGGTTCTCGACTTCGAAGCCCGCGGGCACGCGGTCCTCGATCAGGGCATCGGGGATGCTCTGGTTGGCCGAGGCCTGCACCCACACCACCAGCATGTCGCCCGTCTGCAAGGTGCCGCCGTCCCACGGTTTGCCGTCGGGGCGGTACCAGCCGCGCTTCAACTGGATGACGTCGTTGCGCGGCTTGGGCGCAACCGTCGGGCTGCCCTGGATGTCGTATTCAACGAACAGCGATTGCGAACCGGTGTTGACCAGTTGCGTATTCGCCAGGTCCGCCGCCGACAGCGCCACCGTCTGGTCGCTCTTGCCGCCGTCCAGCGGCTTGTGCGCGCCGTTGACGGTCAGCGAGGCTTCCCACGGGGAGCCCTTGTCGCCGCCGATCGCACGCGCGGCCAGCAACAGCGACATCCTTTCCTGCGTCGACAGGTACGAGCGGTTGCCCAGGCGGGCCGTCAACTGCGTCAGCAGGTTTTCCAGGCGCTCGTGCTTCAAGCCGTACTGGTTGGCCAGCGCATATGCCAGCGAGTAATCACGCACGCTGCTGCCGTAGTCGCCCAGCCATTCGTCGTAATAGGCGTTGTAGTTGCGGCGCGGGAAGCCGTACTCGCGCGTCATGGCGGCGTCCAGCGCGGACTTCATGCGCCCTTCGTCACCCATCAGCTTGAATGCGGCCGCCAACTGGATCAGCGGCAGCGGCGAACGCGCGCGCTCCTGGTAGTTGTCGAACAGTTGGCGGACCGTGGACAACGGCGCCTTCTTGTCGCGGGCCAGTGCCAGCACCGCGGTCGACAGGCCGGCAAAGCGGCGATGATCTTCGCGCAGGATGTTGGCGTCGCTGCCGTCGATGCGGCCTGCCTCGACATTGCGGCGCAGGTTCACCGACCACGTGCCGAAACCATTCGACGTCTGCTGCACTTGCTCCAGCAGCCACTGACGCGAACGGTCCAGTGTGGCTTCCGGCACTTCAAAGCCCTTGTCGCGGGCATCTTGCAGGAAGCCCACGGCGTAAGCCGTCAGCCAGACGTCGCGGGACGTCGAACCGCTCCACAGGTTGTAGGAACCCACGGCGTTGCGCATGCCCGACAGGCGGGCGATCGCGCCCGAGACCTGGGTGGCGCGCTCCGTCTGCGAACGCGGCTTCAGGCCGAACTGCTTGGCAACGTCTTCGTCGATCAGCACCCACGGCAAGGCGCGGCTGATGGTCTGCTCGGTGCAACCGTACGGATAGGCGAGCAGGCCTTCGACCAGGCGATTGACGTTGAACGGCGGACGGTTCGACACCGTCATGCTGATCAAGGCCGAATCCGGATAGTACGAAGACACCCACGACGCCTGCGGCGTATTCGACTCGCCCGGGTTCAGGCGCAGACGGCGCACCTGGCGTTCGCCCGCATAGGCCGGCTGCACCTGCAACACGGATTCGCGCACGATATGCACGGGCTTGCCGCCGCCCTGGCCGTCGACGGTCAGGCGCATCAGGCCCAGGCCGTACGAGCCGGTAGTGGTGGCATTAAAGCGCAGGGTCGTGCGTTGCTTGTCCTTCAGCGTCAAGGTGCGCACGCCGTCCGGAATCGCCAGCGGGTCCAGCGCTTCCAGCTTGACCGTGATCTTCTGTTCGGCGCCGCTCAGGTTGGTCACGTCCAGCGCAATCGCCGCCTGGTCGCCCGGGGTGATGAAACGCGGAGTGTTCAGTTCGGCCACGATCGGCGCCGCCACCACCATTTCGGTGTCGGTGCTGCCGTAGTTGTCGGCCGTGAAGGCCACCGCCATCAGGCGCAGCGTGCCGTTGAAGTCGGGCAGGTCCAGCGGAATGTCCGCTTCGCCCTGCGCGTTCAACGTCACCGGGCCCGAGAACAGGTCGACCAGCTTGACCTTCTTCGGCAGGCTCTTGCTGTCGCCACGCATGGCGGCGTCACCGCCCCACTTCAGCTTGCCCTTGGTGCCGTCCATCTTTTCGATCAGCTTGCCGTACATGTCCAGCAATTCGGGCGCGTAACGGTGCTTGCCGAAGAAGAAGTCCAACGGATCCGGCGTGGCGTACTGGTTGATGTTCAGGATCCCGACGTCCACGGCCGACAGGGTCACCGTGGCCTGCTTGCCCTGGGCGCCGTCCACCTTGACGCGCACGGTCGTCTTGTTTTCCGGCACGGCCTTGGGCGGCGCGGTCAGCTTGACGTCCAGCTTGCGCTCGGCACTGGCGATTGGCAGGAACGCCAGGCCCAGCGCGCGCGCCGGGGTCACGCGGTCGCCTTCGCTGCCCGGGCGGAACACGGCGGCAGACACGTACAGGTCGTGACGCTTCCAGTCCTTGCTGATGGGAATTTCAACTTGGGTGCCCGTCGCCTTCACGGCGACCCAGGTGGACCACAGCATGCGGTCGCCTTCGACCGTCACCAGGGCCTGGCCGTCATGCGGCGGGGTCAGCGTCACCTTGACGGTGTCGCCCGGCTTGGCCGGCACGCCTTCAAGCTTCATCTGGACGCGGTCCGGACGGTTGCCCATCGCGTCGGCATCCTGCGCGTTCCAGCCCGCATAGAAGCGGTAGCGCATCGTCTCGCCCGTTTCCGGGTCGGTCAGTTCCAGGCGGTAGCGGCCCCACTTGACCGGAACGGTCAGTTGGGCGCGGTCGGTCAGCGCGATCTCGCGCGAATCGAGCAGTTCATCGGTTTCGGTATAGCCGCTGTTCCAGCCGCGCTGGTCATCGAAACGCCAGTAGTACTGGCGCTCTTCGCGGAACAGGCGCATCTGGGCCTGGGCCAGCGGTTCGAGCTTGCCTTGGGCATTTGCGCGGATCACTTCAAAGGTGGCGGGCGCGCTTTCGCGGGCCACGTCGCCGTCGAATTGCGGACGCACACCGATCAGCTTGTCAGCGGGCCAGACGCTGCGCTCGATAGAACGCACCACCGGACGGCCGCCGGATTCCAACAGGCTGGCCGATACCCGCAGCTTCATGGGCGAATGCGTGCCGGCGGTGCTCGACGGGACTTCCAACTGCGCATGGCCCTTGTCGTCCAACGCCGTTTCCGGCAGCTCGCCGAACGAGCGGCGCGAATCGTCGGCCACGTCGCCGAAGATGAAGCCAGGCCATTGCTGGGCCAACGCAAAGCGGTCACGCTTGACCTGGAAGGTCGACAGCAACCGATTGCCGGCGGCCGGCGCCCCATACAGGTAGTCGCCCTGCACATCGACGGTCAGGTCGTCGCCGATCGACAGCACTTCCTGTTCGGAGGTCAGCGCCATCTTCATGCGCTCGGGCAGGAATTCCTCGACCTGGAACTTCCACGACGCGTCCGGCGCGCGCGAAGCGGGATCCACCCGCAGCTCAAGCAGCCACGAACCGGTCTGCGCATCCAGCGGCAGCTCGATCGCGCGTTCGACATAGCCCACCAGGTCTTTCTTGGGCTGCCACAAGGTGGTCTGCACCACCCGGCCGTCAGGGCGCTTGATCGTGGCGGTCAGCGGCGCCGGGGTCAGCACGCGGCCGTCCAGATCACGCGGCAGCACCGACACATTGAACGTTTCGCCGGGGCGATACAGGTTGCGGCCCGCGTAGACGAACAAGTTGTTCGGGCGCGAGGTATGGCCACCGGTGTCGAATTCCGACAGGTCCAACGCCGGCTCGGCCAGCGCCAGAACGGTCATTTCCTTGTCGCGCGACGCGCGGATGACACGCGCATTGGTGAAACTGCCTTCGAAACGGACATGGCCTTGCGCATCGGCGGCGGCCTTGGCCAGCGCCTTGCCGGCGCCGTCCACCAATTCAAACGTGGCGCCCGAAATGGCCTGGCCGGTCTTCAACGACACGGAATAGGCTTCGATGCGGTCGGTATAGCGGCGCGCATGCAGGCCGATATCGCTGACATAGAAATACGTGACCTGGTACTCGTAGCGGAAGCGGCCGGGTTGGCTCATCACCGCGATGTAGATGCCGGGCTCTTGCAGTTCCTTCACGCCTTCGACCGGCAGGAACGTCACATGGCGGCGGTTGGGCTTGTCGTCGGTCAGGAAACGGCCTTGATAGACGCTGGTCGTCAGTGAATTCAGGCGGTCCAGGTCCCAGTTGCTGACCGAGCCCTTCAGGCTGCGGTTGTCCGAATAGCGCCAGCCGTCTTCTTCGTCGTAGCCGCCTTCTTCATCGTCGGACTGGGCTGCCGTGTTGCGGCCGATACCCAGGACGGTTTCGAACAGTTCCGGCACACGGTCCGGGGCCACGCGCAGGAACTGCACGTCGACTTCGGACACGTTGACCGTCGCCACCGGCAGGCCGCCATTCTGGCCGGCCGGCAGCACGACGCCGCGGCTGGCGAAGTAGAACGACGGCGGCATGGCCTGAGTGTTGACCTCGCAATTCGACGATTCAGCCAGCACGACCTTGTCGCCCACGCCGGGCAGGCCCGAACGCACCGTGATCGCGTACTTGCGCTGCGGCTGGATGTACGGGAAATACACCATGCGCGGGTTCTCGCCCACGACCCAGTTGCCCTTGACGATCTTGCCCTTCGGCGCGGCGTCGCCCGGCTTGACCGAAGCCGGCTGATCGTTCGGAGAGGCGGCGGATTCGCTGTCCTGGTCGTCCTTGCCGGACGTGGAGCCGATGTCGGTCACCTGGAGGAAACTATCCAGGTTCGCCTTGCCGTCCACCGGTTGCGTGAACGTGACGGAGAGCGACAGCGTGTCGTTGTATTGACGCGGCTGGCAGGTCAATGCAGCAAAGGGATCAGCCGAGCCGACCACCGCACTGGCCGGCAACGCCGGTTTGGCGTCGCCGGAAGCCGGTGCCGATGGGTTCGCCGCCGGAGAGGTTGCCGCGGGTACGGGGGATGGCGCGACCGCCTGGCGGTCCTTGCCCATCCACCAGCCCGCGCCGATGGCTCCTGCTAAAACCACAACGCCGGCTACTGCCAGCCATGTCTTGCTGATCTTTCCACTCACGGCAAACCCCTCCGCCTTACTCTAATTCAATGCTCCTTTGCGGCGGAGCTGCCGACCAACTTGCCCGCGTGCTTCCCGGTACGCGGATACTACTTTCCTGCAAATGACGGACAGCACAACGCCGCCATCGCTGGCGGCACCTTCACTTGATTATTAGACGGGTTCCATCACGCATTGCAGCGGGTGCTGGCGCGCGCGCGCATATTGTCCGACCTGGGCAATGCGCGTCGCCGCGAGGTCGCGGGGGTACACCCCGCAAACCCCACGCCCTTCGTGATGCACTTGAAGCATGATCCGGGTCGCCTCTTCGTGGTTCTTATTGAAGAATTTTTGCAGAACTTTCACGACGAACTCCATCGGCGTGTAGTCGTCATTGAGCAACAAGACCTGGTACATCGGAGGCGGCGCGGCGCGTGCCGGTGCCTTCTCGACGGCCAAATCATGCTGGGTATCCAAGGTAGAACTCATAGGGCGGCTATTCTATTTAAACTGGGGACGCCTAACGTGTAACTTACGCAAAATTACACGCAGAAATACGTAGTTTCCATACTTGACGCGACAAAGAAAAGCGGCGCATTATCAGCGCATTCTGGGGTTTTCAACTCATCGAAAATCTGCCAGGAAGCCGGAGGGGGGACAAGGGTCTTGACCGCGATGCCCTTCTGTCAACATACGATTCAATGAGGCAGTCCGCATGTCTGATACGACCGCAACCGCCGTCCAAGGGGACAATCCCAAATCGACGGGCACCGTCAAATGGTTCAACGATGCAAAGGGGTTCGGCTTCATAACGCCCGACGACGGCGGTGAAGATCTGTTCGCCCACTTTTCGTCCATCCAGATGAATGGTTTTAAAACCCTGAAAGAAGGCCAGAAAGTGGCCTTCGAAATTATCCAGGGGCCCAAAGGCAAGCAGGCGCTTAATATCACGGCTGCTTGAGTTACCCTTAAAGTGCAACGGTAAGGTTGCGCCATTAATTCAGGCGGGGCTTTCGAGCCCCGCCTTGTTATTTTCACTATTACTACGCCAGGCCATGCTGAAGAATGCTGTGTTGTTCCCTGTCAGTCGCACGTTGTTCAAGACAGCGTTCTTTAAATCAGCACCGATGAGAGCGCTATCCGCCGTATTGGCCGCCGCCGCGCTCACCCTGAGCGCCAGCGCCTTTGCCCAGACCGGCCCGCAAGCGCCGCTGCCGACTACCCAGCTATCGGCGGGTATCCATATTATCCGTGCCGAAGTCGCCAATACGGACGCCACGCGCCGCGACGGCCTCATGTTCCGCAAAGAACTTCCGGGCAACGACGGCATGCTGTTCGTATTCGAACAGCCCGACGTGCAGTGTTTCTGGATGCGCAACACGCTTCTGCCGCTTTCGATAGCCTTTATCGCCGACGACGGCACGATCGTCAACATCGACGACATGGCACCGCAGACCGAAGATCCGCACTGCGCGAAGAAACCCGTGCGCTACGCCTTGGAAATGGCCCAGGGCTGGTTCGAAGAGCACGGCATCAAGGCCGGACGGAAAATCGACGGACTGCCCTGAGCGGCGCGATCCCGGGGCGGCAACACCCGTTTCGGATACGACAAGGGAGCCCCGCGGGGCTCCCTTTTTGATTCCCGCCCAGGAAAACGGCGGGAAAAAACAACACTTTAGCGTCAGACGCGCTCGATGATCAGCGCGATACCCTGGCCCACGCCGATGCACATCGTGCACAGCGCATAGCGGCCGCCGGTGCGGTGCAGTTGGTTGATCGCGGTGGTGGCCAGACGCGCGCCGCTGGCGCCCAGCGGATGGCCCAGGGCGATCGCGCCGCCGTTGGGGTTCACGCGCGGGTCGTTGTCGGCAAGGCCCAACTGACGCATCACGGCCAGGCCTTGGGCGGCGAAGGCTTCGTTCAGTTCGATCACGTCCATCTGGTCGAGCGTCAGGCCGGTCTGGGCCAGCACCTTCAGCGTCGCGGGCGCCGGGCCGATGCCCATGATGCGCGGCGCGACGCCGGCGGTAGCCATGCCGACCACGCGGGCTCGCGGGGTCAAGCCGTGGCGGGCAGCGGCCTTTTCGTCGGCCAGCAGCAGCGCGGCTGCGCCGTCGTTCACGCCCGACGCGTTGCCAGCCGTGACAGTGCCGCCTTCACGGACCACGCCCTTCAACTTGGCCAGCGATTCCAGACTGGTTTCGCGCGGATGCTCGTCCTTGGCGACGATGATGGCATCGCCCTTTTTCTGGGCGATCGACACCGGCACGATCTCGGCGTCGAACACGCCTTCCTTTTGCGCACGGGCCGTCTTCTGCTGGCTGGCCAGCGCGAACAAGTCCTGGTCTTCGCGGCTGATCTTGAAATCGTCGGCAACGTTCTCGGCGGTCTCGGGCATGGAGTCCACGCCGTACTGTGCCTTCATCAGTTTGTTGATGAAGCGCCAGCCGATCGTCGTATCGAAGATGGCGGCATTGCGCGAGAACGCGCTGTCGGCCTTGCCCATGACGAACGGCGCACGGCTCATGCTTTCAACGCCGCCAGCCAGCATCAGGCCGGCTTCGCCGGCGCGAATGGCGCGGGCGGCGGTACCGATGGCGTCCAGGCCAGAACCGCACAGGCGGTTGACGGTGGCGCCGGGCACTTCGATCGGCAAACCAGCAAGCAGGGTCGCCATGCGGGCGACGTTGCGGTTGTCTTCACCGGCCTGGTTCGCGCAACCCATGATCGCGTCATCCAGCTCTTCCCAGCGCACGCCGGGGTTGCGCGCCACCAGCGCCTTGATGGCGACGGCAGCCAGATCGTCGGGGCGCACGGATGCCAGCGCACCGCCGTAGCGGCCGAAGGGAGTGCGGATCGCATCACAAATAAAGGCATTCACGGTCATGAGAAGCTCGGAGTGAAGTGGGAAAAACGGGATCGCTCGATGTTAACGCAGCGATTTTCGCGCCAAATTGGTGCAAGGCGATCGTGTCCGCCACATGGACGATGTCCAGTAGGTGTTCATCCTGATCGTGCGCCGCGTATGCACGGTTTGCGTGCATGGCGGTCACGGCGCGGTTGACTTCGCACCTGCCGGACCCGGTTCCGTTTCCGTCTTCGCTGCGCGGCCGGCGTCCACGATGGCCTGCCGGCGAAAACGTCCCGCTGCCAGGTGATAGAAGGGTTGCGGGCAGAACTGGCGCGATACACCCGAAGCCAGCAGCGAACCCACCAGCAGCCAGAACAGCATGGGCTGGCTGCCCGTCATTTCCATGACCACCACGCTGGCCGTCAATGGCGCCTGCGTCGCCGCGGCCAGAAAAGCCGCCATCGACACCAGCACCAGTACGCGCTGGTCCACGCCCTCACCCGCCAATTCCCAGATATGCTGGCCGATGCCGGCGCCGGTAGTCAGGGCGGGCGTGAAGATGCCGCCGGGAATGCCCGCCCAATACGAGGCCACGGTGGCCGCCAGCTTGGCCAGGCCGAAGCCGGCGGGCGCGGCGTCATGGCCCGACAGCAGGTCCGCCGCCACGCCGTAACCCGTGCCGTAGACGCTGCCGGCGGTGCACAGGCCGATCACGGCCAGGACCAACCCCATGATGAAGGCGGTCCAGATGGGATGCGCGCGGATCCAGGCGCGCCACGCCGCCGGCGCCGACCCCGCCGCGCCCTTGCCCAGCAGCCGCGCGAAGATTCCGCCCAGCGCGCCATTGATCGTGCCGCAGACGATGATCCACATCACCATGCCGTGCGCCAGCGGCGCGCCACCGAACACGCCGAAGTACGGGTTGTTGCCTTGCACCGCCACCACCAGGAAGCCGGCAGCCAGCACGCCGATCAGCACCAGGCGCTGCCAGCGCAGCACCGTGCCCCGGCCCAGCTCTTCGATGGCGAAGATGACGCCGGCCAGCGGCGCGTTGAAGGCGGCAGCGAGCCCGCCCGCGGCACCCGCGGCGATCAGCTCATTGGCATGGAAGCCGCGCAGTTGCACGCCACGCCGTTTCCAGAAATCTCCCCAGGCCAGCATCAGCGCAGCGCCGACCTGCACCGACGGGCCTTCGCGGCCGATCGATGCGCCGGCCAGCATGCCGAAGAACGCCAGCGGGATCTTCCACAGGGCTTGCGCCAGCGACACCAGGCTGCTTTGGCTGGCACCGGGCGGCAATGACAACGCGCCGATGACTTGGGGAATGCCGCTGCCTGACGCGTTGGGCGCAAAGCGCAGCGTCAGCCAGCGCAAGCCGGCCAGGCTGAACGGCAGCACCAGCAAGGCGAGCCAGCCGCTATGGCCAACCCATTCACGGTTCCAGTCCAGCGCCTTGTCGGCCAGATAAGCGAAGCCCAGCGACATCAGGGCCACCAGGCCTGCGCCTCCCAGCAACAAGAGCATTTGCAGGCTCTTGCGTGAGAGGCGATTGATTTGACGCACTTTGCGGCGCATCAGGCGGCGAGCGCCGGCGGAGATCCGGCGGAATGAATCAGTCAGGTGCATGGGCTGCTGGCAGGCGGCGGAAAGTGGCTAACCTTACCATTCCCACCTGACCCGCAGCCCACAATCCGAATCGGCAACCGGCGGCGAAACCATCGCCGCCGATCGGGACAACAGACTTAGAACGTCGACCAGTCGTCGTCGGACGCGTGCGCCAACGCCGGACGAGCCTGCCCAGCACGCGCTGCGGAGGCCACGGGCTTCTTCGCCACGACCGGCACGGCCTGCACCAGCCGGGCTTGCGCCTGGCGGGCCGAACCGCTGCTGGCGTCCACCTTGAAGCGGCGCACTTCCTGTGCCAAGCGGGAGGCTTGCTCCTGCATGCTGCCGGCTGCCGCAGCGGCCTCCTCCACCAGCGCCGCGTTCTGCTGCGTCACGGTGTCCATCTGCGCCACGGCCTGGTTCACTTGGCCAATGCCCGAGGACTGCTCTTCCGAGGCGCTGGCGATTTCGCGCACCAGGACGGCGACCTGACGCACGCTATCGACCACTTCGCGCATGGTGCGGCCGGCTTCGTCAACCTGCCGCGTGCCGCCTTCGACACGCGTGACGGATTCATCGATCAAGGCCTTGATCTCCTTGGCCGCCACCGCCGAACGCTGCGCCAGCGTGCGCACTTCGCCCGCCACCACGGCAAAGCCGCGGCCTTGCTCGCCGGCGCGCGCCGCTTCCACCGCGGCGTTGAGCGCCAGGATGTTGGTCTGGAACGCAATGCCGTCGATCACGCCCGTGATATCGGCGATACGGCGCGAGCTGTCGGAAATGGCACTCATGGTCTGCACGACGCCTTCGACCACTTCACCGCCGCGCACCGCGACCGAGGAGGCCTGGCTGACGAGGCGATCGGCTTCGCTGGCGTTGTTGGCGTTTTGCTGCACGGTGCTGGTCAGCTCTTCCATCGACGCGGCGGTCTCTTCCAGCGACGAGGCCTGCTCTTCCGTGCGCTGCGACAGGTCGGAGTTGCCCTGCGCAATCTGCGACGAGGCCGAGGCGATGCTTTCACATCCGTCGCGCACGTCGGCGACGATGCGCGCCAGGCTTTCGTTCATCGCCTTCAGTGCGCCCATCAGATCGCCCGTCTCGTCCCGGGTGGCCACCTGGATGTCGGTCGTCAGGTCGCCGGCGGCGACTTGGCGCGCGGCCTTGACGGCTTGCTCCAGCGGACGCACGATCCCGCGCGTCACCAGCCAACCCAGCAGCATGCCAATGGCCACGCCGGCCACGGCCAGCGCGATCATGACCGCGCGCACCGCGCCGTACAGGTCCGTGCCTTCCTGCACGGATTGCGCGGCGGTCTTTTCCTTGCCCACTGCCAGGTCCGTCATCAAGTCGTCCAGCTTCTGCGACGTAGCGATCACCCGCTTCTCGATGTCGGCGACGCGCGGATCCGCCTGCGTCAGGGATTGCGATTGCGCGGCGGCAAAGAACGCCTCCGACTCGCGTTTCCAAACCTGTTCGGTTTCCGCAAACTGGGCCAGCAGGCGCTTGCCCTCTTCCGCATGGAAATTGGCGGCGGCCTTCTCACGCAGCACGTCCATGTTCTTGACGGCGTCGTCGAACTGCTTCTTCAACGCCTGACGATCCTGGTCGCTGGACGCGGCCAGGTAGCCGCTACGGGCGCGGCCCGCGTAGATCAGGTTGAGATTGGCTTCCTTCAAATCCGAGATGCCGCGCAGCTCGGTGTCATAAAGCCGATCGTTCATTTCATTGATGCGTGACAGTCCCCACACGCCAAAGGCCCCGATGGCGCCGCCGATCAACGCGACGAGCAAGAACGCGCCCGACAGGCGCGCCCCGATACGCAAGCCCGAAAATAACCGCAACATGCTTCCCTTCCCTGTAGTTACCCCGGTTTATGGCGGGCGAGCCGCGGTCATCGGCGCCGTGGTTCAGCCGCAGACTGGTGGCAACAATAGCGGCCCGGGTTTCTAGGGATAACCCTAAAGAAAAGGGTGTTTTCTTGTCATTTCCCCATAATGAATTCGACAATCGACAGGGTTTTGTAAGCTGAATTTTTCCTGAACAAGAAAAAGAAAAACCCCTCGGCAAAGCGAGGGGTTTCTTCATGCACCGCGGCGCAAGCGCCGCGGCATCTGGCGACCTTGCCTATCAGGCAAAGTTCTTGGCGGCGAACTCCCAGTTCACCAGCGCCCAGAAGTTTTCCAGGTACTTGGGACGCGCGTTGCGGTAGTCGATGTAGTACGCGTGTTCCCAGACATCACAGGTGAGCAGCGGCTTGTCGGCCGTGGTCAGCGGGGTGGCGGCGTTGCTGGTGTTGACGATGTCGACCGAACCGTCAGCCTTCTTGACCAGCCAGGTCCAGCCCGAACCGAAGTTGCCGGCTGCCGACTTGTTGAACGCTTCCTTGAAAGCGTCGAAGCTGCCCCACTTGGCGTTGATGGCATCAGCCAGCTTGCCCGACGGTGCGCCGCCGGCCTTGGGGGCCAGGCTGTTCCAGTAGAAGGTGTGGTTCCAGATCTGAGCGGCGTTGTTGAAAATGCCACCCGAGGATTTCTTCACGATGTCTTCCAGCGACAGCGTTTCGAATTCCGTACCCGGGATCAGGTTGTTCAGGTTCGTGACGTACGTCTGGTGGTGCTTACCGTAGTGGAACTCCAGCGTTTCCTTGGAGATGTGCGGCGCCAGCGCGTCCAGTTCGTAAGGCAGGGGGGGAAGAGTATGTGCCATGTGTTGGTTCCTTCTGTTGAGTGCACGATCAAGCCGTTCAATTGTATCGGCAACTAATGAGGATACCTTGTTAAACCCGTGCTTGCGCGGGGTTAACGGACAGGCCGAATCGCATCAGTCGGCGTCGCGCGTCTTGCGGGTCTGCTGCACCTGGACCTCTGCGCCGCCTTGCGCAAAACTCAAGTCCAGCGCCTGCCCGGCGGACAAGATTGCCGCGTCGCGCACGATGCGGCCTTCGCCGTCGCGGGCTATCGCGTATCCCCGAGCCAGGGTGTTGCCCGGATCCAGTGCGCGCAATTGCGCGGTGGCCGCCGCTACCCGATTGCGGTTCTGGATCAGCAGGCGAGCATGCGCCTGGCCCAGTTGGCGCACGGCGCCCGCCAGGCGATCGGCGGCGCGGCCCGTGTCCGGCACCCGATGCGTCAAGCGCTGGGCCAGCAGATTGACGCGCGCGGTGCGCCGGCCTTGCGGACCGGACCAGGCCGATGCCAGGCGGAAGCGCAGGCTGTTCAGGCGTTCCCGCTGATGCTCCAAGCGTTGCGCCGGGGACACCAGTTGCGCCGCCGCGCGGTCCAGGCGCTGGGCGGCGCGCTCCAGACGGCGCTGCTGGCCGCGCGCCATCGCCTGGGCGGTCTGCATGACGCGGCCCAGCAACTCGGAACGCGGCACGCAGGCCAGTTCGGCGGCGGCGGTCGGCGTCGGCGCGCGCACGTCGGCCACAAAGTCCACGATCGTGAAATCGGTCTCGTGCCCGACGCCGCTGATCACGGGGATTTCGCTGGCCGCCACCTGGCGTGCCAAGTCTTCGTCGTTGAAGCTCCAGAGGTCTTCGATGCTGCCCCCGCCGCGAACCAGCAGCAGCGTATCGACTTCGGCGCGCGCATTGGCCATCCGGACCTGGGCCGCCAGCCGGCCGGCGGCGTCCGCGCCCTGAACCGGGGCCGGATAGATGATGACCGGCACCTGCGGCGCCCGCCGGGCCAGGGCCGACAGCACGTCACGCAGCGCCGCCGCGTGCAGCGAAGTGACCACGCCGATGGCGCGCGGCAGGCGGACCGGGTCGCGCTTGCGGGCGGGATCGAACAGGCCTTCGGAGGCCAATTGCTCTTTCAGGCGCAGAAATGCTTCATATAGGTTGCCCAGCCCAGCCCGGCGCATGGCGTCGGCCTGCAGCTGATAGTCGCCGCGAGGCTCGTACAGGGATACCCGGGCGCGGATCTCGACCTGATCGCCGGCCCGAGGCACGAAGCCCACCGCGCTGGCACGACTGCGGAACATGACAGCGCGCACGGAGGCCCGGCTGTCCTTGAGCGTGAAGTACCAATGCCCGGAAGCCGCCGCCGTGAAGTTGGAAATCTCTCCGCGCACCCATATTGCCGGGATGCTGCGCTCCAACAACTGCCCCACTGCTTGGTTCAGCTGGGCAACTGTCAGGATATCCCGCGTAAATGCGTTGTTTGTGACTGCAAATTCAATTGTCATGAGGCTTTCCGATGCGTACCTGTCCACAGGGCATACGTAGCGGGCCGCAATGATACCGCGTCCACAGGTTTTTGCAGCAATGGGCCAGACAGCCAGCATTTTCGGTGCAATTCATTGATTTATATAAGTTTTTTACGGAAACACCACTGCGCTCATTTGAAGCAAACAAGCGCAAGCCCTGTGCCCACAAGCGTTCCGGCAGAGTTTTGCACAGAATTATCCACAACTTCTGTGGATAATTCCGGGGTCAACCCGCCTTGCCACAACCCCGCCGCACCGTTACAGTTTCGGCTTGATCAGATGCCAAGGTGCGCCCCCCTGCGCGCCAGGGTTTCCCGGGAGTTGAACGCTTTGCTTTCCATTTTGCGCGAGGCCGGCTGGCCTATCTGGCCCCTGCTGGCGACATCCGTGCTGGGTCTGGCGCTGATATTCGAGCGCTTCCTCTCCTTGCGCCGTAGCCTGATCCTGCCCCGAGGCCTGAACGAGCAGGTCGCCGACATGCTGCGCAACCATCAGGACACCCCCGAATCGATCCATCGGCTGGAACGCAACTCGCCGCTTGGCCGGGTGCTGGCCGAAGTGATGCGTCACCGCCATCTGCCCCGCGAAGAACTGCGCAACGTGGTCGAAGACGCCGGCCGCGCGGTCGCCCACGACCTCAGCCGCTACATCCCCGCCATCGGCACCATCGCCGTCGTCGCACCGCTGATGGGCCTGTTCGGCACAGTGGTCGGCATGATCGAGATTTTCGGCTCGTATACGCCCGGCGGCGGCGATCCGGCGCAACTGGCGCGCGGCATCTCGATCGCGCTCTACAACACCGGTTTCGGCATCCTGATCGCCATTCCCGCCATGATCGCGCACCGCTACCTGCGTAGCCGCGTCGACGGCTACCTGAGCGCCATGGAGCAATCGGCGTCGCGCCTGGTCCGCGCCGTGTCCTCCGCCCCCGCCCCGCGCGAGGGACGTTCATGAATTTCCGCGGCTCCCGCGGCGACCGCGATGAACTGGACATCAACCTGATTCCGCTCATCGACGTCCTGCTGGTCATCCTGATCTTCCTGGCGGCCACCACATCGTTCGCGCGTTTCACGCAGCTGAAAGTGACGCTGCCCCAAGCCTCGTCCGAACAGGACACGCCGCCCGCGCTGGAAGTCGCCGTCAGCCAGGACGGGCGCTACGCGCTGAATGGCACGCTGATCGACGTTTCCACGCCGCCCGAAATCGCCGAGGCCCTGCGCCAGGCCGCGGCCGGCAAGCCCGAACCTCTCGTCGTCATCAACGCCGACGCCCAAGCCACCCATCAATCCGTGATCAACATCATGGAAGCCGCCCGGCTGGCCGGCATCGGCCGCGTCAACTTCGCCGCCCAGACCTCCCGGTGACCACCACGCGTTCTTCTGCCTCGCTGCTGGCGCGCCAGTGGCAGCACGGCGGTTGGCTTTCAGGCCTGCTGCTGCCGCTGTCCGCGCTGACAGCGTGGGCCGTGGCCCGCAAGCGCAGACAATACCTGGACGGTTCCCGGCCAGCCTATCGCGCGCCGGTGCCGGTAGTGGTGGTCGGCAACATCTACGTGGGCGGCACGGGCAAGACACCGATGGTCATCGCCACGGTCCAAGGGCTGCGCGCGCGCGGCTACACGCCAGGCGTGGTCAGCAGGGGTTATGGCGTGAAGATCGGCCCGGACGCCCGCGTCGGGACCGGGGCGCTTGAGGCTGCCCGCTACGGCGACGAACCCGCCCTGATCGCCCGCGCGACCGGCGCCCCCGTCTCCGTGCACCCGAAGCGCGCACGGGCGGCCCAGGCCTTGTTGCAAGCGCACCCGGAGGTGGACGTGATCGTGTCCGACGACGGCCTGCAGCACCTGGCGCTGGCGCGCGACATCGAAATCGTGGTGCAGGACGAACGCGGCGTCGGCAATGGCCGCCTGCTGCCCGCCGGCCCCTTGCGTGAACCCGCCAGCCGCTTGCAGGATGTAGATGTGGTGGTCACCAATATCGGCACCGCCGACGGCCGCCCGGCGACAACGGGCAATGCCCGTCCACGCCAGGTGCGGATGTGGTTGGAACCGGGCGAAACCCGCCAGATCGAAGGCGGCTCCAGGCGGCCGTTGTCCGCCTATGCGGGGCAGCCGCGCATCGCGGCCGCGGCCGGTATCGGCAACCCTGAACGGTTTTTCACGACGCTGCGCGCCGCTGGTATCGTGCTGGATGCGACGCTGCCGCTGCCTGATCACCACGACTATGCGGAATCGCCCTTCCAGGCGATCACGGCGGAGACCATCCTCGTCACGTCCAAGGACGCGATCAAGTGCGCCGCCTTGCACGACGCGCGGTTGTGGGAAGTGCCGGTGCAGGCCGACTTCTCGGACCCGCAACTGTTCGATTGGCTGGCGCAGGCACTGCGCCAGCCTGCCCCTGCGCGCGCCTAGAAAAACGCGGGCTTGGCGGCGCTGCGCTGCTGCACATATTCCTGCAAGGCGCGCTCCCGTGCAGAGGCGGCCCGCATCCGGATCAGCGCGAGAGGCGCATGCACCAGCACCAGCAAAGCTGCCAGCGCCAGCCACGCCATGCGGGCCAGGGCCGGCCATGGATCATCCAGGCTGCGCGAGGCATCCACGGTGATTTCCGGCGCGCCCGACGCACCGGCGCCCGACGCATCGGCGCCCACTCCCACCACCATGCCGGCAAGCTTGAACGGCATTGCGCCTTCCGGCGACATCACCGTCTTCTGCTGGCCCCAGGCCGCCAACAGGTCCTCATTGTGCAGGTCCTTCAAGTCGGGCAACGTGGCGTAAGGGCCGGGCAGCACGTTCAGAACCACACCGCCCTTCTGAGTCGCCATCGCGCTGCGGGACGCACGGTCCAGCGCCGCCTTGATCGCCGGCGCCATGCTGGGCCGGGCAAGCTCACGCAGACGGCGCACGTCGCGCGACATCAGCACGCCGTCATCCCTGCGCCCATTGGCGTTGAACGCCCCGGCCTCCACCAGCCGGAGCAGCTCCAGCCAATTCCCGGGCTCTTCCCTGGCCAGCAGGAGGGCGTCGACAAACCCTTTCTTCAATTGATCGCACGCGGCAATCGCGGCGCCGGTGGCGGACTCGCACGCCAACTCGATGGTCAGCACGGTCTTGCTCAGTCCGACCACGGTCTCGGCCGACAAGGAGCGGGCGCCGTAGAGCGCCATCGGGTTGGCGCCCATCTGGCGCATGGCCTGGCTCCGGATCATCATGTCCATCATCGGGTTGGGCCGGGTCTTCAGGAAATCGCCCGAATACAGCTGCAGGATGGCCGCATCCACCTCCAGCGGAGCCGCCTGCGGCGGCGCCCCGTTCCACCGCAAGCGATGGCAATCGAAAGCAGCGCGGTCGAACTCGTCGATGTGGCGCAACTCGCAGCGCCCGTGGCCCTGCAGCGACACCATCGTGCCGAAGCCCGGCTGGTCCTGGGCCAGGGCAGCCGCCGATTCATAGCTGCGGGCCGGCTCGCCGCGCAACCAGGCACTCGTCAACGCCGCATCGCCCCTCAGGTTGTCTGCCGTTACCCACACCGCGACGCCGGCCAGCATCCCCACCAGCGCAAGCGTCGCGTGGCGGCCCCAATAGACGCGCGGAAACCGGCGCTGCTCCTCATCCAATGAATAGTTGCCGCCCAAGCGCAGGACGGCGTAATCGTCCACCCGCACGTCCACGTCAACCCGACCGTCTTCAGGCAGGGTCAGCGTGCTGCGCCAATGGTCAGGCAACTTGATCGGCAGCTTGTCGCCCAGGAACAGCTGGGTGGACACGGCTTGCGTGTTCTCCGGATTGGTCAGCACGACGGCATTGAGCTCGCCGCGCGCCTGGTTCACCTTCTGCGGCGCATCCGGCGCCCGACGTCGCCCGGTCAGCCACAGCGCCAGCACGGCCAGCGCAGTCGCCGCGCCCGCAAAGGCGACGCCACCGCCAGCCACGGTCGCAGCCAGGCCGGCAAAGACCAGCAGCCACACCATGGCAATCCAGAATCCGATGCCAGGCCGTTGACGCTCGGCGATTTCAGCGGGCGTCTCGTCGCGCTGGCTCAGGATCTCCACGCGCAGAGCGTCTGCAAACTCGCGCTCATCTTTCCCGCTTTCCGCCGACACCTCCACCGGCACCACGTCTTGCAGCGCCCCTACCTTGCCGCCCGACCACTGCTGGCCTTGCTTCTGCCGGCGCACATCTCGGTCGCGGCCGCCGGCGATGTCGAATTGGCCGTTCAGGGCCACGACAATGGCGAATTTCTCCGTCATGACCACTTCGGCCTGATTGTCCTCAAGCAGGTAGTCGCGCGCGTCATAGGGCAACACCACATCGACACCGCCCAAGGTGTCATGCATGGTCGACCCGCCCTGGCCGGTCTGAAGCCCATGGCGTACGAACGGCCCCTTTAACGCGACGATGCCCTCATTGACGAGGCTTGCGACCTTCTTGGGATTGGCGGGGGACACGAGAAAGGGCTGCACCAGCGCGCGCTCGTCGCTGGTCATGGCGCGCAGCGCCTCGCCCTCCTGCCTCAGTTCACGCAAGGCCCCCTTGTTGTCGCTGCGCCGCACCATATAGGTGATCCAGCTGATGATTGACCAGACCAGAATGATCAGCATCAATCCGATCTTGAGGGTATTCGCATCCATTGCGCTGCTTTCCTTTACCGAGAAACGCGGCGGATGATAGCGACGAACCGTCCCCGAATTTGCAGCATTCAATGCAAAACATGACATTAATTAACAAACGAACGGAAACCGGTATTCCTTTGGTCTGCCAATGAGGTTCGCCCCGAGGAAAGCTCCCCGCTGTCCACCCGCAAAACTGTTTTAGAATCCCGGTCATGGAATCCCGACTTCTCGACATCCTCGTCTGCCCCTTGTGCAAGGGCCGCCTCGAACACGACCGACAGCAAGCCGAACTGGTTTGCCGCGCCGACCGCCTGGCCTTCCCGCTGCGTGACGGCATCCCCGTCATGCTGGAGTCGGAAGCCCGCGCGCTGGACGAAACGCCCGCCGCCAACTGACCGCCCCCATCGTGAGTTTCATTGCCCTGATCCCGGCGCGGACCGCCTCGACCCGCCTGCCTGATAAACCGCTTGCCGACATCGCCGGCAAGCCGATGGTCGTGCGCACGGCCGAACGGGCCGCCCTGTCGGGCGCATCGCAGTTGTACATCGCGACGGATGACGTCCGCGTCCAGGCAGCCGCCGACGCCCATGGCCTGATCGCGCTGATGACGCGCGGCGACCACCCCACCGGCACCGACCGCCTGGCCGAAGCCGTGGAGCAGCTGGGCCTGCCCGACGATGCGATCGTGGTGAACGTCCAGGGCGACGAACCGCTGATCGAACCCGAACTCATCGACGCCGTCGCCGCCAAGCTCCAGGCCCATCCGGAAGCCGACATCGCGACCTGCGCCTGCCCGCTAGCCGACGCCGAAGCGCTGTTCAACCCGAACGTCGTCAAGCTGGTCTGCGCCGTCGACGGCCGCGCGCTGTATTTCTCGCGCGCCCCCATTCCCTGGGCCCGTGACGCATTGGCCGCAGGCGAACGCGTGCTGGCCGACGGCCTGCCTGCCTGGCACCACATCGGGCTGTACGCCTACCGCGTGTCCTTCCTGCGCCGCTTCCCGACCCTGCCGCAAGGGGTGCTGGAACGGTTCGAGTCGCTGGAACAGCTGCGCGCCATGGAACATGGCCACCACATCGTCGTACACCGGGCGTCCAGCCCTCCCGCCGCAGGGGTAGATACCCCGGCCGATCTGGAGCGCGTCCGGTTGATCTACAGCAAACAGATATAAGGGTTATTTCCCATGGCGCAGCCCCGCATTGGCTGCTGCATTGCGGCATAATCCCCCGGATCACAAAAAATAAACCCCATCAGGAGCACTCATGCGTCTTATCTTGCTCGGACCTCCCGGCGCCGGCAAAGGCACCCAGGCCGCGTTTCTCACCCAGCACTTCGGCATTCCCCAGATCTCCACCGGCGACATGCTGCGAGCCGCGGTGAAGGCGGGCACGCCGTTGGGTATTGAAGCCAAAAAGGTCATGGATGCCGGCGGTCTGGTTTCCGACGAGATCATCATCGGCCTGGTCCAGGACCGCCTGAAGCAGCCCGACTGCGCCGGCGGCTACCTGTTCGACGGCTTCCCCCGCACCATCCCGCAAGCCGATGCGCTGAAAAGCGCCGGCGTCAAGCTGGACTACGTGGTGGAAATCGAAGTCCCCGAAGAAGACATCATTGAACGCATGAGCGGCCGCCGCGTGCACCAGCCCAGCGGCCGCAGCTACCACGTGCGCTTCAACCCGCCCAAAGTGGAAGGCCACGACGACGTCACCGGCGAAGAACTAATCCAGCGCGACGATGATCGCGAAGAGACCGTTCGCCACCGCCTGTCCGTGTACCGCGAACAAACGCGCCCCCTCGTCGACTACTACTCGACCTGGGCGCAGCAAAACGCCGCCGAAGCCCCGAAGTACCGCAAGATCTCGGGCGTGGGCGCCGTCGACGAAATCAAGTCGCGCCTCTTCGAGGCCGTCAAGAGCTGATTGGCGCATTGTTGGCCTGCAGGCCTTCGGCGCCGGCCGGACGCGACGCGTTCCGGCACCGGCCCGAAGGCCTTGTCACATTCGGCGCCTGCCGCGCCGCATTCATCCCCTTGAACTGTTCTGGTGGTAGAGACATGGAAATCGCGAACAAGGTATTCATCGTTACGGGCGGCGCGTCCGGCCTGGGTGCAGGCACCGTGCGCATGCTGGTGGAAAACGGCGCCAAGGTCGTCATCGCCGACGTGCAGGACGAACCTGGCCAGGCCTTGGCCAAGGAACTCGGCCAGCGCTACGTCCACTGCGACGTGACCCAGGAAGCCGATGGCAAGAGCGCCGTCGCCGCGGCCCTAGAATTGGGCGCCCTCTTCGGCCTGGTGAACTGCGCGGGCGTGGCGCCCGCCGCCAAGATCGTCGGCAAGAACGGCGCGCATCCGCTGGACCTGTTCCAGAAAGTCGTGTCGATCAACCTGATCGGCAGCTTCAACATGATGCGCCTGGCCGCCGAGGCCATGAGCGCCAACACGCCCGAGCCCACCGGTGAGCGCGGCGTGATGATCAACACGGCGTCTGTCGCCGCGTTCGACGGCCAGATCGGCCAGGCCGCCTACGCCGCGTCGAAGGCCGGCGTAGCCGGCATGACCCTGCCGATCGCCCGCGACCTGGCCAAGACCGGCATCCGCTGCATGACCATTGCCCCGGGGATCTTCGGTACGCCGATGATTTTCGGCATGCCCCAGGAAGTGCAGGATTCTCTGGCCGCCAGCATCCCCTTCCCCGCCCGCCTGGGCCGTCCGGAAGACTACGCCAAACTGGTCTACAGCATCGTCACGAACGATATGCTGAACGGCGAAACCATCCGTCTGGACGGCGCCATCCGCATGCCGCCGAAGTGATGATGCCCCCACGCCGCGCATGCTTCGCACGCTTGCTGCCCCCCGAGGGGGCGTTTTTCCCCTTGGGGCGGCCTGGAGCGGTGTGTGGCGGGGCATGGTCCCTTTCAATGGGCGTTATGTTTGTGGGGCCAGCCGGCCCTTTTTTTATGTAGTCCATCCATGAGCCTGTTCCGTTCGGCGGCCACTGTTAGCAGCTTCACCCTGCTGTCCCGTATTTCCGGCCTGATCCGCGACATCCTGGTCGCCCGCGCCTTTGGCGCCGGCCCCATCACGGACGCCTTCTGGGTCGCCTTCCGTATCCCCAACCTGTTGCGGCGGCTGTTCGCCGAAGGCGCTTTCTCCCAGGCCTTCGTGCCCATCCTGGGCAGCGCGCGCAACAACCGGTCCGAAGAAGAGGTCCGCACCCTGCTGGACCGCGTGGCCCTGCTATTGACGGCCACCCTGATGCTGATCACGCTGATCGGCATCGTGGCCGCCCCCTGGGTCGTGTCCGCCATGGCCAGCGGCCTGCGAGGGGCCGCCCGAGATACCGAATTCGGCGCCGCCGTCTGGATGACGCGGATGATGTTCCCCTACATCTTCTGCATGTCGTTGATCGCCTTCGCCTCGGGCGTGCTGAACACCTGGCGCCGTTTCGCCGTACCGGCGTTCACGCCGGTGCTGCTGAACCTGGCCATGATCGGCGCCTGCGTCTGGCTGGCACCCCGCATGGACGTCCCGGTCTACGCGTTGGCCATCGGCGTCATGATCGGCGGCGTGGCGCAATTGGCGGTGCAATGGATCGCCCTGTCGCGGCTCGGCCTGACGCCGCGCTTTTCCCTGCGTTTCCGCGAGGCGTGGGCCGATCCCACCGTCCAGCGCATCCTCAAGCAGATGGCCCCCGCCACGCTGGGCGTCTCGGTGGCGCAGATTTCCTTGCTGATCAACACCAACATCGCCACCTGGCTGACGCCGGGCAGCGTGACCTGGCTGTCGTTCGCCGACCGTCTGATGGAATTCCCCACCGCGCTGCTGGGCGTCGCCCTGGGCACGGTGCTGCTGCCCAGCCTGTCGGCCGCCCACGCGCGGGACGACCACGACGGCTACAGCGCCCTGCTGGACTGGGGCCTGCGCCTGGTCCTGCTGCTGGGCCTGCCCGCCGCGGTGGGCATGGCGCTGCTGTCGGACGGCCTGGTCGCCACGCTGTTCCACTACGGCGCCTTTGCCGCCCATGACGTGCTGCAGACCCGCCTGGCCGTGATTTCCTATTCTGTCGGCCTGATCGGCCTGCTGTCTGTGAAAATCCTGGCGCCTGGCTTTTACGCCAAGCAGGACATCCGGACGCCGGTCAAGATCGCCATCGGCGTGCTGATCCTGACGCAGCTGATGAACGTGGCGCTGGTGCCGCTCATGGCCCACGCCGGCCTGGCCCTGGCCATCGGGCTGGGCGCCTGCCTGAACGCGCTGGCGCTGCTGATCGGATTGCGCCGCCGTGGCGTCTATCAGCCGGCCCCGGGCTGGGCGGTGTTCGTGCTGCGCCTGATCCCGGCGCTGGCCGCGCTGTCCGCCCTGCTTTGGTATGCGGACGGGCGAATCGACTGGATCGCCTTGCAAGCCCATGCGGGCCTGCGGGCCGCGTGGCTGGGCGGCGTATTGGCCGCCTGCGGGCTGGTCTACTTCGGAACGTTGTTACTCTTTGGCTTCCGCCTTAAGGACTTTGGACGACGCCGCGGCTGATAATTTCGGCCCTTAGGGCACCTTCCCCATCAAAAAGCCGGCTTCAGCCGGCTTTTTTGCCGTAGATTCGTCAAGAATTGACAACCAGGCCGTAATCTTTGGTAAAAAACCTTTATTATTTACAAATTGCCATCGAAAGGATCCCCGCCAGCATCGCATGCGGGATGATGAAGTGAAGTACGCCCAAGGACAACCCATGGCGGACCAGGTGATCAATTGGTTGCTGCTGCTGCGGTCCGGCAAAGCGACCGCGCAGGACTACAACGACTTCCTGGCGTGGCGTGCGGCTGACCCTGTCCATGAGAATGCCTGGCAACAGCTGACAGGCACGCTTTCAGGATCGTCGTTCGGCCGGCTTGGCGATGCCTACCCTGCCGGGTACGCCGCCGGATCGCCCGCGCAGCCCCTGATCCCTCCGCCCCCGGCCATCATGCCGGCCCGCCGCCGCTTTCTGACCGGCGCGCTTGCGCTCGCCAGTACAGGCGCTTGCGCCGCCTATGTCGGCAATGCCTTCTACCCCCTGAACAATGTCGCGGCCGACGCCGCGACGGCTACGGGCGAACGGCGCCGGTACATGCTGTCGGACGGCAGCCAGTTGCTGCTGGACGCGCGCAGCCGGGTCAATCTGGACTTCACGCCCGCCTATCGCCAGGTACGCCTGCTGGACGGCGCCGTGACGGTCTCTGTCGCGCCCGATGCGCGCCGCCCGTTCCTGGTACAGACCGCCGAGGGCACCGTGCGCGCCTTGGGCACCCGTTACATGGTGCGCCAGCAGGCACAACGCACGGTCGTGGTCGTGCATGAACATGAAGTCGAAGTGGAAACCATGTCGGGCGCCCACGGTTCCGTGCGCGCCGGCACGGGCGCCCGTTTCGACGCGTCCCGCATGGACACTCCCCGCGCCGAGCTCATGGCGGAGGCCGCCTGGGAATCGGGCTGGGTCGACGCCCGAGGACGCCCGCTGGCCGAGGTGATCGCCGCGCTGCGGCCCTATCGCACCGGCACGCTGCGCCTGTCGATGGCGGCCGGCGGTTTGCCTGTATCCGGCCATTTCCCGCTGGACGACACCAATGCCGCGCTGGACTCGCTTGAAGACATGATGCCGATCAGCGTCCGGCGCTTCACGCCCTGGTTCGTATCGATCAACGTCGCCGCCTGACAACGGCGCACCTCGGGCCTGTGCCAGCGGCCCGCTTCGTTGTATACTCAGTACCGTGTTTTTATCCAGTAGGCGCCGCGGGTGTTTCCTCAAGGCTTTTTGAGGGCCATCCGCCAGGGTTGTCCAGCTACGAGAGCTCCAGTTTGGGAATTTATTTTTCCAGCGACGGACTCTCCGGCCCAGGAACCTTACCTATAGCGCCCCCCGCCCGGTTGACGGGCGCTCCATCGGTAGATCAAACATTAAAAGCTTGCAATCCCACAGGGACTTGCTACAATGTTCGACTTTGCCGAATTCAACTTATATAGCAACATGGCCAATACCGCCCAAGCCCGCAAGCGCGCTCGCCAATCCGTTGAGCGCAACAAGCACAATTCCAGCCTGCGCTCGATGCTGCGCACCGCCATCAAGCGCGTTCGCCAATCCATCGCCGCTGGCGACAAGGCTTCGGCTGGCGAAGTGTTCCAGAAGGCCTCGAGCGTGATCGATCGCGTGGCTGACAAGAACATCATCCACAAGAACAAGGCCGCTCGCCACAAGAGCCGCCTGGCTGCCGCTATCAAGGCGCTGGCCTAAGATTCTGCCGCCCCTGCTTTTTGGGGCGTCATGAATACGGCAAATGAAGAAGGATGCCCCAGGGCATCCTTTTTTGTTGCCCGCTCCATCCGCTACGCGCCGCCTTGCCCCATGCGGGATACCAATTGGCGCTTGATGGCTTCGGCCGCACCGGCCAGCGACGCCATGAACGCGTCCACCAGCGGATTCGCCGGACGATGTTCGGGAAACACTACATTGACGCGAAACGGGAACGACCGCCGCAGCGGACGGATATGCAGGCCGCGGCCCGCAAAATCCAGCGCCGTCAGCGGGTTCACGATCGCCAGGCCCAGCCCCTGGCGCACGAACGTGCACACGGACACCGCCGTGGGCGTCTCCACAATGGAGCGCCGCAGCACCCTGGACTCGGCGAAGGCTTCGTCGATCTGTATCCGGTAGGGATCGCTGGACGATAGGCTCACGAAGGCCTGACCTTCAAAGTCGGGCAGATCGATTGCCGGCTTGGCCAGCAGCGCGTGCCCGTCAGGCAGCACGCACACCTCATCCACCTGCAACAGCAATTGCACACGCGTGCCGGCGGGCGCCGCGTCGTGTTCCGTCAGCCCCAGGTCATACCGCTGCGCGGTCAGCCATTCCTCCAGGAACGGCGACTCCTGCGCCTCGACCGACAGGCTGACCCCGGGATGCTCATCATGAAAGCGCCGGAACGCGTCCGGCAGGATGGAATGCGAGAACGCCGGCAAGGCGATCACCGACAACTGGCCGCCCCGGAAGGCGCGCAAGCGGGCGGCGGCGGACGCCACGCGCTCCAATCCCGCGTAGGACTGCCGGATCTCGTCGTAGAGCGCCAGCGCCGGCATGGTGGGCCGCAAACGACCATGCACGCGCTCGAACAGCGCGAAACCGATGCTGTGCTCCATGCGGGCCAGCTCGCGGCTGACCGTGGGTTGTGAAGAGCTAAGGAGCTCGGCCGCCCGGGTGACGCTGCCGGCGATCATCACCGCCCGGAACACTTCGATATGCCGATGCGTCAGCATGGGCCACCCCATATCAGGAATGAATGGATCTTTGAAATATAAGCATTTTACTGGATGCATTTGAACAGGCATCATCCCGCCTGGTTTCCATTCCCACTCAAGGTCCGCCCGTCATGGCATTCGATCCGCGCCAACTCACCCAACTCGCCACCCAGCACGGCACGCCGCTGTGGGTGTACGACGCCGCCGTCATCCGCGAACGCATCGCGCAGTTGCGCCGCTTCGACACCATCCGCTACGCGCAGAAGGCCTGCTCCAACCTGCACATCCTGCGCCTGATGCGCGAGGAAGGCGCGGTCGTTGACGCCGTATCACTGGGCGAGATCGAACGCAGCCTGGCTGCGGGCTTCGACCCCAAGGGCGAACCCGAAGGCATGGTCTTCACGGCCGACCTGATCGACCACGCCACGCTGGCCACCGTGCTCCGCCACGGCATCACCGTGAACGCCGGTTCGCTGGACATGCTGGAGCGCGTGGGCCAGGCCTCGCGCGGGCACCGCGTCTGGCTGCGCATCAATCCCGGCTTCGGCCACGGCCACAGCAACAAGACCAATACCGGCGGCCCGCAAAGCAAGCATGGCATCTGGATCGATGACGTGGCCGAAGCCGTGTCGATCGTGCGCCGCCATGGCTTGAAGCTGGTGGGGGTCCACATGCACATCGGCTCGGGCGTCGACTACGGCCACCTGTCCAGCGTCTGCGATGCCATGGTCGCCGTGGTGCGCTCCCTGGACCACGACCTGGAAGCGATCTCGGCCGGCGGCGGCTTGTCCATCCCCTACCGCGAGGGCGAACCCCGCATCGATTGCGACCATTATTTTGAGCAGTGGGACGCGGCACGCAAACGCATCGAACAATTCCTGGGCCACCCCGTCCGGCTGGAAATCGAACCTGGCCGTTTCCTGGTCGCCGAAGCCGGCGTGCTGGTGTCGGAAGTGCATTCGGTCAACCGCCGCCCCGAGCGCGACTTCGCGCTGGTGGACGCGGGCTTCAACGACCTGATGCGCCCGGCCATGTACGGCAGCTATCACCGCATCTCGGTGCATGCGCCCGACGGCTCGGCCCCGCAAGGCGTGGGCGACACGCGCATCGCGGTCGCCGGCCCCCTGTGCGAATCGGGCGACGTGTTCACGCAGGATGAAGGCGGCGTCATGTCCGACCAGTTGCTGCCGCAGCCGCGCATCGGCGACTTCATGGTGTTCCACAACGCGGGCGCGTACGGCTCGTCGATGTCATCCAACTACAACAGCCGGCCGCTGGCGCCGGAAGTGCTGCTTGACGAGGGCAACGCCCGCCTGATCCGGCGCCGCCAGACCGTCAGCGAATTGCTGGCGCTGGAGGAATAAGCGGAAAGCCCCAATCCGCAGAAGAATCGCCGCCCCGCCGCCGGGCCGCCCCAAAGCGGGGCAGCAGCCCCCCCCTTGGGGGGCTGCAAGCACGCAACGCGTGCGTAGCGTGGGGGCCCTGCCCTTTTCAGGTCGGGAAGGCGTCGCGCAGCGCGAACGTCGCCTGTTTGAACACGCCCAGGTCCGTGCCCACCGCAACAAAATGCATGCCCATGTCGAGGTAGCGGCGCGCGTCCGCGTGCACCGGCGCCAGGATGCCCACGGCCTTGCCTTGGGCGGTCACGCGCTGATGCAGATGGCGGATGGCCTCTTGCACTTCGGGGTGGCCCGGGTTGCCGATATGGCCCAGCGCCGCGGCCAGGTCCGACGGCCCGATGAACACGCCGTCCACGCCTTCGACCGACGCGATCTCGTCGACGGCGTCGATGCCCGGCCGGCTTTCGATCTGCAACAGTACGCAGATGTTGTCGTTGATGGTCTGCAGGTAATCGGGCACCGTGCCATAACGGTTGCTGCGCTGCGCCCCGGCCACGCCGCGGATGCCTTGGGGAGGATAGCGGGTCGCGGCCACGGCCAGCCGCGCATCAGCCTCGGACTCGATGAACGGAATCAGCAGGTTGTAGAAGCCGATGTCCAGCAGACGCTTGATCTGCACGGGATCGTTCCACGACGGCCGACCCACGGCGGCGCTGGCGCTGCCCTGCAGGGCTTGCAGTTGCTGCAGGAACATCGGCACTTCATTGGGCGAATGCTCGCCGTCCAGAAGCAGCCAGTCGAAATCCGCCAGCCCGACAAGCTCGGCCGTGATGTGGCTGGACATGCACATCCAGAAACCGATGAGCCGTTCGCGGGCCAGGATGCGCTGCCGGAAACGGTTGGGTAAGGGTGAGTTCATTGCCGCCTTCGTTTTTTGCAGAAAAGAGAATACGGAGTGTGCCGGGCCGAAGCCCGGCCGTACAACAGTCAGGGCCGGCTAACGCCAAATGAAGCCTCGCACAGGCCCTAGTCCATGCGGGCGCCGGAGGCCTTGGCCGCCTTACCCCATTTCGTGATTTCGTTGTCGACGAACGCCGAGAACGATTTCGGATCATCCCCCACCACCACGAAGCCCACGCTCTCCAGCTTCTGTCGGATCTCGGGCGATGCCAGCGCCTTCACCGTGGCCTGATTCAGGCGTTGGATCACGGCGGGCGGCGTCTTGGCGGGCGCGGACAAACCGAACCACGACTCGGCGGAGAAGCCCGGATAGCCCGATTCAGCCACCGTCGGCGTGTCGGGATACGCGGGATTGCGCTTGGCGCTGGCCACCGCCAGTGCGCGCAGCTTGCCGGACGTCACCTGCGGCAACAGCGTGTCCTGGTTCAGGAACATCACCGAGACGCGCCCACCAATCATGTCGGTGATCGCCGCCGCGCCCCCTTTGTACGGCACGTGCACCAGATCGATCTTGGCGTCCTGCTTCAGCATCTCCATGGCCAGATGCCCCGACGATCCACTGCCTGAACTGGCGTGGGTGTACTTGCCCGGGTTCTCCCGCGCCAGGCGGATGAAGTCCGCGAAGGTCTTGCCAGGAAACTCCATGTTGGCCACCAGCACGTTCGGACCCGTCGCCAGCAGCGAGATGTGCGCGAAGTCGCTGTTGCGGTAGGGCATGTTCTGATAGACGGCATAGCTGATCGCGTTGGACCCCACGCCGGACAACAGCAACGTGTAGCCGTCCGGTTCGGACTTGGCCACGACGTCGGAGCCGATGTTGCCGTTGGCGCCGCCCTTGTTTTCAACGATGACGCTTTGGCCCAATTCCTTGGACAGCTCTGCCGCCAGCAATCGGCCCACGGAATCCGTGCTGCCGCCGGCCGGGAACGGCACGACCAGCTTGACGGGCTTGGCGGGCCAGGCGCCGGCTTGCGCCGTCGCGGCCCCGGGCAGCAGGGTCAACGCCCCCGCCACCGCGGCGGCCAGGATGGCAAGGCGCCTGCGCGCCACAAGTTGGTTCTGTCGCATTGTTGTCTCCTCATGGTTGTTGTAGGTATATCGCCCGGTGTCCGGGTCTGTGCCTATCGTTTGATGCGGTGCGGCCGCATCAGCCGATGCAAATGTCCTCCAGCAGATACGGCGTGCCGGCACGCTCGCAGATGCCGCGCAGGCGTTCGGCCAACGCCGCCGGAATCGGGATGCCCTGGCTCAGCCGGCGCGCGCGTTCGGCCGCCTCGGGTTCGCCGGCCACCAGCACGGGTTCCTCCGGATTGGCGGCCGGCGTATCGTGCAGCGCGTCGATCATGTCATCCATATCGGATTCGAACGAACCTGCGGCGCGGAACGCGTCGGGGTTCAGCGCCAGGAAGAAATGCCCTACATCGTCCGGCTCTCCCGGGCGGCGGGTCGGCGCGCGGCGAGCGGCGAACGCGCTACCGCTGAGCGTGCCGCCCAGGATCTGCGCCATCATCGCCAGGCCGTAGCCTTTATGGCTGCTCATCGCGCACGTTCCGCCCAACGGCGTCAGGCCGCCTTCAGGGCGTTTGAAGATGAACTGCATCGCCGCGTCGGCGTCGGTGACCGCCCCGCCCTGCCCGTCGACCGCCCAGCCCGGCGGCAACGGCTTGCCCAGAAAGTCGTAGACCTTGACCTTGTTGGCCGCCACCGTGGTCGTCGCCATGTCCAGCACGAAGGGCTCGTTATGGGCCGCGGGCGCGCCGAATGCAATAGGGTTGGTGCCCAGCATAGGCATGGCGCCGCGCGTGGGCACCATGATGATGCCGTTGGCGCTGCTGGTGACCAGTCCTACCACGCCGCGCTGCACCGCGATGCGCGCGTACACACCGGCCGCGCCGAAGTGATGCGAATTGCAGACCGACACCGCGCCCACGCCGTGCGTGAGCGCCTTGTCGACGGCCAGATGCATGGCCTGCGATGCCACCGGATAGCCCAGGCCGCCCATGCCGTCGATCAACGCGCTGGCCCCGCCGTCGCGCACCACCCGGGCGCGCGCGTCCAGACGCAAGGAACCCGCGCGCAATTTTTCCTCGTACGACGGCAGCATCGAGATGCCGTGGGAATCGACGCCCAGCAGGTCCGTCTGCGCCATCAGGCCCGCCGTCGTGTGCGCCAGGTCTTCGTCCATGCCCCAGGCTTGCAGCACCTGCAGGATCTGTTCGCGGACCTGCTCGACCGGCACGTTCTTCGCTACTGCTCCATTGCCTTGCACTCGTTGTCTCCGTCGCGTGTTGATGTCAGTCGCGCTCGCGGTCCACCAGCCGATGGCGCGCCTGCCCCAAATGGAACTGCATGGCGACGCGTGCGCGCTCGCTGTCCTGTTCGCGGATGGCGTCCAGGATGGTCGCGTGCTCGTCCACGACGCGTTGGGCGCGCTGCCGAGAACCGGTGCGCGTCAGGCTCAAGGTCAGCCGCATGAAACCGTTGATGGATTCATGGATGCTTTCCAGCACCCCCAGATAGAAGTCGTTGCCGCTGGCTTCGGCGATGCTGGCGTGGAACGCCAGGTCGGCCTCGGGCGACACCTGGCCGTGCGTCAGGCTGTCGGCGAATGCCGCGTGCGCATCGGCGATCTTCTTCAGTTGTTCGTCCGTGCGGCGCAGCGCGGCCAGCCGGGCCGCGTCGCCTTCCAGCGCCACCCGCACCTCTTGCGCACGCAGGTAGGCGCTGACGTTCTGCACGTCGTTGAAGGTCTTCAGGCGCGGCGCGGGCTGATGGCTGACGAACGTGCCAAGACCCTGATGCGCGGTGATCAGGCCATCCGCGCGCAGGCGCAGCAAAGCCTCGCGCACGACGGGCCGCGATACGCCGAAACGTTCCGAGATCTCGTTTTCAGAGGGCAGCTTGTCGCCGACGTTCAATCCGCCGGACACGATCTGTTCGAAAATCTGCCCGTAGACCTGATCCGCCAGCCGCACCCGGTGCCCGCGTTCGAGCGGGGGCGAACCCGGCGCCTCGGACTCGGCAGCCGCCTGGGGTTCGGATGAAGTTGATGCTTTGGATCGGGCCACGAAACCTCCTGGATGCTTAGGCCTGTTCACCATTCCGGGAACAGCGCCCATCGTACCGCCAACAGGCGGTCCGACGGGAGGCTCGCGGCCGCCGCGTTCACGGTCAGGCCGCCACGGCTTCCTTGTCCCACTCGGCCAACGCGCGCGCGACAGGCGCCACGCGTTCGCGCTCCGCGCTGGAAATACCGGTCAACAGCGGCAGCATCGGGCCCATGTCAGCCACGCCGGACAACGTCACGGCGTCGTGCAGCACGCGGATCGGGCTGATGCCGTCGCGGCAGTCTTCCAAGCCCAGGTAATGCTCGCGCACCGCTTCGGCTTCGTCGTAGCGGCCTTCGCGCAGCAGATGCAGCAAGCGCATCGACCCGCGCGGCGCCACGCATACCGAACCCGACGTGAAGCTCTTCAGCCCGAAGTCGCGGTAGTGGACGATGGCCGGACGTTCGCCGATGCCGCTGACGATCCAGCGCGCATCCACCGCTTGCAACAGGGACGACAGGTACGGATCCTTCGCCGGGTTGTCACGCACGACCGCGTACTTGAAAGCGACGATGCGGCCTTCCTCGATCAAGCGCGCGGCCGTGCCCGGCGCCAGATAGTCCGCCGACTTGATGTAGACCACGGCGGACTTGCCCAACGCGTCGGTGAAGCGCCGCACCCCATCCGCCAGTCCGGCGTCCGTGTACGGGAACGACATCGGCAGCAGCATCGCCGTGGGAAAGGGGCGCGACCGCAGGATCGCCGCCTGGTCCATCATCTTGCCGTAGTCGGGCCCGACCGACGGCAGGATCCACGTGTCCGACCCCGCCAGGCCCGCAAGCATGTCCACGATGCGCGCGTATTCGCTGACGGCCACGTTGTAGAAGTTGGCGTTGCCGCCGTACATCACATTGCGCACGCCGCCAGCTTCCAGATGGCCCAGCAACGCCTTGTTGGCGGCTTCGTTCAAGGAAAGGTCGTCATGGCGGGCCAACGGCGGCACGGCAATGACCGAACGCTGCAAGTCCTGGGCGGATACCGGGGAAGTTTTCATGGACGGGGCTCCTGGCTGATCCAGTTGTCAGATGAGTAAGGTGAAAAAAGTATACTTGGTTGACAACCATAAGCTCAATACCTATATTTGTTTTACAAGTAAGACGGCAGCAAAACGCAGGGTGCCGCGCGTGCCTTGCGGCTTGCCGCTCCGGGCAACGCCTGGGGCGGAATTCCCCACAAACGATGCGCGGCCACGCGCACACCAAGGAGACACGTTCCATGCAAGCAGCCCCCCTGCGCAGCCGGCTACTCACTGCCGCCATGCTGACGGCCACCGCCTTCCTGCTGCCCGCCGCCCCCACGCTAGCCGACTATCCGGAACGCGATGTGAAGATCATCGTGCCCTTCCCCGCGGGCGGCACGGCGGACATCGCCGCGCGCGTCGTGGCGGCCGAATTGGGCAAGAGCTGGAACAAATCCGTGGTGGTGGACAACAAGGCGGGCGCAGGCGGCAACGTCGGCTCGGCGGAAGCGGCACGCGCGCCCGCCGACGGCTACACGTTGTTGATGGGCACCGTCAGCACGCACGCGATCAATCAGTCCGTCTACGCCAAGCTGCCCTACGACCCGGTCAAGGACTTCGTGCCCGTCACGCTCGTCATCCCGGTACCGAACATTCTTGAACTGAACCCGAAGTTCGCCGACAAGCACGGCATCCGCACGGTGGCGGACCTGATCAAATACCTGAAGGCCCATCCTGACAGCGTCAACATGGCGTCCACCGGCAACGGCACCTCCACCCACCTGTCGGGCGAACTGTTCCAGAGCATGACGGGCACCCGCATGACGCACGTGCCGTACAAGGGCAGCAGCCCCGCCCTGACCGACGTGATGGGCGGTTCCGCTGATCTGATCTTCGACAACCTGCCCTCGTCCATGGGCTACATCAAGGGCGGCAAGCTGCGTCCCCTGGCGGTCACTACAGCCGCGCGCTCGCCCGCGCTGCCGGATGTGCCGACGCTAGCCGAGGCCGGCGTGAAAGGGTACGAGGCTTCCAGCTGGTTCGGGTTGCTGGCGCCCGCGGGCACGCCGCCCGCCATCGTCGACAAGATCCAGCGCGACGTGGCGGCCGCGTTGCAGCAGGAACCCGTTCGCGCGCAATTGCAGGCCCAGGGCGCGACGCCCTCGGGCAACACGCCGGCGCAATTCAAACAGTTCATGGCGCAAGAGACCGTGAAGTGGGCGGAAGTCGTGAAAACATCCGGCGCCAAGGTCGACTGACCTGGCGCAGATCCAGGCCCGCGCGCAACGCGTGAGCGGCGGGCTTCCCATCATCACGCGAACCAGGAGACAACATGAATAAACTGATCTGCGCCATCGCGGCAGGCGCCGCCCTGCTTGGCGGGCCGGCGGCCCAGGCCGCCGGCTACCCCGAAAAACCCGTCACCATGATCGTGCCGTTCGTGCCGGGCGGCTCCTCCGACATCACCGCGCGTTCGGTCACGCCCGCGCTGTCGAAGTTGCTGGGCCAGACTTTCGTGGTCGAGAACAAGCCGGGCGCCAACAGCGCCATCGGCGCGCAAGCCTTGGCCCGCAGCACGCCCGACGGCTACACCATGATGGTGGGTTCGATCGGCACCTTCGCCATCAACGAGGCGCTCTACAAGAACCTGTCGTACAACCCCAGCAAGGATTTCGAATACCTGACGCAGGCCGTGCGCAATCCCAACGTGCTGGTCGCCGCCACGTCCTTTCCCGCCGGCACCGTCGCCGAATTGGTCGACTATGCGAAGAAGCATCCCGGCAGCGTCTCGTACGCCTCATCGGGCACGGGCTCGTCCGACCACCTGTCCGCCGTGCTGTTCCGCCAGCGCACGGACAGCACGGGCGTGGACGTGCCCTACAAGGGCGGCGGTGCCGCCATCGCGGACCTGATCGGCGGGCAAGTCAATGTGTCGTTCCAGAACCTGGGCGCGGTGCAGAACCACATCAAGGCGGGCAAGCTGAAGGCCCTGGCCATCACGGGCGATGCGCGCACGCCCGAGCTGCCCAACGTACCCACCCTGGGCGAGGCCGGCATCAAGGACATGGTGGTGTATTCCTGGCAGGGCTTCGCCGTGCCCAAGGGCACCCCGCCCGCGGTCGTGCAGCAATTGTCCAAGGCCCTGCAGACCGCGCTGCGCGACCCAAAGACCGAGCAGACGCTGCAAGGCCTGGGCTTTGAAGTCGTGGCCAACACGCCGCAGCAGTTCACCGCATTCCAGCAGGGCGAGGTCAAGCGCTGGAAGGACGTCATACAGAAGGCCAACATCCAGCTGGAATAAGCGCCGGCGGACCGCCCGGGAATCACGCAAAGGGGGTGCCTGCGGGCATCCCCTCAGCGGATTTCAAGGCTGAATCAAGTAGCATGACCGTTTTCGCCACCCACTCGTATGACAACATGACCACTAAGCATCGCATCATCCAGGTCGGCTCGCTGGCCGGCTCCCCCTCCGCCAACAAGAACCTCGCCGACCGGTACGACGTTGTCGAGCTGTGGAAATTCCCCGACCGCCAGGCCGCGCTGGCAGAGCACGGCAAGGGCATCACGGCGGTCGTCACATCGGCCAACTTCGGCGCCAACGCCGAACTCATCAACGCCCTGCCCGACCTGAAGGCGATCTGCAGCTGGGGCGTGGGCTACGAGACCATCGACGTGGATGCGGCCCGCCAGCGCGGCGTGCAGGTCAGCAATACCCCGGACGTGCTGACGGACTGCGTGGCGGATCTGGCCTGGGGTCTCTTGATCGCGGGCGCGCGCCGCATGGGCCAGGGCGAACGGTTCGTGCGCGCCGGCCAGTGGGGCCAGGTGCACGGCAGCATCCCGCTGGGCCAGCGCGTCAGCGGCAAGAAGCTGGGCATCGTGGGCCTGGGCCGGATCGGCGAAGCGATCGCCAAACGCGGCATCGGATTCGACATGGACGTGCGTTATCACAACCGCCGCAAGCGCGACGATATCGCCTACGGCTACGAGGCCTCGTTGGTCGATCTGGCCAAATGGGCGGACTTCCTGATCGTGGCCACCGTAGGCGGCCCCAGCACCCGCCACCTGGTGAACCAGCCGGTTCTTGAAGCGCTGGGCCCCAAGGGCATCATCGTCAACATCGCGCGCGGCCCGGTCATCGACGAGACCGCGCTGGTGGCCGCCCTGGAATCCGGCAAACTGGGGTGCGCCGCGCTGGACGTGTTCGAACATGAACCCAAAGTGCCGCAAGCCCTGACCACGAGCGACAACGCCGTCGTCCTGCCGCACATCGGCAGCGCCACGTTCGAGACGCGCCTGGCCATGGAGAACCTGATGCTGGAGAACCTCCAGGCCTACTTCGACACCGGCCGCGTGATCACGCCGGTGGAATGAGCCCCCTGGCGCGACGGTGACGTGGCGCCGTGGCGGCAACATGCCGCAGACGCGCCGCCCAAACGAAAAAGCCTCTCGGTGCCCATACCGAGAGGCTTTCGACTTTCCGGTCTCGCGGAGCCGGCAGTCTTCCTGCAAAGGAACTACTTTTCGGGCTTTACAGCCCCTTGCCTACTTCGCCGGCGTCGAGGCGCCGGAATGGTCCATCTTCGAGGCGGTGCCCGACTTGGCGGCCGCCGGCTTGGCGGACGTCTTGTCAGACTTGTGGTGCTTGTGCTGCGCCTGGGTCTTGGTATCGCCCCCCTTGGCCGAGGCATCGGCGCCCGCTGCGAACGCCGAAGGCGCAGCAGCAAGACCGAGGCACAAGGCCGAGGTGGACAAGAACGCAGCGATACGGGAGTGAGTCGTCATTTCATGAACTCCTGAATGCAAAAGGCCGAAGCCTCTTTCGACACGGGGCGGCAACATCGCCGCTTACCCCGTACTCCGTTTGAAGGAGGTGCATCCGGAAGGTTCAACCCGGAACCACAAAATTTCGGACGCTAACGTTTGCTAATACGCGGCGGCCCGCAGCGCATTCACGCCTCGAACGCCAGCAGCGCCACGGTGGCGAACAGCATCGCCGCAAAGCAGATTCTCAGCTTGCGTTCAGGAAGCCGGTACGCCAGCTTCACGCCGACCGGCACGAACAGCAGGCTACCGATGGCCAGCGGCAGGCCCACTATCCAATCCGCCTGCCCTGCCCAAGCGTAGGTGATCAGCGCGATGGTCGACCCGGGAATCACCATGCTCAGCGCCAAGGCTTGCGCGGTGGTTTGGGGCAAGCGGAAGACCGACGTGATAATGGGCACGGCCAGCACCGCGCCACCGACACCGAAGAATCCGCCCAGCGTGCCGCACAGTATGCCCAGCACGCTCGCGCGACGCGGGGTGAAGACGGGCGCAGGGCCCTTGTCGGCCTGCGGACGTCGCGCTGCGGGACGCCTCGCGCGCCAGGTCTGCCAGACGTAAAACAAGGCGATGAAGAACAGGAACACGGCGAAGCTCTGGCGCAGCACGCTGGAATCAATGCCCAGCGCCAGCCGCGCCCCCACCCAGGTAAAGACCACGGCCCCCGCCGCGCCTGCGGCGGCCACGCGCTTGTCGATCCGCGTCTGCTGGTTGTACTTGCGCACCGCCATCGTGATGGCGGGCAGCACCATGATCAGCGCCGTGCCTTGAGCCAGCTGCTGCGACATTCCCATCAGCAGCACGAGCGCCGGGATGGCGATGAGCCCGCCTCCGATGCCCAGCGCGCCGCCCATGAAACCAATCAGGCCACCCGCGGCCAGGCACGCGGTAATAACAAACAGACTCACGTCTTGCTCCAGCAGACCCGGCCTTGTCCAGGATGGGCGATTCAAAATGGAATGTTCAAGCAGCCCCCGCCCGGCTGACGCCGGACCAGGGCGTCAACGCAATTTGTCCAGCGCGGCGTCCAGGCGGTCCACCGCCCAGATCTCCAGCCCTTCGATGGGCTGGCGCGGTGCGTTGGCCTTGGGGATGAGCGCGATGGAAAAACCCAGCTTGGCCGCTTCGCGCAAGCGCTCCTGCCCGCGCGGCGCTGGCCGGATTTCACCCGCCAGGCCGACCTCGCCGAAAGCGATCAGGCCGCGCGGCAGCGGTTTGTCGCGTAGCGATGACATGATGGCCAGCAGCACCGGCAAGTCCGCCGCCGGCTCCGTGATGCGTACCCCACCCACCGCGTTGACGAAGACGTCCTGGTCGAAGGTGGTGACGCCGGCGTGCCGGTGCAGCACTGCCAGCAGCATGGCCAACCGGTTGCCTTCCAGGCCGACCGTCAGGCGGCGCGGATTGGGGGCATGGGAACTGTCTACCAGCGCCTGGATCTCGACCAGCAACGGACGCGTGCCTTCTTGCGTGGCCATCACGCAGGAACCGGCCACCTGCTGCTCGTGCTGCGACAGGAACAACGCGGAAGGATTGGCCACGCCGCGCAGGCCCCTGTCGGTCATCGCGAAGACGCCCAGTTCGTTCACCGCGCCAAAGCGGTTCTTGAACGCACGCACCAGCCGGAACGACGAATGCGTATCGCCTTCGAAATACAGCACGGTGTCGACGATGTGCTCCAGCACGCGCGGGCCTGCCAATGCGCCGTCTTTCGTGACGTGGCCGATCATGACGATGGCGATGCCCGTCTGCTTGGCCAGACGCGTCAACTGCGCCGCGCATTCCCTCACCTGCGACACCGAGCCGGGCGCCGCGCTAAGTTCGCCGCTGTACAGGGTCTGGATCGAATCGATCACGGCGACGGTCGGCTTCTGCTCGGACACCGCAGCCTGAATGGCCTCCAGCCGGATCTCGGCCAGCAGGTTGACGTTGCCGGTCTGCAAGTCCAGCCGGCGAGCGCGCAATGCGACTTGCTCGGCGGATTCCTCCCCCGTGACATACAGCACGTTGGCGCTCTGGGACATCGAGGCCAGCGCCTGCAGCAGCAGCGTGGATTTGCCGATGCCCGGATCGCCGCCGATCAACACCACCGCGCCGGCCACCAGGCCGCCGCCCAGTACTCGGTCGAACTCGTCCAGCCCGGTGGGTTGGCGCGGCGTTTCGCGCGCTTCGATCTCAGACAGGCTGCGCACGGGGCTGGCCGATGCCAGTGGCGCGTAGCGGTGCGCCGCCGCCGCGGGCGACGACGATTCCACGGTTTCTTCCAGGGTGTTCCAGGCGTTGCAATGCGGGCATTTGCCCTGCCACTTCGGGGTGGTGCCGCCGCAGTCGGCGCACACGTATACGGTTCGGGATTTGGCCATGCGCGAAAGTGTACCGGCAACCCGTCTTTCCAGCGCACGACGCGCGCACCAAAGGCGCCCCCGCGCCTGATTGCACCGGACCGGCGCGCCAATCTGTCATTTCGCTTTCACTAACGGGGACAGTCCAAAGTTACATCATGCAAATAGAAGAAATTCCCTGCCGGATTTCTACAAATCGCGCATAATCAACGGGTGCAGCGCATTGTCGAACCGTCCGATCAGGACGGCATACCCGGTGCCGAACGCCCTTCACCACGGGCGCAGCAACGGGAATCGCGGCGCAATCGCCCTGCGGTCTTTGCCGAGGCCGCATAAACCGGAACACGACCCTAGCCACGACGAGACCGCCGGCCCACCGGCGCAGCGCCCAGCAAAGGTCAAACGCGGATACGTCCAGCCACCAGACGTATGCGCGAGGAGTACGCGCATGAGCATTACCTATCGCCCCCCTTTCGATGAAGACGATGACCGGGAGCTGCGCGCCCTGTACCGTAAGCCCAGACCCGGGACCAGTCCCGAACTTGACGCGGCGGTGCGCCGTACCTGGCACCCCGGCCACAGCTGGCATCCCGGCTGGGCTGCGGCAGCATGCGCCGCGATGGTGGCCGGGCTGTTCGCCTGGACCGACATGCGCGAAAGCGCCGACATGCAGGACGTGACCGCGCAACTGGTGGCTCCCCACGACGTCGGCACCAGCACCGACCGCTCGCTTGCGCCGGCCCCTGCCGCGCTGGCCGAAGCGCTGACGGGTAAACAGGCCCTGCCGCCCGCCACCCAGCGCGTCGTAGCGTCCCCGGCCGACACGGCCGCAAACCAACCCCAGGCTGCCCCCGCTGCCCCGGAAACTGCCGCCAGCGAAACGGCGCAGCAGGCCGAAGCCACGGCCACCGAAGTCGTGGCGTTCAGCGAACAGGACGTCGAGGCGCGCGTGGCCCATATCCGCGCGTTGGTCCAGGACGACCAGCAGGACGAAGCCATCCAGGCGTTGCGCGAACTGCAACAAGGCGCGCCGGACCTGACCCTGCCCGACGACCTGCAGGAACTGGCTCAGCAGAACCCGGCCTGACCCCCGCCCTGTCCCCGACCATCGGCCCCGTCCCACGCGGCGCCGATGGCGGTGTGGCGCGCAAGACGCACGCAAATATTTGGTCAGGAAATGGGAGGCTTCTTGCTAACATAGCCGCCATGAGTCCGAGCTTCCACCACCGCAATCTTCCCCACCTGCTGCTTTACGCGCGCGAAACCCTGATGGCGCATTTCCGCCCCATTCTGCATGCGGCGGGCGTCACTGAACAACAATGGCGCGTGTTGCGCACCTTGAGCGAAGTCGGCTCGATGGAACCTAACCAGATCGCCCGCAGCTGCCAGATCCTCAGCCCCAGCCTGACCCGTATGCTGGCCGGCATGGAAGAGCAAGGCCTGATCAAGCGCGTGCGCTCCAGCGCCGATCAGCGCCGCCAGGAAATATCCCTGACCCCCAAAAGCAACAAGCTGATCGACCGCATGCGCCCGCAGGTGGACGCGAAGTATCAAGAAATCGAAAGCAAGATCGGCAAGGAATTGCTGGAACGCCTGTACCGCGACGTCGACGCCATGGTCGACCTGATCAAGCGCGACGCGCCGGCATCGCGCGAATCCGGCGAGCCGTGACTCAAGCCGGCACCGGAAAGATCGCGTTGATCTGCCCGGTACCGGAACTGGTGAAGTAATCGGTGACGATCTCCACCGGCTTGTCATAGCCCTCCCAACCCAGCAATCCCAGCAGCATGGCTGTGTCGTGCATGCCGCCTTCGCCCACGCACAGCTCGGCGTACTCCGGAAGCATCGCGCAGAACGTCTTCCAGTCCCCTTGCCGCCACAGCTCGACCACGCGCAGATCCACCTGACGGAAGAACTCGCGGCTGATCTGGTGCATGGCGGCCTCCGGACTGCCGTTGTCGTTGAAGCGATGCGACAGCGAGCCGCTGGCCAGCACGGCGACGCGGCTGTCGCTGGCCTCGATGGCCTGGCGCAGCGCCGCCCCGAAACGGCGGCTGTCGTCCAGCGCATGCCACGCGCACCAGGCAGCCACCGACACGACATTGAAGCGGCCGTCGCCGTTCATGTAGCGCATCGGCACCAGCGTGCCGTATTCCAATTCCAGGCTATCGATCTCATGCGAACGCGTGCCCACGCCGGCCGCGTTGGCGCACTCGGCGATGCGCCGCCCCAGCTCGGGATTACCTTGGTAGGCGTAATCCATGTCCTTGATGAAATGCGGCAGCTCGTTGCTGGTGTAGCGCCCCTGGAAGCGTCGGTTGGCGTTCACGTGATAGCCGCCATTGACCAGCCAATGCACGTCCAGCACCACGATCGTGTCCACATCCAGATCGCGGCAACGCTCGCCGATGATGCGGTGCCCCTGGATGGCCGCCTCGCGGCAGCCTTGGTGCTTGCCGGGAAGTTCCGACAGGTACATCGACGGCACATGCGTCACCTTGGCCGCCAGTGCAAGCTTACCCATGATGGTTGTCTCCTGGTTCCTGGGGCTTATGCGCCCCATTTCGGGATGGGGTGGTGACCCAGCGACACGCACACGTTCTTGATTTCGGCGAACACCTCGTAGCTGTATTCGCCGCCCTCCCGCCCCGTACCCGACTCCTTCGTGCCGCCGAACGGCTGGCGCAGATCGCGCACGTTCTGGCTGTTGATGAACACCATGCCCGCTTCGATGCCGCGCGCCAAACGGTGCGCGCGGCCAATATCGCTCGTCCAGATGTAGGAGGCCAGCCCGTACTTCACGTCGTTCGCCAGCGCCAGGCCCTCGGCCTCGTCCTTGAACGGGATCAGGCAGGCGACCGGGCCGAAAATCTCTTCCTGCGCGCAACGCATGCGGTTGTCGACGTCGGCCAGCACGGTCGGGCGCACGAAATTGCCACCGGCCAGATGGGCGGGCAGACCCGCCGGCTTGCCCGCGCCGCCCGCCAGGATGCGGGCGCCCTCCTGCTCAGCCAGCTGGATATAGCCCGTCACCTTTTCCCAGTGCTGGCGCGTGATCATCGCGCCCACGTGGGTGGCCTCGTCGCCCGGATCCCCGACCACCAGCCGCTCGGCGCGCGCGGCGAACTTGCGCACGAAATCGTCGTAGATGCTTTGCTGGACGAAGATACGCGAACCGGCCGTGCACCGTTCCCCGTTCAGCGAAAAGATAGTGAACAACGCCGCGTCAAGCGCGCGTTCCACGTCCGCGTCGTCGAAAATCAGGACTGGCGACTTGCCGCCCAGCTCCATCGAGTATTTCTTGATGCCGCCCGCGCTGGCCAGGATCTTCTTGCCTGTCACCGTGCCGCCCGTGAAAGAAATGGCGCGCACGCCGGGATGGCGCACCAGCGCGTCGCCCGCCGTGGCGCCATAGCCCTGCACCACGTTCAGCACGCCCGCCGGAATGCCGGCCTCAAGCGCCAGCCTGCCCAACTGGTCGGCCGTCAACGGCGACAATTCCGACATCTTCAACACAGCGGTATTGCCCAGCGCCAGGCACGGCGCCGTCTTCCAGGTAGCAGTCATGAATGGCACGTTCCAGGGCGACACCAGCGCGCACACGCCGACCGGCTGGTATAGCGTGTAGTTCAGCATCTGGTCGTCCACCGGGTACGTATGGCCGTTCATCCGCGTGCAGACCTCGGCAAAGAAATTGAAGTTCTCGGAAGCGCGCGGGATCAGCTGCTTGCGGGTCTGCGAGATCGGCAAACCCGTATCCCGCGTTTCCAGGTCAGCCAACTGCGGTACGTTCTGGTCAATCAGTTCGCCCAATCGGCGCATCAGGCGGGCACGCTCCTTGGCGGGCGTATTGGCCCACTTGGGGAACGCATCGGTTGCCGCGGCCACTGCGGCGTCGATCTCGGCCTGGCCTCCCGCGGCGACCTCCTCGATAGCATCGCCGGTGGCCGGGTTATAGGTGACGAAGCGGTCCGCGCTATCGACCTGCTTGCCATTGATCCAGTGTTTGATGCTCACGTGCGCTCCTCGTGCCTGGCCGCGGCGCTGAATTCCGTCCGGCCCATTTAATTAACACGTTAACATTATGCGGGCGGCGACGCGCTGTCAACGGCGGGAAATCCCGATCCCGCCCCGTCTTCCCGATCCCTTTCATGCGTTGCCGCCTCCGGCCTTTTTCACTATGATAGTTAACATGATAACTATATGCCCGGCGAGACGACATGCCCCACATCTGGATTGAGTATTCCGGCAACCTGAAGCTGGATACGCGCGCGCTGATGCGCACCGTGCAGGATGCCGCCGTCGGCGACGGCACCCTGTTCCCGCTGGCCGGGGCCCGCACACGGGCCCTGCGCGTGGACGATTACCTGATTGTCGACGGCCACCCGGACAACGCCTTTGTCCACGTCGTACTGCGCATCGGGCACGGGCGCAGCGACGCGCAAAAGGCTGCGCTGGGTGAACGCGTGTTCCAGGCCCTGACGGCCGCGCTGGCGCCGCACATGGACGCGAATCCGTTGGGCATCTCGATGCAGATCGAAGAGGCCGACGCCGTGCTGAACTACAAGGTGAACAACTACCGCGACTATCTCGCCGCGCGCGCCGCCGACGCCGCCGCCGCACTGGCCGCCCCGCCTAGAACCGTGGTGGGCGCCGCGCTGAACACGCGCCAGTCCCTGGAGGCGCTGGACGGCGCGATGGACGCGCCGCCCTACAACGCCCCGCCCAAGGCGCCGGTGCTCTTTATCAAACCCGCCAACACCTATGCGCAGGACGGCGACGTCATCACGCTGCCGGCCGACGTGGACGAGGTGGAAGTGGCCGCCTGCCTGGGCGTGGTGTTCTCGCGCCGCGCCACCCGGGTCGGCGAGGCCGACGCGCTGGCGTACGTGGCGGGCTATCGCGTGGTAGCCGACATTTCCGTACCGCACGCCAGCTACTTCCGGCCCGCCCTGAAGCAGAAATGCCGCGACGGCTTCTGCCCCATCGGCCGTGAGCTGGCGCCGGCCGCCTCCGTCGCCGATCCCGACGCGCTGGAGATCGAAATCCACGTGGATGGCGCGCTGGCGCAGCGCGTCAGTACGGCCGACCTGGTCCGCCCGGTTGCGCAACTGATCGCCCATGTCACGCAGTTCATGAGTTTCGACGCTGGCGACATCCTGCTGGTCGGCGCGCCCCACAACGCGCCGCGCCTGCGCACCGGCCAGCGCTATGACATCCGAATCCCGCAGGTCGGCACGCTGAGCAACCGGCTGGCCGCCGCCACCGCCTGAGGACCGCGCCATGAAACACGCACGCATCGTTTACGAAGGCGCCATCCATGCGGCGACCGAGGCGGATCCGGGCCACGTCCGCCTGGCCGACGGCCGCGTCCTGTCCGAAGCCGCCGTCTCCTGGCTACCGCCCATCGAACCCCGCACGACGTTCACACTGGCCATCAACTATGCAGACCATGCCAAGGAGCTGGCGTTCAAAGCGCCGGACGAACCGCTGGGCTTTCTGAAAGCCGCCAACACCTTCGTCGGGCATCGTGCCCAGACCCTGCGCCCGGCCGACGTTGCCTTCATGCACTATGAATGCGAGCTGGCGGTGGTGATCGGCAAGACGGCCCGCCGGGTCAGGCGGGACCAGGCCTATGACTATGTGGCGGGTTATACGGTGGCCAACGATTACGCGCTGCGCGACTACCTGGAAAACTGGTATCGCCCCAACTTGCGCGTGAAAAGCCGCGACACCTGCACGCCGCTGGGCCCTTGGCTGGTGGACCGCGACGACGTGCCCGATCCCATGAACCTGAACCTGCGCACCACTGTCAACGGCATCGAGACCCAGCGCGGCAACACGCGCGACATGGTGTTCGACGTGCCCGCGCTGATCGAGTACTTCAGCGGCTTCATGACGCTGTCTCCCGGCGATCTGATCCTGACAGGCACGCCCGACGGCATCGTCAACGTCATGCCCGGCGACGAGGTCGTGACCGAAATCGAAGGCGTGGGACGACTCGTCAACACGCTAGCCCCCTTCCCCTCCTGATTCACCCTGGACACCCGATGCTAGACACCCGAACCGTGCGCGCCATCGCCGCGCGCCTGCATGACGCCGAACGCACCCGTACGCAGATCCGCCAGATCTCGCTGGAACATCCGGACATCGGCATTGCCGACGCCTACGCCATTCAGCGCGCGTGGATGGATATCAAACTGGCGGAGGGCCGCGTCAAGCGCGGCCACAAGATCGGGCTGACCTCCCGCGCCATGCAGCAGGCGTCCCAGATCGAGGAACCCGACTTCGGCATCCTGCTGGACGACATGTTTTTCGAGGATGGCGGCAATATCCCGGCCGACCGCTTCATCCTGCCGCGCCTGGAAGTCGAATTGGCCTTCGTGCTGGGCAAGCGCCTGCAGGGCCCCAACGTGACGCTGTTCCAGGTGTATGACGCCGTCGACTATGTGATCCCCGCGCTGGAGATCATCGACGCGCGCTCGCACGGCATCGATCCCGACACCAAGCGCCCGCGCAAGGTCTTCGACACCATCGCGGACAACGCCGCCAACGCGGGCGTGGTGATGGGCGGACGGCCCGTGAAGATCGGCGACATGGACCTGCGCTGGATCGGCGCCATCCTGTCACGCAACGCCGTCATCGAGGAAACCGGCGTAGCCGCCGGCGTCTTGAATCACCCCGCCAATGGCGTAGTATGGCTGGCTAACAAGCTGGCCGCCCATGACGTCGCGCTGGAGGCCGGAGAGATCATCCTGTCGGGGTCGTTCACCCGGCCGGTAGCCGCCCGGCCCGGCGACACATTCAGTGTCGATTACGGCGTGCTGGGTTCCGTCAACTGTCATTTCATCTAACACGGCATGCAGTCCATGGACATCCTCGCAAATACCTTCAAGCAAGCCTTGCGCGACCGTAAACCCCAGATCGGCCTGTGGGCCGGCCTGGCCAGCGCCTATACCTCGGAAATCGTCGCGGGCGCCGGCTTCGACTGGCTCCTGATCGACGGCGAACACGCCCCCAACACGTTGCAGACCACGCTGTCGCAACTGCAATCGGTAGCGGCCTATCCGGTGGCGCCCGTCGTGCGCCCGGCCTGGAACGATCCGGTGCAGATCAAGCAGATCCTGGATACGGGCGCACAGACCTTGCTTATTCCGATGATCCAATCCGCCGAGGAAGCCGCGGCGGCTGTGGCTGCGGTGCGCTACCCGCCCGCCGGCATCCGCGGCGTGGGCAGCGCGCTGGCGCGTTCATCGCGCTGGAACCGCATCCCCAACTATCTGGAACGCGCCAACGACCAGATGTGCGTGCTGGTGCAGATCGAAACACCCGCTGGCATCGAGGCGCTGGACGAGATCCTGGCGGTGGACGGCGTGGACGGGGCGTTCATCGGCCCGGCCGACCTGTCCGCCAGCATGGGCTATCTGGGCCAGCCGGAACACCCTGAGGTCCTGAAGACGATCGACGACGCCATCACCCGCATCGTGCGTTCCGGCAAAGCCGCCGGCATCCTGCACAGCGGCGTGGCGCAGGCCAAGCATTACCTGACGCTGGGCGCGACCTTCGTGGCCGTGGGCGTGGACGCCGTGCTCTTGGCTCGCGCGGCCGAAAAGCTGGCGGGGGAGTTCAAAGACGCAAAACCGGTGCAATCCGGCACCGGCCCGTACTAAGCCCGCTTGTCGACCCGGCGCCTGAGCCCGCCTCAGGCGCCTTCGCCATCTCCCAGAAGCGCATTGCGCTTCGCGAAATCGGCAAGCTCCAGCACCGACGTCATGCCCAGCTTTTGCTGCAAACGCGTCTTGTAGGTGCTGACCGTCTTGTTGCTCAGCAGCAGCAAATCCCCGATCTCCTTGTTCGACCGCCCCTGCGCAAGATATTGCAGCACAGTCATCTCGCGGTCCGACAAGCTCTTGATCATCGCCCCCTCGGACAGCTGCCCGTGCTCCGGCGCTACCGCCGTGGACGGGAACACGCTGTACCCCGCCATCACGGCCTTGATCGCGCTGACCAGTTTGTTCAGATCTTCGTCTTTGCAGACGAACCCCTTGGCGCCCGCCTGCATGCACCGATGGCAAAACGCTTCGGACGACAGCGAGGTAAGCACCAGGATATGGCTACGCGGATCGATGCCGCGCATCCGCCCGATCACGCTCAGGCCATCCAGCTTCGGAATGCCGATGTCCAGGATCACCACATCTGGCGACTGGTCCCGGAACATCTGTACGGCATCAATGCCGTTGCCGACCTCGCCCACTACCCGAAAGCCGTTCGTCTCCAACAGCATGCGCACGGCAAGGCGTAGCACCGGATGGTCGTCAACGATTAAGACTGTGTTCATGTGGGGATTGGCCTATCTCAAGAAGAAACCTCCGGCGATCGGTAATACCGAACGCGTCGCACGCAGCGGCGCACCTGAGGACGGGGAATTTTAGTGCAAAGAAGACGGCACGAGCCGCATGCCGGCCGCAAAAGGGGGGCGGATTATTTCAATGTTTGCGTCTCTACACATCACGCGACATGCCAGCGGCCCGCTTAGGAAATTTCCTACATAACCCTGCTACGCATCCTATTTCTCACGAACGTCCCAATTCCTACACTGCTTTCAGCTTCAACACGAGGTGGTTCCCAAACGCTCGCCGCCCTTTGTGGCTCCCCAGGGCAGCGAACGCGGAACATCCGGCTCGAAAGCTGCAACCACTATCCAAGGACATTGTGATGAAAAAAAATCAGTTGGCTCGCCTGATCGCATCGATTGCATTCGGCACGGCTTGCACCGCCGCCTTCGCCGCAGACACTCCCAGCGGCGAGGTCCGTTTCGAAGGATCGATCGTCGAAGCGCCTTGCTCGATCGCCAGCGACTCCGTCAATCAAACCATCCGGATGGACCAGATCGCCAGCGCCGAACTCAAGGGCGGCAAGAAGTCCACGCCCAAGTCGTTCAAGATCAACCTGCTTGGATGCGACCTGACAGACGTCAAGAACAGCGTCACCGCAACGTTCCAGACCGGCACGCCGTCCGCCGCCTATGAAGGTCTGGTCGCCATCCAGGGCGCGGCCCGGGGCGCCAGCCTGGGTATCGCTGACGGACGCGGCGAATTGATCAAGATGGGTCACGAGTCGTCCGCCACGAAGATCTCCACCACCACGCCCTCGCTGGAATTCCAGGCCTTCCTGCAAGGCGAGCAAGAAGATGACGGCCAGCAGGGCAAGCAGGACGTCAACCTCGTTCCGGGCGAATTCCACGCCGCGGTGAACTTCACCCTGGCCTACAAGTAACCCGCACGCAGCAGAACCTGGAGCTGTGCCGAAGGCCGGCTCCAGCCTCCGCTCGCACCATGCGGGCGGATTCGCAGGGGCGCGTCACGATACCCCCAGAGGCCAAAGAAGTGATTTATCGCAAGGGTTTGATGAGCACCGCCCTATGCCTGGCGGCCAGCCTCTCGCAGGCATCCAATGAAGTCCAGTTCAACATGGATGTGCTGGATCTGAAAGACCGGCAGAACATCGACCTTAGCCTGTTCTCCCGCGCGAACTACATCATGCCTGGCGCGTACAACCTGGCGCTGCATGTGAACCAGCAGCGGTTATCCGACACTCTCATCCATTTCATGGCCCCCCCCGACGATCCGCGCGGCAGTCTTGCGTGCCTGGCGCCCGAACACGTCGCCGAACTCGGCCTGCGCCAGGACGCGATCAACAAGCTGGCGTGGTGGAACGACGGCGCCTGTCTGGATACCAGCAGCATACCCGGCATGCAGGTCAACACCAGCCTGGGCAAGGCTGCGATCTACGTGATCGTGCCGCAAGCCGATCTGGAATACACCGCGCCTAACTGGGACCCACCCTCCAGATGGGACGACGGCATTGCGGGCGCCGTGCTGGACTACAACTTGAACGCGCAAACCACCCGGCGTTCCCGTGAAGGCGACCGCAGCTCCTATCTCAGCGGCAACGGCACGACAGGCATGAACATCGGAGCCTGGCGTCTGCGCGCGGATTGGCAGGCCCAGGCCGAACGCGGCTCCGGCCGGCCATCAAAGCAGCGGTTCGACTGGAGCCGCTTTTATGCCATGCGCGCCATTCCCGGGTGGAAATCCAGCCTGATCGTCGGGGAAGACTATCTGAACTCCAACCTGTTCGGGGGCTTTCGCTATACGGGCGCCAGCCTCGCCACCAATGACAGCATGCTGCCGCCGAACCTGCGCGGCTACGCGCCTGAAATCACGGGCGTGGCGCGCAGCAACGCGCGCGTGGTGGTACGGCAACAAGGACGTGTCCTGTACGAGACCCAGGTGCCTCCGGGGCCGTTCCGCATCCAGGACCTCAATGACGCCGTCAGCGGCAACCTGGATGTCAGCGTTGAAGAGCAAGATGGCAGCCATCAGAATTTCCGGGTCGCAACTGCCAGCATCCCTTACCTGTCGCGACCAGGAAGCCTGCGCTTCAATCTGGCGACGGGCAAGCCTTCCGAGTGGAACCACCGCTTGCAAGGCCCCGTGTTCGGAACTGGCGAATTTTCCTGGGGCGTAAGCAACGGCTGGTCGCTCTTTGGCGGTGCCCTCGGCGCGAAGGATTATGGCGCCGTCGCCCTTGGCGTGGGCCGCGACCTGCTGGCATTCGGCGCCGTGTCATTTGACGTCACGCAATCGCGCGCCGTGGTCGGCGGCGAACGCCGGGCACTGATGGGGAAGTCCTATCGGGTCAGTTACTCGAAGCGGTTCGACGAATACGACAGCCAGGTCACATTTGCGGGCTACCGGTTTTCGCAGAAGAACTTCACGAGCCTGAATGACGTGCTCAATGCCCGATACGAGGGCAACCCCATCAATCGCAGCAAAGAGATGTACACGATCTCGTTCAGCAAGCAATTCCGCGACCTGGGCACCAACGTGTATCTCAACTACAGCCATCAAAACTATTGGAATGGTCCCGTGAACAAGCGCTACAGCCTGTCTGCCTCGCGCTACTTCGACATTGGACGCTTGAAGAACCTGAGCGTGTCGGTGACGGGCTACAGCAATCAGGCCTATCACACGTCGGATAACGGCATGTACCTGTCGCTCAGCATTCCTTTCGGTGAAAAGGGTTCACTCAGCTATAGCGCGTCGTCAAACCGCAGCGGCTCCACGCATGACGTGGGCTACTACAGCAGGCTGAACGATCGCAGCAACTACATGATCAGCGCAGGCCATGGAAACGGTGGCAATACCGCGCAAGGCTACCTGTCATACGACGGATCCTGGGCTCGAGCCGTGGTCAGCGCCAGCCATCAGACAGGCGCGTACAGCTCGATGGGCTTGTCATTGGAGGGCGGCGCGACGGTGACCACACGCGGCGCCGCCCTGCACCGCAGCGTCTCGCCGGGCGGAACCCGCCTGATGGTCGACACCGACGGCGTTGGCGGCGTTCCCGTGCGTGGCAACGGCGTGGCCACTGAAACGAACGGGTTCGGCAAGGCCGTGATCACGGATGTCAACAGCTACTACCGCAACCAAGCCTCCATCGACCTGGACCACCTGCCCGACAACGTGGAAGCCTTGCGCTCGGTCACCCAGGCCACGCTGACGGAGGGCGCCATCGGTTACCGCAGCCTGGAGGTCATCTCCGGCGAAAAGGGGATGATCGCCTTGCGGCTATCCGACGGCACGCCTGCGCCCTTCGGCGTCAGCGTGAAAAACCGCCGCGGTCAGGAAGCCGGCATCGTCGGCGACGACGGGCAGGTCTACCTGAGCGGCATGCAGGCCGGCGAAGTCATGACCGTTGAGTGGAGCGGCAACAAGCCCTGCCTGTTCACCATTGCGACCGAAGCGGATTCTCCTGCCCTGCGTCAAGCCTACGAGTGCGGGTCCTAGGCGCGCCCTGCTCCCTGGCATGCACCCACCCCATCAACCCTCACAACAGGCCGTACCCTTCAACATGAAAATCAAGTTCATTTCCTCTCTTGCCCTGCTCTCATTGGCCACGCTGTTTACCGCGCAGTACGCGACCGCCGCAGTGTCACTGGATCGCACTCGCGTCGTATTCAACGGCCAGAACAAATCCGTCAGCTTGAGCATCAGCAACCAGAACGAACAGTTGCCGTACCTGGCGCAAGCCTGGATCGAAAATGAGCGCGACGAGAAGATCAGTTCGCCCCTGGTGGTGGTGCCCCCTATCCAGCGCCTTGAGCCGGGCGGCAAGAGCCAGGTAAAGATCCAGGGGTTGCCGGAGTTGGCGCAATTGCCGCAAGACCGTGAATCGATCTTCTACTTCAACTTGCGCGAAGTACCTCCGCGGAGTGACAAGGCAAACACCCTGCAAATCGCGCTGCAAACGCGCGTCAAACTCTTTTATCGGCCGCCGGCGCTCAGCAAGGCACCGATCGCCTCGTCCACGCCTTGGCAAGAGCGCCTGACCTTGACGCGTCAAGGTGACAACTACGTCGTAAACAACCCCACGCCCTTCTACATCACGCTTATCGATGCCTCGGATCGCGCCAACGGCAAAACCCCGGACGCATTTGAACCCTTGATGCTCGCCCCGCAATCGAAAGCGCCCTTGAGTATCGGCGTTAAGGTGCTGGGCGAAAAGCCCGTCCTGACCTATGTCAATGACTACGGCGGACGGCCGCAGCTGGAGTTCCATTGCTCGGGCGCCGAATGCACGGCCAAGCCGGTGGAGGGCCGCCGCTGAACGCGCAGCCCCATCCGCAGGGAAGGAACCATGAATCAGGAGACCGGGTTGGGACGGCCCATTGACCTGAATGCGTACATCAACCTTTATGTGACCTATGCCTGACACCACCGCCTCGCCCCGCATCCCGCATCCGGGGGACATTGGCAGCCCACTGCGCACGTGCCTGACCGCGATCCTGCTAATGGCCCCCGCGTCGCTGTCGCTGGCTCAAACTGCAATCGCCAATAATCACGTCCGCGTCGAAATCTCCGGGACTATCCGAGCAAAAATACCCTGCATCATCAACAACAATAAGCCCATCGACATCCCGTTTGGCGATGTGCAGATTTCCAGAATCGACGGGAAGCAATACAAGATCACGCAGATCCGCTATACGCTCGACTGCCGGCGTGCCCAATCCTACCCCCTCAATATGAAGATCTCTGGCGAGGGCGCCAGCTTCAACCCCAAACTGCTCGGCATTCCGAGCCAAAGCAGTCTAGGCATCGCCCTGAGGCGGGACACGACCCTTCTCGCGCTGAACGATTGGTTTTCCTTGACGGCCGCCTCGCCTCCAAAGCTGGAAGCCGTTCTGGTCGCGCATAGCGAAGGAACGATTACGGGCGGCGAGTTCAGTGCCTCGGCCACCATGGTAGTGGACTATCAATGACATATCGTTTCCGACTACTGGCCCGAGTCGCCCTCCCCGGCGCGCTGTTGGCCGTCCTTGCGTCTGCAGGCAGCCATGCTGAACAGCCGAACATGAGATTCAGCGGCTACCTGGTGACTCCCCCTCCCTGCACCGTCAGCGACAACGGCAGGCGTATCGAGGTTGCATTCAAGCAGAATATCAGTACGAGCAAGATCGACGGCGACCACTACAAACAGATCGTTCCCTATCAAATCGATTGCCCAGGCATGAATCAGCCGAGCATGACGTGGCGAATGAAGCTGACGGTCAGGGGCGTGGCCACAGAATTCGACAAAGCCGCGGTGCAATCTTCGGTGCCCGATCTAGGCATCAAGCTGATCCTGAAAAACTACCCGGATTTTGTCTTGAATATTGCCCAGGAAATCAAACTGGACGCCTCGCAATCCCCGCCGACGCTGGAAGCCGTTCCGGTAAAGCTGGCCGGCTCGCGCCTGCCGCTCAAGGAATTCACGGCATCGGCCCTGCTGATAGCCGAGCTGTATTAGGACACCACCATGCGCATGAAAAAGCCGGTCACCCGCAGCCTGAGCCTGCTGGCCGCAAGCCTATCCTGCCTGGCCCCGCCGGCCGGGGCTCAGTCTGCCGGCGACAATATGACCTTCTCGGGACGACTGGTCGCGGAAGCCTGCACGCTCAGCCCGGAAAGCGAAAAAGTGCGGCTGAACTTTCTTTCGGTACCCGACAGAGTCCTTTACGTGAATGGCCGCACTCCCGGGCGACCCATCACGCTGCGTTTGCTGAACTGCGACATCTCGCAAGGCAACAACAGCTTGAGCATTTACTTCGAAGGACCGGAAAGCGCCAAGCAGCCAGGCCTTCTGGCGTTGGACAGCGACGGCATCGCCGGGGTTGCGATCGGCCTGGAGACGCCGCAAGGAAATCGCCTGCCCTTGAAAACGAAAAACGCCATTGGTCAGGTTACGGCAGGAACGAACAACATCGAGTTCATGGCTTATCTGCAGGGCGAAAAAGAAGCGCTTGAAAGCCATCAGATAGGCCGAGGCGAAATCAAGAATGCCACCCTGACCTTCACCCTCGCCTATGACTGAGATCGACGCGGTGATTTCGGAAGTTTCCTACTCTCTGCCCGGAATCCGCCCCTAGCCCCGACTCACCGCCGTACTTAGCATGAGCGACCTTGTTCACGTTTACGTCGGCGTCACATGAAGAACCTTAACGTCCTGGTCTTGCACGACCACCCCTTTTCACGCATGGTCATCGTGACGGCGTTAAGAACCATGGTCGATGGCCGCATCTATGAAGCCTCACAGGGCGCCAAGGCCATCACCTTGTTGAAGGCTTGCGGAGGCATCGATATCGCCATCTGCCAACTGCATCATGAGGGCCAGGATGGGCTGGCCTTCCTGCGTGAAGCCAGCAAACTTTCCTTGGTTCATTCCGTGATCACCAGCGGCCTGCCAGAAGCCGCTCTGCGCGACAGCACGGCGGCGGCGATTGAATGCCTGAACCTGGAATATCTGGGAGATCTGGACGTGGCGTTGCAACCGGCTCGACTCGCATCGCTGATGGCCAAGTTCCGACGGAGCAGCCAGCGCCCTGCGCCAGGCCACTACGCCCTGGCTTCGCAAGAAGACGTGCGACAAGGGTTGAAGAACGGCGAATTCAAGGCGTACTACCAGCCTATCGTGGATATCGACGGTAAAACCATACTGGCAGCCGAAGTGTTGGCACGTTGGCATCATCGTTCGCTCGGCCTGCTCTCACCCGCGCATTTTTTGGCGACAATCGTGTCCGGCGGCTTGATTGACGATCTTTTCCAGGCAATCTTCGAACAAGGTCTGGCGATGCAGGCAGACCTGCGCCGACAAGGCGTGTCCACCCAGCTTGCCTTCAACTTGCACCCCATCCAACTGACGTCCTCCGCGCTTAGCGAGCGTATCGGCGAAATGCTTGCGCAATATCAGGCACCTGCCCACGACATCATGTTGGAAATCACGGAAGACGCGATGGTCAGCACACCCGCTCGTATTCTGGACAATTTGTTGAAGCTGCGCGACATGGGTTGCGGGTTGTCCATGGATGACTTCGGCGCCGGACATGCGTCACTGGACCGACTTTGCGCCCTGCCGTTCAATCAGATCAAACTGGACGCGACGTTCACTCGCAGCTTGAAGACACAACCGCGCGCCGCGACGATCATCCGCAGCGTCGTCGAGATGTCCAAAGCGTTGCAGCTGCCATTGGTGGTGGAAGGCGTTGAAACACTGGCGCAGCAGGCCCGGCTGCGCGAATTGGGTTGCGCGGTTGCGCAAGGGTATCTCTATGCACGGCCCATGCCGACGGACCATTTCGTGGAATTCTGCCGGACGCATGCCGGGGATACGGTGCTTCAAGGCGCAGCTAGTACGGCTCTACCATCAGCACTGCGCTCCCCGTGAACGTCCCCAGTGTGACATCGGCGGGGATCTCCAGCTTGTCGCTCAACGTCACGGTATTGATGCCGTCTTGCAGACGCAGTTGGCCGGAGATAGGGTTGTCATTGACGAACAGGCGGCTTTTCCCACCATTACTTAACTTCACCCGATCTTCGTCGCCTGCACCGCTACCTGACATAAGACGCATCCGCACCGACGTCGCGCCATAGCAACGAATCTTCAGCTTCGTGCTGGCGCTATGGCCATCCGCATCGGTATCGAAGATCTCGCCGTGAATCAGCTCTGCTGCGCCCTGCATGTCCATGATGCAGTTCGAATACACATAGCCGCAGCTGCCGTCGACATCAGGCCCGACATAAAAAGGGCTGGTCACCAGCCCCTGATGACGACTTGTGCGAATGATCACACCCGAACAAACCTTGGCGCCTGCCGCGTTCGGGATCAGGACTTTGCTGTTCCAGAGAGTGAACTGCCATCGGCCAGCGAAAGTGGCGATGGTTTCGTTGGCTTGCGCCACCAGGCAAAACCAGGTGCAGTTATCTGCAGGCGTCCCAGCATAGATGCGGGAAGGATCTCTGGCCAGCCACTGCGCGGGCTGCATGATGGCGTTGTAGGGCACTTTCCGATTGCCATCCACGCCAATGATCTCTCGCTTGCCGACTTCGGTTCTGATGTATAGCGCACCGGAACTCGTTTCAATGAAGGGTTCGGTGGTTGCGACGGGGTAAAGGAATGCATAAGCGTGGAACGATACGCCTGCGCCGATCAGCGCGGCGATGACTCGGATTAGCAGATTACGGGAAAGAACGGACATGGTGGCGTGGAAGGCGGGGGGTTGCGGAGCCCCTAGATGCTACGCACCGGACGGGAGATAACCATCGGCGGCGATTGAACATCGTGTAGGAATTTTCCTAAGCTCCGCGCCACAGCGGGTGGCGCCAGTAGGCGGCATACCCCTGCAGCAGACTCCCTACCGCTTCCCGCGCTGCTTGAGCAACCCTTGTTCCAGGGCCAGAACGGCTTGCGTCAATGCCTGGATCGACGATGCCAGTGCCGGCGCCTCTGCCGCCCCCCCTTGGTGGCAGAGGCGCTCAACGTCCGCACACGCCTGCACCAGTCTGGCCGCCTTCAATATGCTGGCGGCCCCTTGAATGCGGTGCGCAAGCTCTGCGACCTGCATCAGGTTTCCCTGCTCCGCACGGGCCTGCACCTTGGCGATGTCCTCGCGATTGGTGCGTATCAATTCCTCAAGCAGCGCCCAATGCCGCCCATCATCGCCGCCGGCGATCTCAAGCAAAGGGGCCAGATCGAACAAGGGTGCATCTGAACGGAAGCCGCCCCCGGCCGGTTCAGGCTGCGCCATGGCAGACAGGTGGTGCGCCAGCCGTGCGCCCAGCGTGTCCAGGCCAACGGGCTTGACCAGGCACTCGTCCATGCCGCCCTGCACGTAGCGTTCGATCTCTTCCGGTTGCGCGTCGGCCGTGACGCCGATGATGAGGGTCCTGTCCGCGTTGCGTTGCGTTTCTTCCTGCCGGATCGCCCCCGCCAGGGTAGCGCCGTCCATGCCGGGCATGCGGCAATCCGTGATCACGGCATCGAACGCGTGCATCCGCCACCTTTCAAGCGCTGCGACGCCATCTGGCGCGTCTTCGACTTCATGCCCCAAAAAGCGCAATTGCTGCGCCAATATCTGGCGGCTGACCGAATGATCGTCGACCACCAGAATCTGCAGCACGCGAGGCGCTATCGGCTGCTGCCGCGACGGCAGGTCCATCGCGGGCATGGCTGGCAGCGTCTGCAACCTGAGCGATACCCTGACGGTGGTTCCAACACCTGGCGCACTTTCAAGCGTCAGCCGGCCACCCATCATTTCGCAGAGCGACCTGCTGATGACCAGCCCCAAGCCCGTTCCGCCCGTCGCGCCGGCCTCTCGTCCCGCTTGGGCGAACGGTTTGAACAGGCGCTGCTGATCCGCTTCCGATATGCCGATGCCGGTGTCCTCGACCGCGATATCGACCTGAAGCACTGAGGGATCGACGGCGTGGCCATCCACATGGATCCGGACATGGCCGCCATGGGTATAGTGAATCGCGTTGCCCACGAGGTTGGACAGCACTTGCTTGAAGCGCAATGCGTCAATCAGCACGTCGGTCTGGATGCTTGCATCCATTTCCAGCAGCAGGCGCAACCCCTTCTGACGCGCAAGGCCATCGAACACGCGAGCGACGGACTCGACCTGTTCGCGCAACCCGGCGCGCGCCGGGGACAGGCTCAAGCGCCCCGCTTCAATGCGGGCAATGTCCAGGATATCGCCGATCAACGTCAGCAAGCCTTGGGCCGAGGCGTACGCGATTTCGATGCTGTTGCGGTCAATGGGCGCGTTGTCCGCGCGCTTCAAGGCCAGTTCGAGTACGCCGATGACGGCGTTCATCGGCGTGCGGATCTCGTGGCTCATCGTCGCCAGGAACGTCGTCTTGGCCCGGCTGGCCGCATCCGCCAGATCTTTCGCGGCCGCGAACTCCTGCACCAGGTTGTGGTGCTCGGTGATGTCCAGCCACCCGCAGATCACGCCGCTGGGCACGCCTGCGGCATTTTCGAAAGGCTGCGCCCAATGATCGATCCAGGTCTCCACCCCACGTATCCGCACCCGATGCACGCCCGAGATCATCTCCCCCTTGCGCATCGCCTGCATGTACGTATCGTGGAAGTCCCCTGCCGCCTCGAACTCGGCTGGCGGCAACTCCAATGCGGTCTTGTCCAACACGTCGGCCGCCTGCAGCCCCATCGCCTTGAGGTAGCTGCGATTGCAGACCAGCATGCGCCCGTGGCCATCGCGCACATAGATGGGCGGCGGCATGCTGTCGATCAGGGTCTTGACGAACTGCAACTGCTGCTTGAGCGCCTGTTTGGCCAACCCCTTGGCGCGGACCTGGCGACGAAGCATCGCGACCCAGACCAGCACGCCCAGCAGCAACAGGACCGCAGCGCCCACGACCTGGGCGATGATGACGCCATAGTCGCGCCAGGTCTCCCCGCTCATGCCGGGTTCCGCTTTCCACCGGTTGGCAAACGCGCTCATTTGATAGGGCGTCAAAATCGCCAGCGTCTTGTTCAGGATGGATTGCAGTTCAGGATCGTTGCGCCGCACAGCGAAGCTGAGCGCCACGGGAGGGGAATCCAGCACGTCGCTGATCGCGAGTTCATCCTTGAACAGGCGACCGATGTAGTAGCGCGCGGCCGGCAAGGCCAGGACTGCGCCGTCCGCCTGTCCGGTATGGACCCGGTTCATGGCGTCCAGGCTCGAGCTTGCCTCCACGAGCGTGGCGGTCGGAAAGCGCGGGGGGGCCAACTCTGCAGCGGTATGGCCCCCGGCGATCGCCAGCGTACGCACGGGCAGCCCCTGCCCGGCCACACCTCGCCGGGTGACAAGCACCAGGGGGTCGACGGAAAAAGGTTGGCTGAACCGCAGCACCTGCTCGCGCCCGACGGTCGGAGTCATCATGGCGACATCCGCCTCGCCGTCGGCGATCGCCTTGATCTGGTCGGGGAAGCTGCCTTTGCGGCTGAAGGCGTCGAACTGGATCCCTGTCTGGAAAGTGACCATTTCCAGCAGATCGGAGGCGAGCCCGGAAAATGCCTTGTTCGAATTGAAGAAGGCGACGGGCGCGAGGTCGTCGTTCAACACCACCCGCAGCTTGGGATGCGCCGCGATCCAGCGCAACTCGTCCGGGGTGAAGGAAATGTTCCGGCTTCCGGGAATGAAGCCGCTGCCCGCCCAACTGCGCGCGATCTCGGGCAGCGTTTGTCCGATTGCGGCGATGGCCTGGTCCACCAATGTGCGCAGCCGGTCATTGTCCAACGCCAGCGCGTAGCTGTACCGCGTCGCAATCTCTGTGTAGCGGCTGAACTTGACGTAGTCGAAAAAGGACCGGTTGATGCTGTGATAGGCCGCGAGCGCCCCGTCCACGTACACATCCGCGCGGCCGAATGCCACCGCACCAAGCCCCTCGTCCGTGGAGGCATAGCGGACGATCTTCGCCTTGGGATAACGCGCTGCCACCTCGGCAGCCAACGTGCCATCTGCCCCAAGGGCGACTTCCAGGCCGTCAAGGTCGGCGGGGAGGTCCCGCGTATCGGCCGCGCGTCTGAAAATCGCCACGTGATCAACGATGTACGGCGAACTGAACGCCGCCACCGTGCGATCGTCGGGCTGCGCCTCGCCGGCGACCATGTCCACCGTCTTCTGATCGAGCGCTTTCAGCGCGGCTTCCCGCGTCGGATAAGACAACAAGCGCAGGTTCAGGCCCAGCAATTGGGCCGCCAGCGTACTCACGTCCGCCGTGATGCCCTTATAGCTGCCGTCGCGGTAGACGATTTCGAATGGCGCCCGGTCCTCTTGCACAACCCCAAGCACCAGTTCCTGCTTTTGGCGCAACCATCGCCAATCGTCGTCAGAGATCGCCGGCACGGCCCGTTGAAGATGGACCTGGCTTTGCACCGTGAGCAGCAACGGTTGCTGCGTCTGGCCGACCGCAGGCGTTGCAGCGCCCAGCAGCCAGAACAATGTAAAGAAAAATAATCGCCGTACGGTCATTCCCTTGCGCGCTAAGAACGCCCGCCCAGGCTGCCCCCGCCATCCACGCCCAGCACTTGGCCGGTGATGAAGCCGGCCTCGTCCGACAGCAGGAAGGCAATCGCGGCGGCGACTTCGGCCGGCGTGCCCAGGCGCTTCATGGGCACCGAGGCCAGCGCGCGCTTTTCGCCGTCGCTGCCCGCCGGGCGCGTGGCGCGGAACATTTCGGTTTCAATCGGGCCCGGCGCGACCGCGTTGGCGGTGACGCCGTATTCGGCCAGCTCCAGCGCCCAGGTGCGGGTGCAGCCGACCAGCGCGTTCTTGGCGGCCGAATAGGCCGTGCGGTCCAGGCCGCCGTAGATGGCACGGCTGACCACGTTGACGATGCGGCCGGCGCGGCGCACTTTCATGGATTCGACGAAAGCCTGCGTCACCTGCACCGCGACGCGCACATTCAAATCCAGCACGTTGTACAGCGTGGCCAGATCGATCTCGCCCAAGGGCTGCGGGGACGCGATGCCCACGTTATTGACCACGGCATCGACGGGGAATTTGTCGCGGATTTCGCGCAGGACTTCTTCGGTGCGCCCGGCGTCGGCCAGGTCACAGGCATACAGATACCCGGGGAAATCGACGTCGGTGGTGTTGCGCGCGATGCCGACCACGTGACAGCCCATGTCGGACAGCCGCTGCGTAAGCGCCCAGCCTATGCCTTTGGTGGCGCCCGTAATGAGCACGCATTTGTCCTTCATGGGTGGAAACCTCGCAGTGTTTTCTGGGTAAAAAACGGGCGCTTGAGCGCCCGGTGTTCCAAGTAGACACCATCCGGCGTCGGCTGTCTTGTAAATTGCGTAGCAATTCTTGCACGCCGGACACCCCCCGCACGGCGGCCCTCTTTCGGAGCCGGTGGGCGCGGAATCCGCGCGTTCAGGCGTCCCGGGTGACGGGGACGCGCGGCGCCAAGGCGCATAGGAGCTCGTAGCCGATCGTACCGGCGGCCTGGGCCACTTCGTCCACCGAGGGTCCGTCTTCGCCCCAGAGCGTCACGGGCGCGCCGACGCCAGCCGCCGGGATGGGGTCCAGGTCGACGATCAACATGTCCATGGACACGCGGCCGACCAATTGGGTTCGGATGCCTGCCACGACGACCGGGGTGCCGGTGGTGGCATGGCGGGGATAGCCGTCGGCGTAGCCGCAGGCGACGATGCCGATGCGCATGGCGCGTTCCGCGCGGAAGATGGCGCCATAGCCGACCGAATCGCCGGCCTTGAGCTCTTGCACCGCGATGATCTCGGAACTGAGCGACATGGCCGGCTTCAAGCCGAACGATGCCGCGTCGGCATCGGCGAACGGCGACGCGCCGTACAGGCAGATGCCGGGGCGCACCCAGTGCGTCTGGGTGGAGGACCCGACGGCGATATCGGCGAAACGCAGCGTGGCCGCGGAGTTGCAGACGCTGATCGCCCCCGGCAGCTTATGCGTCACCGAATTAAAAACCGCCAGTTGCTCATTGACGCCCTGGGGACCGTCGGCGCAGGCGAAGTGGGTCATTTTGCCGATCGAGCCTACCGTGCCCTGCTGTTGCAGCAGCAGGGCGCGCTCATGCGCGGCAGGATAGGCGGCCGGGCTGAAGCCCAGCCGGTTCATCCCGCTATTGAGTTTGAGCATGATGTCCACGCGGCGGGCAAAACGCGCGCGGGCCAGCATGTCCAGCTGTTCGCGGTTGTGCACCGTGGTGCTGAGGTGGTAGCGGTCGACCAGGTCGAGATCCGACGGGTTGAAGAAGCCCTCGAGCAGGAGGATGGGGCCGCCCCAGCCGGCCTCGCGGCAGCGCACGGCTTCGTCCAGATCCAGCATCGCCAGGCCCTGCGCCTTGGAAAACCCCGTTACCGCTTGCTCGATGCCGTGTCCGTAGGCGTTGGCCTTGATAACCGCCCAGATGGAGGGCGGCACGCCGGAGGCGGCGGCGGCGGTCTGTTCAAGGTGGTGGCGCACAGCGGCAAGATTGTGCGCAAGGGCAGAAACGGAGACGGTGGCGGAAATTGGGCGCGGCATGGTGTGAGATCCTGTGGCGCTTAAGTCTAACTGATCGCCGTCCCTGCCGGGCGTCATCGTGCCTTGAAGAAACGACTACTCTAAAATGGTGCGGACAGGGTCCCCGGAGACCCCGCCCGAGCTGCTAATTATGTCTATCGATCACTACGAGAACTTTCCCGTCGCCTCGGTGCTGCTGCCGCGCCAGCTGCGTGGCGCCGTGACCGATATCTACCGGTTCGCCCGCGCCGCGGACGACATCGCCGATGAAGGTAGCGCCACCGACGAAGAACGCCTGGCCCAGTTGGCGGCGTTTCGTACCGAACTGCACCGCATCGGCGCCGAACCCGGCACGACGCCCCCGCCCGGCCTGCCGCCGCTGGCCGACATCTTCACGCCGCTGGCCAAGACCATCGCCCGGCATCAGTTGCCGATCACGCCGTTTTTCGACCTGTTGTCCGCCTTCGAGCAGGACATCACCGTCAAACGCTATGAAGACTACGCTGCGCTGGCCGACTACTGCACGCGCTCGGCAAACCCGGTCGGCCGGCTGATGCTGCACCTGTTCGACGCCACCTCCCCACAGGACACGGCTGAAAGCGACGCCATCTGCTCGGGGCTGCAATTGGTGAACTTCTGGCAGGATGTGCGCATGGATTGGCACAAGCACCGTGTCTATCTGCCGCAGGAAGACCTGCGCCGCCATGGCGTCTCGGAAGACGACCTGGCCGCCTGCCGCCTGACGCCCGCCTGGCGCGAACTGATGGCCTTCCAGGTCGAACGCACGCGGGCGCTGCTACACTTCGGCGCTCCGCTGGCGCGCCGCCTGCCGGGCCGCATCGGCCTGGAGCTGCGCCTGGTGGTGCAAGGCGGGCTGCGCGTGCTGGAGCGTATCGAGGCGAGCGGCTACGATGTATTCATGAATCGCCCCGAATTGGGCGCCAAAGACTGGGCCATCATGCTGTGGCGCTCTATCAAGTAACAGGCCCTGCCTATCTATGACCCCTGACGAATATTGCCAGGAGAAAGCCGCCAAGAGCGGTTCCAGCTTCTACTATTCTTTCCTGTTCCTGCCGCCTGAACGCCGCCGCGCGATCACCGCGCTTTACGCGTACTGCCGCGAAGTGGACGACGTGGTCGACGAATGCACCGACCCGTCGCTGGCCCGCGTCAAGCTGGCCTGGTGGCGCACGCAGGTCGACCAGATGTTCGACGGCAAGCCGGACCACCCCGTGACGCGGGCGCTGCAACCGCATCTGCAAAGCTGTTCAATCACCCGCGAGCGCCTGCTGGCCGTGGTCGACGGCATGGAGATGGACCTGGACCAGACCCGCTACCTGGATTGGCCAGGCCTGCGCAAATACTGCTGGCACGCCGCCGGCGTCGTGGGCGAACTGTCCGCGGGCGTCTTCGGCTATAGCGATCCCAAGACGCTGGTCTATGCCGAGAAATTGGGTCTGGCGTTCCAGATGACCAACATCATCCGGGATGTGGGCGACGACGCGCGCCGCGGCCGTATCTACATCCCCGTCAACGAGATGCAGCAATTCGAGGTCAAGGCCTCGGACATCCTGAATGGCGAATATTCGGACCGTTTCACCGCCCTGATGAAGTTCCAGGCTGACCGTGCCCGCGAACTCTACCGGGAAGCGATGAGCAATCTGCCCGAGGCCGACCGCCGTTCGCAACGCCCGGGGCTGATGATGGCCGCCATTTATCATGCGCTGCTTGACGAGATCGAACGCGACAACTGGCAGGTGCTGCACCAGCGCATTTCGCTGACGCCGCTGCGCAAGCTGTGGTTGGCATGGAAAACCTGGGTGGGCGGCGGACGCGGACTGGTCCGCCGGTTGGCACGGTGAAGGCGGCGGTCATCGGCGCGGGCTGGGCGGGGTTGGCGGCCAGCGTCGCCCTGCGTGAAGCCGGCGCCAAAGTCACCGTGTTCGAAGCAGGCCATACGCCCGGCGGCCGTGCCCGCCGCGTGTTCCACGGTGATTTCGACGCGCCGCTGGACAATGGCCAGCATCTGCTGTCGGGCGCCTATAAGCAGACGCTGGCGCTAATGCGCCGGGTAGGCCGCAATCCCGACGCCCTGCTGATGCGCCGGCCGCTTCGCCTGACTACCCTGGACGGCCGTTTCCACCTGTCCGCGCCACGCCTGCCCGCCCCGCTGCACATGGCGATCGCGATCCTGCGGGCGCGCGGCCTGTCCTGGGCCGACCGTTTTGCCTCGTTGCGGCTGATGCGCGGCCTGAAGGCCATGTCGTGGATGCCGCCGCGCGACTGGACGGTGCAGCACCTGCTGCATTACCACGCGCAGTCAGACGCGCTGATCCGCCAGGTCTGGCAACCCCTGTGCCTGGCCGCGCTGAACACGCCCGCCGCCACGGCCAGCGCGGCGCTGTTTGCCCGCGTGCTGCGCGACAGCCTGGCCGGCACCCGCGAAGACAGCGACCTGCTGCTACCCTGCACCGACCTGTCCGCCTTGTGGCCAGATGCCGCGGCGCGCCAGGTCACGATGCGCTACGGCAGCACCGTGCGCCAACTGGACCCCTCCGACGACGGCATCGTCGTCAATCAGGAACGCTTCGATGCCGCCGTGCTGGCGGTGCCGCCCGCGTTCGCGGCGCGCCTGCTGGACGCGCCCCTGCGGCAGGCCGGCGCCACCGGCTTGCTGAACGCGCTGAAGGCATTCACCTATCTGCCCATCGCCACGTTGAATCTGCGCTTGGCGGAACCGTGGCGCTTGCCCGAACCCATGATGATGCTGCGCGAGGAAGCCGCGCGCGGCCACGTCGGGCAATGGCTGTTCGACCGTGCGCAATTGGCGGGCGACACCAAGGCGGGCGAACTGGCCGTGGTGGCCAGCGCCGCCACGAGCATCGCGGAGCGCAACCGCCATCAGGTGGTCGAAGCCCTGATCGACCAGGTGGCCGAGCAGGCGGCGCGCCATCCCGCGCGCCTGCCCGCCATGCCGGAAGTGGCCGCGTCCGAACTGCTGATTGAAAAGCGCGCCACCTTCGCGGCAGTGCCGGGCCTGACGCGGCCGCTGAATTCCACGCCTTGGCCTACCTTGGCGCTGGCTGGCGATTGGACCGACACGGGCTACCCCGGAGTCCTGGAAGGCGCGGTGCAAAGCGGCCTGCAGGCCGCCCGCGTCCTGAATCCGCGCGCAGACCTGGCCACGGACCTGATCGCGGATTGAGCGTGGATTGCGCGCGGGTTGGCCCGGCGACGCGGCGGGTCGCGCGCCACGATCCAGGTGGCACTTAGCGCAGCAGGTGCGCCGTGGCGATGCCAGCGGCCGTGAGGGCCAACGATCCCGCCAGACTCAGCCCCGCATAGCCCAGCGCGCCGCCGTACGCGCCGCGCTCGAGCATGGCCACGGTTTCGGCCGAGAACGTCGAAAACGTGGTCAGGCCGCCCATGAAACCTGTGATGGCGCCCAATCGCACCCAGGCCGGCCATTCGGGATGCCCCGCCACCATCGCCAGCGCCAGCCCCACCAGATACCCGCCTGCCAAGTTGACGGCGAACGTGCCCCAAGGCCAGGACTCGACATTCAGCCACAGGCTGACCAGCCACCGCGTCCAGGCACCCAGGATGGCACCCAGGCCCACGGCAAGAAAATTCAGGGGAATCAGGGTTTGGTAGGCGGACATGGTCATGGGGCGCGGCACTACGGGGCGCGGTGTTGTTTGAGTCGCAGGGAAAAGACCAGCAGCAGTATGCCAAAGAACATGGCGTAGATGCCGATCACCCACACCAGCGCCAGCGCGCCCGCGCCAGGCTGCACGACCAGCATGGCGCCGAACAGGATGGACACGACGCCCGACAGGCCCAGCAGCCACTCGTTGCGGATTTCCTTGCGAAAGCGGATGGCCGCGATGACCTGGAACACGCCGGCCGCAATCGCCCAGAACGCGATGATGTAAAGCAATAGCAAGGCCGTCAGCCCCGGCCACAGGAAGGTCACGATGCCCGCCGCCACGCCCAGCAGGCCGACGATGATCAGCGCCCACAGCGGTTTGCCGTTGTCGCGGATACGCACGCCGGCGATCAAGGCCAGCACGCCATCCACCAGCGCGAACGCCCCCCAGACCAGCACCAGGGCCGACAGGGTGATCGCCGGCATGAACAAGGCCATCAATCCGAACAGAATGGCGACGACGCCGCGCAAGGCGACCCACCCCCAATGACGACCGATATCCCCCCATTGCGGTTCAAGCATGACGCACCTCCGGTGTTGGTAACGGGTGGCCTATCTTATCCCCGCGAGACCACCGCCGCCACGCTGTTGGGTGGCCGCCCGGCGCCGCACGCCGAAACGGATTGAAATTTCCGTCTTCGCCAAGCCCGGCGTTTTATAAGAGTAATTCTCATTAAATGTTAGAATCCGCGCCTTCAAATCGAATCCCTCATGGACAGTCAACCCGCTCCGCGGCGCCGGGCCTATTGGCTCAAAACGCTGCATCAATGGCACTGGATCAGCTCGGCGCTCTGCCTGCTGGGGATGCTGCTGTTCGCCATCACCGGATTGACGCTGAACAACGCCTCGCACATCGAATCGAAAGCGGTGGTGACCAGCCGGCAGGCGCAATTGCCCGAGCCCGTGCTGAAGCAATTGTCGGCGCCCGCCGGGCAGAAGAAAGCCCCCTTGCCCGCCCCCGTGGCGCAATGGCTGGATGAATCGCTGGACGCCGCCACCGCCGGCAAAACCGCAGAATGGTCCGCCGACGAGGTGTATTTGTCGCTGCCGCGCGCCGGCGGCGACGCCTGGCTGTCCATTGACCTTGCCAGCGGCGACGTGGAATACGAACGCACCGACCGCGGCTGGATCTCGTATCTGAACGACTTGCACAAGGGCCGCAACACCGGCCTGGCCTGGAGCTGGTTCCTGGACATTTTCGCCGTCGCCTGTCTGGTCTTTTCGCTGACCGGGCTGGTGCTGCTGAAGATGCACGCCGGCAACCGCAGCGCGACCTGGCCCATGGTGGGGCTGGGCGTAGTGATCCCCGTGGTCCTGGCCCTGCTCTTCATCCACTGATTCCATCGAGCCGCCCCTTGGAGAATTCCATGCGCAAATTGCTCTTGCCGGCCCTCTTGGCCGGCATGATCGCCCGAACGGCCCAAGCGGCCGATATCGGCCTGAATATCGAGGTGCCGCGCCTGGACGTGGCCGAGTACCACCGCCCTTATGTGGCGATCTGGATCGAAAACCCCGACCAGAGCGTCGCTGCCGATCTGGCTGTCTGGTACGACGTGGCCAAGAAGAACAACGAAGGCACCGAGTGGCTGAAGGACATGCGCCAATGGTGGCGCCGCAGCGGCCGCAACCAGCAGTTTCCGGTGGACGGCGTCAGCGGCGCGACCAAGCCCGTGGGCAAGCATGCGCTGAGGTTCGACGCGGCCAGCAAGCCCCTGTCCACGCTCAAGCCCGGCCAGTACGCCGTGGTGGTCGAAGCCGCCCGCGAAGTCGGCGGCCGCGAACTGCTGCGCATCCCCTTCCAGTGGCCCCCGCAGAAAGCCGAGCAGTTGACGGCGCGCGGCGAACATGAACTGGGCGCCATCGCGCTCGACCTGAAACCCTGATGCCCATCGAATCGCCTTCTAGGAGCGCAACCATGAAATCCGCCGCCAAACTGGCCGCTGCCCTGGCGCTGTGCCTGCCCTTTGCCTCGCACGCGCACGACGTCTGGATCGTGCCGTCCTCCACCGTGCTGTCGGGCACCGACAGCTGGATCACGGTCGATGCGGCCGTGGGCAACGACAAGTTCTATTTCAACCACGCGCCGCTGCGCCTGGACGGGCTGGCCATCGTCGCCCCGGACGGCAATGCCGCCGAAGCCGAAAACCTGAACCGCGGCAAGCTGCGCAGCACCTTCGACCTGCAGTTAAAGCAAAGCGGCACCTACCGTGTGGCGGTCGTGAACGACGGCGTGTTCGCGCGCTGGAAGGAAGACGGCAAGAACAAGCGCTACTTCGGCAAGGTGGAAGGCATGGCCCAGGCCGTGCCCGCCAACGCGCAGGAGCTGGAAGTCTCGCAGAGCCTGGGCCGTGTCGAGACCTTCGTGACCGCGGGCAAGCCCACCGCCGTCAAAGCGGTGGGCCGCGGCCTGGAACTGGCGCCCGTCACGCACCCCAACGACCTGTTCACGGGCGAGGAAGCCACCTTCCAGATGCTGGTGGACGGCAAGCCCGCTGCGGAACTGGACGTGAACGTCGTGCCCGGCGGCAGCCGCTATCGCGACAAGATCGGCGAAATCAAGCTGAAGACGGACAAGGACGGCAAGTTCTCCGTGAAGTGGGCGCAACCGGGCCTGTACTGGATCGAAGCCGGCATGGAAGACGCCAAGGTCACCGTGCCGCAAGCCAAGAAGCGCCGCCTGTCGTACGCCGGCACCGTCGAAGTGCTGCAGCCCTAAGCGGCAGCAGGCGCGTGGCGACCTCTCCTTCCTATGCGCCGCGCGGCGCGGCGGCGCCTGCCGTGCGCGTCGCCTATGGCGCCATGCCGGCCGCGCTGGCGGCGCCGGCTGCGAGATCGGAAGA
>NZ_JABBJN010000030.1 GCF_012928505.1 Achromobacter sp. Bel | reverse complement strand
GGGATTTGAATTAAAGAAACCCCCTCGCGGCTGGCGCCGCGAGGGGGTTTTGTTTTGATCTCGAGGGAAGTCGGGCCAATACAATCAGGGCGACGCGTTCAGGGCAGTTGGCGGCGTAGCGCGGCGAAGAACAGTTCGGATTGCAGGCGTTCGCTTTGAATCTGCGCAGCGACCTTGCCGGCGATAGCGGTGTCAACGGGCTTAAGGGGCCGTCCGGTGGATTGGGCCAGGACCTGTGCGGTACAGGCGCGTTCGAGGAAAAAGAGATCATCGTAGGCGTAATCCAGACGTTCTCCGCAGACGACGACACCGTGGTTGCCCAGGAAAACGATATCTGCGCCTTGCATCGCATGGGCGATGCGTTCCCCTTCACTGACATCCAGCGCCAGGCCGTTGTAGTTTTCGTCGATTGCCAGTCGCCCGTGAAAGCGCATGGCGTTCTGCGACAACGTGGTGTCCAGCCCGCGATCGGACGTCAGCGTCAATGCCGTGGCATAGGGCATGTGCGTGTGCAGGACACAGGCCTTGCCGGCGATACGGTGGATGGCGGCATGGATGAACATGGCGGTGGGCTCCACTTCGTGGCGTCCGGCCAACTTATTGCCATGAGCGTCGATCAGCACGATGTCGTCGGCCTGCACTTCATTCCACATCAGGCCGCGCGGGTTGAGTAGGAAATGATCTGGATCGCCGGGAAGCGCAACGCTGAAATGGTTGCACACGCCTTCCCCCAGGCCGTGTGCGGCAGCCGCCCGCAGAGCAAGCGCCAGATCTGCGCGAAGCGCGGCAACGGGTTCGGCGTGAAAAAGGGCGTCCGCGAAGCGGGGTTCTTGATTCATGACTGCCTTCAAGGGTTAAGTAAGGGGAGGCGCGCCCCGTTCAAAGCCAGCCGGCGTCGCGGAACAGGCCTGGTACGCGGTCCAAAGTGGGTACGGTAGCGTCTGGGCGATAGTCCGGCAAGCGTTGGCGGCCTGTACCGCGGTCGATCCACACGCAGCGAAAGCCGATGTCCCGGGCGGCGGCATGGTCCAGATGGGGGCTGGCGCAGATATGCACCACCTCGTCCGGTGTGACGCCAAGGCTATGGTGGGCGTGGGCGAAGATTTTGCGCGACGGTTTATAGGCGCCTGCCTGCTCGGCGGTGATGACGCGGTCGATATGACCGCCCAACTGCGCGACGTTGCCCGCGATGATCTGGTCGTCGGTATTGGAGATAATGCATAGCCGGAAGCCGGCCTGCTTCAGGGCGGCCAGCGTGTCTACGACCTCGGGGAAGGGAGGCATGGCGGAGATGCTGCTCGTCAGCATTTCCGCGTCTTCCGGACGATACGCAAGGCCTACGTCCCGCATCGTCAGACGCAGCGATTCCCGCGTGATGTCCGCAAAGCTGCGGTGCGGCGGGGTCCGCTCCAAGCGGTGTTCGTGTTCGTCGTACACCTGCAAGAATTGCGCCGGCGTCGGTGCGTCGGAACTGGCCGCCAGGATGCGGGAACTGGCCGCCAGGATGCGGGAGACGGAGGCTTGCAAGCCTTCGTCCCATTGGATCAACGTGCCGTAGCAGTCGAAGGTGAGCCATTGAGGACGGGGAAGATGGTCTAGCGGCATGTCGGTTTCCTCACAAAGCGAATGGTCGACACCAGCTTAAGCCCGTCTGATAAAGTCGTAAAATTAATAATCAAACTCAACTTAGTTGATAAGTCGATATCGGAACCCTAGTCTGTGATCAGCCGTTAGGTCGCCTTGAAGCCCGTTTCCCTGCTCAGCCGATAGGGCGCCCTCAAAGCCCTCGTCTCTGCCCAATCCATAGATCGCCCTTAAAGCCCTTGCCTCTGCGCAGCCGTTAGACCGCATTAAGTCCCGCTCCCTCAGCCGATAGACGGATATCAAACCGATTATGTTGGACCTTGAACTCCTTAGAACCCTGGTGTGCGTCGTTGACGAAGGCAGCTTCACGCGGGCGGCTAATCGGGTGCATCGCACGCAGTCCACGGTGAGCCAGCAGGTGCGTAAGCTGGAGCAGACCGTGGGTAAGACGCTTTTGCTGCGTGACCGTGCCGGCAGCGATGTCGTGGCGACGGAAGACGGCGAACTGATGCTGGCCTACGCGCGCCGTTTGCTGGCCATGGCCGACGAGGCCGAGCATGTCGTGGCGGCCCCGCGCGCGGCGCGGGTATTGCGATTAGGTATCCCTGAAGACTTCGATGTGTCGCGGCTGACGGTGTTGCTGGCGGGGTTTGTCGCCCGGCACCCCGATGCGCGTTTGGAGACTGTCAGCGGCATGAGCACGGATCTGCGGGGCAGGCTGGCTTCGGGCGATCTGGATCTGGCGCTGATCAAGCGCGAGCCAGGCGATGGGGCCTGCCTTGCGGCCTGGCCCGAGCGGCTGGTATGGGTGGGCGATAAGCGCCACCTGGCGGGATCAGCTGCTGTGCCGCTGGTGCTGTTTCCCCATGGCTGCATCTATCGCAAGCGCATGATCTACGCGTTGGAAAGCGCGGGGCGGCCCTGGCATGTCGCGTATCACAGCCACAGCCTGGCGGGGGTTCAAGCTGCCGTGGCGGCGGGGCTGGGGGTGAGCCTGCTGCCCGCGTTCGCAAGGCTGGAGACGCATGCGCTGCTGGGTGCGCGGGACGGGCTTGCCGCCGTGCTGCCGACCGAGCTGGCGATCGTGGGCAACGCGCGCGCGACAAGCGGCATGGAACAGCAATTGGTGGCGGCGTTAAAGCAGGCCGTCGAGACGGACATCCAGCGTCCGGTCGACGTGTAGAGACTACGGGAAGACGATTCGGGGACGGCGGTTACGGGATTCCTGCGATGCGGGGCGTCAATTCAGGTCGCCGTCCACGTAGTACCAGCAGCCGTTTTCTCTGACGAAGCGGCTGATTTCGTGCAGACGGTGCGCGCGGCCGGCTTGGCGGCTGCGAGCGACGAATTCCACGGTGGCGTGGTGGGCGTCTTGATCGCGGGCTTGCTTGATGGTCAGCCCAAGCCACTTGAGGTCGGGTGGATTGGGTTCCAGGGATGCGGGGCGGGTGCTGGAATGCCAACTGGCAAGCAGGTAGGGCAGCTTGTCCAGCACGAAAGCGCTGTAGCGCGAACGCATCAGCGCTTCGGCGGTGGGGGCCTGCATGGCCAAGGGGCCTTCATGCCAGCGTCCGCAGCAGCTTGAATAGGCCGTGCCGCCACAAGGGCAGGCTGCGGCCGGGGACGGGGATTTCTTCGTCACGATTCGCAGTGGGGCGCTTAGTCGCGCAAGTCGTTGTATTCAGGGTGGCGGCGCATGTAGACCTCGGCATAGGAGCACAAGGGGCGGACCTTCCAGCCGTTGACGCGCGCGGTTTCCAGCGCGTATCTGGTGAGTTCGGCCGCGATGCCGCGGCCGCCCACCTGGCTGGGCACGCCGGTATGCACGATGGCCATGACATCGCCTTGCAGCTGATAGTCCAGCACGCAAAGGACGCCGTCGACGGTGGCGGTGAAGCGGGACTGCCCGGGGTCTTGGGTGACAACGGTCATTCGGATTTTCCTTGATCGGGTCGGGATGCAAAGCCAAGCGCTCAGATTACCAGCACCACGGTGCCGACGCAGGCGTAGCGGGACGATGGCCTATTCGTCCGGCCCGAAAGTGACGAAGATGCCGTCGGCTTCGCTCAACCGGGGCCCGGCCGGCAGGATCAGGACCGAGACGTCTTCGGGCAACTGGGAGGCAAGTGCTGTCAATCGCCCGCTGACGACGCCTTGCAGGGAGTCGCGGCTCGTTCCTTCGGCGATCGACAGGCTGAGCGTGACCTTGTTCCACGCTTCCCAGGATTCCGGCGCCTGCTGATACGTGAACGTGGTCCACGCCGCGGGCGTGACGATGCGGCCGTCCGCCAGACGGGTAAGCGCATCTGTCCTGGCCTGGAATTTTTCGAGCGTCGCGCCCGGATAGCGCCACGAGGACGGGGCGCCGATTCCCGAGTTCGGCAGGGCGGAAACGCCGAGTGTCGAACCCAGCGCCTGTAATGCCTGCTCTCTGGATAGGCCGGCTTCGCGAAGCCGCGCGGGATCGATCGAGAACCAAAGTTGGAGAGGTTCCGGCCGGTTGCTCCAGACCTGGGTGATGTAGTGGTCGTCGCCGATGTTTCGCCCGATTGTTTTCGCGGCGAGTTGTTGCAGTTCGGGTTTGCTCAGCCGCGGGCTGGCGACGAGCAGATAGAGATCCCCGTTGGGCACTGCGCCCCATACGAGGGCGGGCGGCTGGGCGGCATCTGTGTCGCCCGCCTGCGTGGCGCCCGCCGGCTGGACGGCGCATAAGACCAGAGCGGCCAGGCCACGCCGAGCGGCTTGCCAACCGCGGCGCGCCCGCGTCAAGGGCCGCCGGTGCATCGATGTCATGAAAGGCATCGCGGGGCCTACGTACCCAAGGTCTTCAGCAGCGCCGTGAGCTGCGCGTCGCGTTTTTCCACGAGGTCCGCAATGCTGCGTTGGCCGGCTTCGGCGTTGACGCCTTCAATCAGGCGCCGTTGCAGTTCAGGGGTGACTTGCGGCGCGCCAAGGTCGTCCCACCAGGTCTGCACGGGTCCCAGCAGATGGTCCATGAAGTTGGCCAGGCCGCCGGCCCCTCCGCCCAGGTTGAAGGTCATGTGGGGGCCGAACAGCGCCCAGCGCAGGCCCGGGCCTTGGGATACGGCGGCATCGATGTCGGCCACGCTGGCGACGTTCTCGGCAGCCAGGTGGATGGCTTCGCGCCACAAGGCGGCTTGCAGGCGGTTGGCGATGTGGCCGGGCACTTCCTTGTTCAGGCGGATGGGAAACTTGTGCATCGCCTGGTAGAAGGCGATGCTGCGGTCAATGGTGTCGGCCGACGTCTGCTCTCCGCCCACGACTTCAACCAAGGGGATCAAGTGCGGCGGGTTGAACGGATGGCCGATGACGAAACGTCCGGCATGGCGGCAGCGCGACTGCAGCCGACTCATGATCAGGCCCGAGGAACTGGACGCCACGATCACGTGCGGCGGCAGGATCGCGTCCATGCGCGCGAAGAGATCGATCTTGAAATCTTCGCGTTCGGGTGCGTTTTCTTGAACGAAGTCCACGCCGGCCAAGGCGGTGGCGAGGTCGGGTTCGAAGCGCAACGAATCAGCCGACGCGCCGTCAACGACGCGGCCCAGTTCCGTCAGCACCGGCCACGCCGCTTGCACGCGCGCCCGGGTCTGGGGTTCGGCATCGGGGGCCGGATCGCTGACGACGACGTCCAGTCCGTGTGCCAGAAACAGGGCAGCCCAACTGGCGCCGATAGTACCGGCGCCGACGATGGCGACGCTGCGAATGGACAGGCTGGACGTGGCAGTGCTGGGCATGCGGCTCTCCGGTTGGGGGATCACCGCATTGTGAAGCAAACGCCGGATCGTTGCCAATGGACGAATCTGCCGGCAACATGGCAAACGTTGATGAACACGCGGAGCGCGCGACGTGGATGCCTTGTCTTCCGGCCAATCGGCCGTACCGTATTTTTGCCAATGGGAATCGGCTCACCTGGCGGGAGCGTTCATCCGGAAAGAACGGGACCTGGCTGACGATCCGGCGTGGCGAGCTTCCGGGGCCCGGGACGTCGAGGAATACGCCCGCTGGGCGAATCATGTCTGTGGCATGGCCTGCCTGAAAATGGTGTTGGCGGCGCGTAGCGGCCAGATCCATCCGACGCTGGAACTCGCTCGGCGCTGCGTGCCGTTCGGCGCCTATACGGACCGCGACGGCGAGATCAAAGGGCTGATCTATGCGCCGTTCGTGCACTTTGTCGCCGAGGAATTCGGCCTGGATGCCCAGGTGCATGTTGGGCTGGACACTCGCGAACTACCGGCGGTGCTGGAGCGCGCTGATTACTTCATGGCGTCAGTGCACCCGGATATCCGCCAGACCGATCAGCTCCCGGCGACCAAAGGGGGCCATCTGGTGCTGGTGACGCGGGCGACCGACACGTCGGTGACCTTTCACAATCCGTCAGGCGAAGTGGGCAGACAAGCGGATGTCGAATTGCCGCTTGCCGTATTCGATGCGTTCTTTGCTGGCCGCGGCATCGCCATCCTGCCGGGCCGTAAGGCCTGAGGCGTCAGGCATTGTGGCCGTGCCGCAGATGCCGCCAGACCAGCACGACCGCTGTCGCGTAACCCGCCGCGATGACGACGTAGGCCGTGGGCAGGCTGGCGTGCCAGTCGGGCAACAGATGCAGGATCGTGCCCATCAGCGCGACGCCCACCAGCGCGCCGGATTGACGGTTGGCGTTCAGCGCGGCGGCCGCGCTATTGGCGTGCTGCTTGCCGGACACCTGCATGACGACACTGGTCATTGCGGGCACGGCGATGCCCACGCCCAGGTTGCCAAGCGCGACCATGCCGGCGAACGGCCAGTAGGCGATGTCCGGCGAGAACGCGTAGATGCCGGCCGCGCTCATGATGGCGGCAAGCGACACGCCGCCCAGCAACGCCGCCGAAACGTTCCAGCGCGCCGACACGCGTCCCGAAATCATGTTGCCGATCGAGAATACGGCCAGCATGGGCACCAGCTGGATGCCGGTCTGGAGGGCGTCCGCGCCGCGCGCATGCTGCAGGAACAGGCTGAGCAGGAACAGTTGGCCGTAGGAGGCCAGGTTGATCAGGAACCCCACGCCGTTGGCCGCGGCGAACTGCGTCGTCTTGAACAGGGCGCGAGGCAGGATCGGGTCGGCGTGGCGGCGTTCGCGGCGCACCAGCAGCACGACGGCCACGGCGCATAGGGCGGCGACGCCTGCGATCCGGCTGGATGTCCAGCCGTAGGCGTTGCCCTGGATCAGCACGAAGCACAAAGACGACAACGCGATTACGCCCAGCAGATGGCTCAGGGGATTGAGCGCGCGCGGACGGCGCGGCGCCGCCAGGATGCGGCGGCGGGCCAGCCACAGTCCGGCCACGCCCAGCGGCAGATTGATCAGGAAGATGCCGCGCCAGCCGAATTGGTGGATCAGCACACCCCCCAGCAATGGGCCCGATGCGCCCGCCACCGCCACGATGGCCGACCATGCGGCCAGCATGCGGTTGCGGACGTGCTCGTCGTCATAGGCGTGCGTCAGCAGGCTCAGGGAACTGGGCATGAACAGGGCGGCGCCCACGCCTTGCAGCATGCGCGCGGCGATCAGCGAGCTGGCGTCCGGCGCCAGGCCGCAAAGCAGCGACGCCAGCGTGAACACGCCCAGGCCGGCAAGGTAGATCGTCTTGGCGCCATAGCGGTCGGCCAGGGCCCCGGCCACCAGCAGCAACGCGGCAAAGGTGAGCGTGTAGCCGTCCACGATCCAGACCAGGTCGGTAAGCGGGACGGTGAATTGCAGCGCGATGCTGGGCAGCGCCACATTGACCACAGTGACGTCCAGCATGGCCATGACGAAGCCGATGGCCAGGGTGACGAGCGGCAGCCAGCCGATGGCGGGCTTGGCGTCGACAGCAGCGGGAACGGGGGCGGGGACGGGGGCTTGGGGGCAGGCGGTAGTCATGATGGCGATGGGTATTGCGGCATTTCGAGGGGTGAAGCTTAGGAGGTTTTGTTGATGCAAAAAAGCCGTATAACTGCTTTATGATCATGCAAAAATGCATCAAATAAACCCGTGTGACGCGGTTGAAAGGGGCGCCATGGATTGGGACAACGCCAGGATTTTCCTGGCCATCTATCGGATAGGCACGTTACGGGGCGCGGCGGCATTGCTGCAGATCGATCAGGCGACCGCGGGCAGGCGGCTGGCGGCGTTGGAATCGTCGCTGGACGCGCGGCTGTTCCTGCGCACGCCTGGCGGTTATGTGCCTACTGCGGCGGGCGAGCTGGCGTTTGCCGCCGCCGAGCGTATGGAACAGGCGGCCGACCAGTTGCAGCGGCAGATGCAGGGCCTGGACCACCGCTTGTCCGGTGTGGTGCGGGTGGCCGCTTCGGAGACGGTGGCAAGCTACTTCATCATGGAGGCGGTCCGCCGGGTGCATGCCCAGCATCCGGACATCCGGGTGCTGCTGTCGGCGTCGATCCAGCTCAGCAATCTGACGCGGCGCGAGGCGGACCTGGCGATCCGCAACGTCAAGCCCGACAACCCGGATCTGATCCAGCGCCACCTGGCGCGCAAGGAGGTGGGGCTGTACGCATCGCGCAGTTATCTGGCCCGGCATGGCGAACCGCGGCCGGGCACGGCATTCGCCGGCCATGCGCTGGTGACCTATCAGCAGTCGGTGCTGCCGGGCTGGTCGGACACCTTCTGCGGTGAACCCACGGGCAACGGCCATGTGGCGATCGAACTGAACTCCGGGATGATGATCATCGAAGCCGTCGCGGCCGGCTTGGGGATCGGCGAGGTGCCGACGCATATGGTCGCGGACTATCCGGACCTGGTCCGTATCTGGCCTACCCGCAGCGAACCCTACGACTTGTGGCTGGTGATGCACGGCGACCTGAACCGCACGGCCCGTGTGCGTGCGGTGGCGGATGCGATCGTGGAGGTCTTCGAAACGGAAGGGTAGCGGCAGAACATGCGGGCGGAGCATTGCGGTAAGCCGTGGCTTGTGGGCGGGCGCGGCAGGCGCTAAGGTTGGTACCAAAGCCCATCTCTCAGGAGTCACGCGTGTCCGAAATCTGGCGTTTGTCCGCAGTTGAACTTGCCACCCGTATTCGCAATCGCGACGTGTCCGCCGTGGAGGCGGCACATAGCGCGCTGGGCCGGCTGAATACCGCGAATCCTGCGGTCAACGCCGTCGTCGACCACCGTCCCGAGGATGTGCTGGCGCAAGCGGCCGCGGTGGATGCCGCGTTGGCGCGCGGGGAAGACCCTGGCATCCTGGCCGGTGTGCCCGTCACGGTGAAGGTCAATGTGGACCAGGCGGGCTATGCCACCACCAATGGCGTCACGCTGCAGAAAGACCTGATCGCGGCTGTGAATAGTCCGGTCGTGGACAACCTGCGGCGGGCCGGCGCCGTCATCCTGGGGCGCACCAACACGCCCGCGTTTTCGTTGCGCTGGTTCACCAGCAACCTCGTGCATGGGGAGACGCGCAACCCCCGAAATGCCGCGCTGACGCCTGGGGGTTCGTCGGGCGGCGCCGCGTCGGCGGTTGCGGCCGGCATCGGGCATCTGGCGCATGGCACGGATATCGCCGGGTCCATCCGCTATCCTGCCTATGCATGCGGCGTGCACGGGCTGCGCCCGTCGCTGGGCCGCGTGGCCGCCTACAACGCCGCCTTGCCGGAGCGGTCGATCGGCGGGCAATTGACCGCGGTGTCGGGGCCTTTGGGGCGCACGATTGCCGATGTGCGCTTGGGGCTGGCCGCCTTGGCGGCGGCCGATCCGCGAGATCCCTGGTGGGTGCCCGCGCCGTTGGTGGGCCCGGACGTGCCGCGCCGCGCGGCGCTGTGCGTGAATCCCGAAGGCATGGAAACGGAACCGGCGGTCGTGAAGGCGTTGCAGGAAGCCGCGCGCAGGCTGACCGAGGCCGGCTGGACGGTGGATACGCTGGATTCGCTTCCGCCGCTGCAAGAGGCCGCTGATCTTCAGATTCGCATGTGGATGGCGGACGGCTATGACGGCATGCTGGCAGCCGCCCAAAAGGAAGGCGACGCGGGGGCGCTGGTGGCGTTGCGCGGCCAGCGCGATAAGGCCGCGGGGGCTGACTTGAACAGTTTTTCCGCCGTGCTGACGCGTCGCGCGACGCTTACGCGCTTGTGGGAATTGTTCTTTGCGGAATATCCCATTCTGCTATTGCCGGTGTCGGCTGAACTGCCGTTTCCGGACAAGCTCGACTTGCAGGGCGATGCGGCTTATGCCCGCGTGTGGCGGGCGCAGATGACCCAGATCGGCGTGCCGTTCATGGGCTTGCCCGCGTTGTCGGTGGCGATGGGGCGCGCCATGAGCAGCGCGGGGCAGAGCCCGGTCGGCGTGCAGATCGTGGCGGGGCGCTACCGGGAAGACCTGTGCCTGGCTGCAGGTGAAGCGATTGAAGCCGCCGGAGAACCCGTCAGCATCGCAGAGCCCGAGCCGCGCTAGTTCAGCCGCGTGCGGCGGGGGGTGTCACGGCTTGCCATTCGCCGCGCAGCAATCCCATCATGCCCGTATCCCAACGTTCGTCCCCCGCGCGGGTGGACGAGCGCCGGACGCCTTCCATGGTGAAACCCAGCGCCTCGTAAGTGCGGATGGCCGGGGTGTTGAACATGTAGACGTTCAGCTCCAGGCGTTCAATGCCGGGCGTCTGGAAGGCTTCTTCGATCATCAGCGTGACCATCGGCCGGGCAAGCCCCTGCCCACGTTCGGCGGGGGCGATGGCGACGCGGCCCAAGCGGGCGTTGCCGTCGCGCCAGTCATACGCCAACTGGGCATGGCCGACGGGCGTGCCGTCACGGCAAATCATCCAGCAAAGGCGGTTGGGCGGGTGGGCCTGCCCTTGCGCAAGCATGTCTGCCATCTCGGCAGGCGTCAGCGGGAACGACAGGTGCGAGCCCCCCCACTGCACCACCTCCGGCAGGCTTTTGAACCAACTGGCCAGCAACGGAAAATCCGAATGTGCGAAGCGGCGCAAGGTCAGCATGGGGAGGGCTCCGGCGGTGGGGGCGGTTACGTGCTGAACCTTAGGCGCAGCACGCCAAGGTCGCCATACGTGATTTCGATGTTTTCGTTGGCAGGCACGTCCAGGAAGCCGGCATAAGAGCCTGTGATCACGTGCTGGCCTGCATGCAGGCCCAGGCCCTGCTCGCGCAGGAAGTTCGCCAGCCAATACAGCCCGGCCTTGGGGTGGCCGTTGGGATGGAAACCGGCGTGTTGCTCGATTTCCTGGCCGTCCACCGCCAGGGTCAGGCTCATGCTGGCGGGCGCCGCGTCTGGAGATATGATGCGCGGACCCAGCACGATGCCCTGGTTGAACATGTGGTCCGCCAGCAGTTCAGGCAAGCTGGCGTGTTCAGGAGCGGCATAGCGGCAACCCAGGACTTCCAGCGCAAGCCGCGCGCCGCCGATCGCCGCGTCGACCTCGGCTTCGGTGTAGGCGGTATCGCGCGCGGGCAGGTCATGAGCCAGTTCGAACGCGATTTCGGGTTCGATGCGCACGATGGCGGTGCGGCTGGGGATGGGGCCGGCTTCGGCGTAGGCGGTGCCGGACGCGTAGATCGGCGCCACCACGGTTTTCTCCGGCGACGGCAGGGCGCTTTTCCAAGCCGCGATACGGTCTTGCCGGGTTTCTTGCAGCAACTGCGCAGTGCGCTGCTGCACGGCGAACGCCTGGCCAAGCGACTGCGGACGGCAGGCGCCGGGCAGGCGCGGGCCAGCGACGCCGCTGTCGCGGGCGGCGATCAGCGTGCGGGCCGCGTCCAGGCTGCCGGGATAGTCCTCAATTCTGATCTGCATGGGTTCAGGCTCCCAGATACAGCATGATCCACAAGACGATCATGGCGATAAGGCCCAACCAGCAAGATCCCCAGAAACCCACGATGGGCCACTTCAACGCCAGCGGCGTCTTTTTCGGATCGACATGGCCCAGCAGGTCATTGGCATTGCCGATCAGCCAGAAGCGGGTGCCGGGAAACATCAGGCGGAAAAAGTAATCCAGCATGATGGCTGCCTGGATGGACAGCGGGTATTGCTTGAAGGGGCGGTGCTGCAGGTACGGGTGTTTCAGCGTAGCGTTGATCTGCTTGCTTTTGAAGAAGAACAACACAATGCCACTGATCGAGCAGGTGATGAAGCAGAGCACGAATAGGCTGAAGGCCATGGCCATGACGGGTGAATGCATGGGGGGTCTCGAGAGTGCGCGGCGTGCCGCGTCGGGATGATAAGAAGCCTGGAAAAAATCCTGGCCGTATTGTAGAAGGCTTGGCGCAGCCCCGTGTTCAGGGCTGCGTCAGCGAGGCGCGCGGCATGGGCGGCAACCCCGGCGCACGCGGAAGGCCGGAATCAGCCGCGCGTCTGGCCTTCGCCGCTTAGCACCCACTTCAGCGTGGTCAGGCCTTCAAGGCCGACCGGGCCGCGCGCATGCAAGCGGTTGGTGGAAATCCCGATTTCGGCGCCCAGCCCATATTCGAAGCCATCGGCGAAGCAGGTTGGCAGATTCACATAGACCGAGCTGGAGTCGACCTCGCGCTGGAAGCGCTGTGCCGCGGACAGGTCTTCCGTGACGATGGCGTCGGTGTGGCCGGACCCCCAGCGCGCGATGTGCTCAATGGCGTCGTCCAGCGTATCGACGATACGCACGGCCAAGATCGGGCCCAGGTATTCCGTGCCCCAGTCTTCTTCGGTGGCCGGTGTGATGTGCGGCAGCAGGGCCAGCGTGCGCGGGCAGCCGCGCAGTTCGACGCCGTGCTCGATGAACGCGGCGGCCAGCGTCGGCAGGATGGAAACGGCGGCCACGGCGTCGACCAGCAGCGTTTCCATTGCGCCGCAGATGCCGTAGCGGTAGGTCTTGGCGTTGAACGCGATGCTGTGCGCCTTGTCGGGGTCGGCCGCAGCGTCGATATAGATATGGCAGTTGCCGTCCAGGTGCTTGATGAGCGGCACACGGGCTTCTTGCGACAGGCGCGCGATCAGGCCTTTGCCGCCGCGCGGCACGATGACGTCGATATGCTCGGTCATGGTGATGAGCTTGCCCACGGCGGCGCGGTCGGCCGTGGCCACGACCTGCACGGCATCTTGCGGCAGGCCGGCGGCGGCCAGCCCCGTTTGCACCACGCGTCCCAGGGCGATATTGGAGTGCAGCGCTTCGCTGCCGCCACGCAGGATGGCCGCGTTGCCGGACTTCAGGCACAGCGCGGCGGCGTCGATCGTGACGTTGGGGCGCGATTCGTAAATGATGCCGATCACGCCCAGCGGAACGCGCATCTGGGCCACGCGCATGCCGTTGGGGCGCACGGTGGTGGCGGTGATGCTGCCGATCGGATCGGGCAGGGCGGCGATCTGGCGCAGGCCTTCGGCCATGTGGGCAAGGGTCTTGTCGGACAGCGTCAGGCGATCGAGCAAGGCGGGTTCCAAGCCGTTGGCGCGGGCCGCGGCAACGTCTTTTTCATTGGCGGCCTTCAGTTCGTCGTGGCTGGCAGCCAGGGCGTCGGCCATCGCCAGCAGCGCCTTGTTTTTGGCGGCGCTATTGGCGCGCATCATGGCGCGCGAAGCGCGGCGGGCATTTTCGCCCAGGGTCAGCATGGCGTGTTCGATGGAGGACGAGGACATGGCGGCGTCGATCATGGAGTGGGGGCGGCGCAGGCGCCGCCTGAAGATTCAGTGTATATCCGGCCGGATGGCCGGGCGTAGGGAGCGGGGTGAGGCGAAGGCGGCGGCAATGCCGCCTTCACGGTCGTCCGCCGGCGGCGGCAACGCGAAGCGCCAGCCGCGTCATTTCTTCCCAGGGGTCGGACAGGCGGCCGGGTACGGACAAGCCCTTGATCAGGCGGTCGACTTCGTGGGCGTGTTGCACCGCGGCCGGCCACACGCCGGGCTGCACCCGGCCCAGGGCTTGCAGCGCCAGCCGTTCATGGGCGCCGAAGATGCGCAGGCGGCGCATCAGGCCGTTGACGTCCTGGCCCAACGCGCGAGCTTCCGCGACGCGAGCCAGCAGGCGGATCTCTTCGCCGACAGCCCAGAGCACCAGCGGCAGCGCTTCGCCCTCGGCGCGCAAACCGTCGATCATGCGGATGGTGCGGGAAATGTCGCCGGCCAGCATGGCGTCTCGCAGGCCGAAGACGTCATAGCGGGCGACGTTCAGCACGGCCCGCTCAACGTCTTCGGACGCCAGTTGGCCTTCGGGGTAGAGCAGGCCGAGCTTCTGGATTTCCTGGTGCGCGGCAAGCAGGTTGCCTTCGACCTTGTCCGCCATCCATTGCAGCGTGGCGCCGTCGGCGCGCTGGTTCTGGCGGGCCAGCCGCATGCCGACCCAGGCCGGCAGCCGGCCGCGTTCGATATTGGCGATGTCGACCATCACGCCGCCGCGGGCAAGGGCCTGGACCCAGCGGCTTTCGCGGGTGGCCTTGTCCAGGCGGGGCAGGGCGATCAGGACCAGGGTGTCCGCATCGGGCTGTTTCTCGGCCTGATCGGCCAGCTTGGCCAAGGTGTCGGCGCCGGACTTTCCGGGCTTGCCGGTGGGGATCTTGATCTCGAGGATGCGGCGGTCGCCGAACAGCGAGACGCTCTGGGTGGCGGCGGTGACCGCGCTCCAGTCGCTGCGGGCGTCCATCACCATGGACAGCCGTTCGGTGTAGCCGGCATTGCGCGCCGAGGCGCGCAATGCGTCAACCGCTTCGGTCACCAGCAGGGGCTCGTCGCCCGATACCGTGTACATCGGGGCGAGCCGGTTGCCCGGCCGCTGCAGATGTTCGGCCAGCCGGTCCGCGTCCATAGACTGTGCCATGGGCTAGCGCAGGTTGGCCGGATCAGTGGTGGATGGCGTCTGCCACGGCGCAGGCGTGCGCTGCGGTTGCGGCGCATTCGGATCGTACAGCGGGATTTCGCCGTTTTCGCCGCGTTCCTCGGCGTTCTCGAATGCACGGCGCACGTCAGGCGCGGTCATGCGGCGCAGCACCCGGGTGACGAGATCGCGTTGCATGGATTTGTACAGCGTGTCGATCTGGCCCTGCTTGGCTTGCACGACCTGATCGTCATAGGGCATTTCGCGGAAGATCGAGAGCGTGGTGTCGGGGATCAGCGCGCGTCCCTTGTTGTCGATCAGGCGGAACGTGTAGTTGATGCCGAGTTCGTATTCCTCGACGCGGCCTTGGGCGTTCAGCGACACCTCGCGCAGCGTGCGCGAATCAGAAACCTGCTGGAGGATGGCCTGCGCCTCTTTAGGGGAGTCCACGAGCTTCGTGTTGGGCGAAGCCGCACGCAGCGAACGCCGCACGTCGGCGCCGAACTGGGTGTTGTCGGGGATACCGACATACAGGGTATCGAACGGCATCGGGGTGACTCCCCGCAATGCGAAACCGCAGGCGGAGAGCAGCATGAACAGCGCCAGGCAGGCGCCGCGCAGCAGCCAGGATTGGCGGGAGGAGTGCGTTTGTTGCCCGGCGAAGTACATGCTTGACCTCATCAGCCTACGACGTTGACCAGTTTGCCCGGAACCACGATAACGCGCTTGGGCGGGCGGCCTTCCAGGAATCGGGCGACTTCTTCCTGGCTGGCGGCGAGCTTCTCGATGTCTTCCTTGGGGGCGGCGGCGGCCACGCGGATCGAGCCGCGCAGCTTGCCGTTGACCTGGAGCATCAGCTCGATTTCGTCCGCGATCAGCGCAGCTTCGTCCACATGTGGCCACGGCGCGTCCAGCAGGTCGCCCAGTTCCTTGGCGTAACCGAGGTCTTGCCACAGGTGCCAAGTGATGTGCGGGACGACCGGATACAGCACGCGCAGCAGCACGCCAAGGGTCTCGGCGTAGGCGGCGTCGGACGCGGCGTCTTCGGACAGCTTGGCGTCGTCGATGGCGTTCAGCATTTTCATGCAGGCGGACACGACGGTGTTGTACTGGATGCGCTGGTAGTCGTAGTCGGCCTGCTTGAGCAGCGTGTAGACCTCGCGGCGCAGATCCTTGACGGCGGCCTGGGCTTGCGACCAGTCGGCGCCATTGGCCAGGCCACGCGCCACGGCGTCGCGGCGGGCGTAGCTGATCGACCAGAGGCGGCGCAGGAAGCGGTTCGAGCCTTCGACGCCGGAGTCTGACCATTCAAGGGTCTGCTCGGGCGGGCTGGCGAACATGACGAACAGGCGGGCCGTGTCGGCGCCCAGCGTGTCGATCAGCGATTGCGGATCGACGCCGTTGTTCTTGGACTTGGACATCGTGCCCACGCCGCCGTACGTGATGGCCGAGCCGTCCGACTTCAGCTTGGCGCCGGTGATGGCGCCGCGGTCGTCATAGACGTTTTCAACGTCTTCGGGCCAGAAATACTCGATGCCGCCCTGGGGCGTCTTGCGCGAATAGATGTGGTTCAGCACCATGCCCTGGCACAGCAGCTTGGTGAAGGGCTCGTCGAAGTTGAGCAAGCCCATGTCGCGCATGACCTTGGTCCAGAAACGGGCGTACAGCAGGTGCAGCACGGCGTGCTCGATGCCGCCGATGTACTGGTCCATCGGCATCCAGTAGTCGTTGCGCGCGTCGACCATGGCGGTGTCGTTGCCAGGCGAGGTGTAGCGCATGAAGTACCAGGACGAGTCCACGAACGTGTCCATCGTGTCCGTTTCGCGGCGCGCGGGCTTGCCGCAGTTCGGGCAGGCGCAGGACAGGAAGGCTTCGTTCTTGGCCAGCGGGTTGCCGCTGCCGTCGGGGATCAGGTCATCGGGCAGGACGACGGGCAGGTCTTTTTCGGGGACCGGGACGGGGCCGCAATCCGCGCAGTGGATGATCGGGATCGGAGTGCCCCAGTAGCGCTGGCGCGAGATGCCCCAGTCGCGCAGGCGCCACGTGGTCTGCTTTTCGCCCAGGCCCAGCGCGCCCAGATCGGCCGCGATGGCGTCCACGGCTTCCTTGTGCGTCAGGCCGTCGTACTTGCCCGAGTTGATGGTGCGGCCAGACTGCTTGTCGCCGTACCATTCCTGCCATGCGTCGGTGGAGTATTCCTTGCCGACCACGTCCACGACCTGGACGATGGGCAGGTCGTATTTCTTGGCGAAGGCGAAATCGCGCTCGTCGTGCGAGGGCACGCCCATGACGGCGCCGTCGCCGTAGGTCATCAGCACGTAGTTGCCAACCCAGACTTCGACGTCGGCGCCTGTGACCGGGTGCGTGACGAACAAGCCCGTGGGCATGCCTTCTTTTTCACGCGTGGCCATTTCGGCCTCGGTCGTGCCGCCCAGCTTGCATTGTTCGATGAACGTGGACAGCTGCGGATTATTGAGCGCGGCGTGCGTGGCCAGGGGGTGTTCCGGCGCCACGGCGCAGAACGTCACGCCCATGATCGTGTCGGCGCGCGTGGTGAAGACGTACAGTTTGCCGTCCTGGATCAGCTGGCCGTCCTGGCCGGCGATCTTGTGCGGGAAGGCGAAGCGCAGGCCCTCGGACTTGCCGATCCAGTTTTCCTGCATCAGGCGGACGCGCTCGGGCCAGCCGGGCAGGTCGTTCTGGACGGCGCCCAGCAGTTCGTCGGCGTAGTCGGTGATGCGCAGGTAGTAGCCGGGGATCTCGCGCTTTTCGACCAGCGCGCCAGAGCGCCAGCCGCGGCCGTCGATGACTTGTTCGTTGGCCAGCACGGTCTGGTCCACCGGATCCCAGTTCACGACCTGGGTCTTGCGGTAGGCCACGCCCTTTTCCAGCATCTTCAGGAACAGCCACTGGTTCCACTTGTAATACTGCGGATCGCAGGCGCACATCTCGCGCGTCCAATCGATCGCCAGACCCATCGCCTTCATCTGCTTCTTCATATAGGCGATGTTGTCGTAGGTCCACTTGGCCGGGGGAACCTTGGACTTGATGGCGGCGTTTTCCGCCGGCATGCCGAAGGCGTCCCAGCCCATGGGCATCAGGACGTTATAGCCACGCATGCGCAACTGACGCGCCATCATGTCGTTGATGGTGTAGTTGCGCACGTGGCCCATATGCAGCTTGCCGCTGGGGTAGGGCAGCATCGAGCAGGCGTAGAACTTCGGCTTTTCGGAGCCGTCGGCGTTCTTCGCGTGTTCGTGGACCAGATAGGCGTCGCGGGCCTGCCAGTCTTGATGGGCGGCCGCTTCGACGGTAGTGGGGAGGTAACGTTCCTGCATGGGCTCGGGCACGGTGGCAAAAAAGGGTGAGCCGCCCTGCCGCGCGGACGCGGTGGCGGTCAAAACCCCTGATTATAGGAGGTGCTAGGCGCGGGCAGGGGGCGGAGCCGTTTCCGGGATGCGGGCACTGGGCGACAAGGCGCCATATGCCAACGTAACAACGCCCAGAACGGCGCCCGCGGTGACCACGCCGGGCCAGCCAAAATGGGCGTAAAGCCAGGACGATACCAGTGAACCGGTCGCCCCGCCGATGAAGTAGCAGGTCATGTAGCCGGCGGTCAGGCGGCTGCGGGCCTCCGGACGCAGGCGGTACAGGGCGCTGCTATTGGTGACATGGACGCCCTGGATCGCCAGATCCTGGATCAGGATGCCTGCGAGCAGTGCGGCCACCGAGGCCTGGCCGAAGGCCAATAGGCCCCAGGACCCCAGCAGCAGGAGCAGGCCGATCCGGGTGGCCAGGTTGCCCAGGCCGCGGTCGGCCAGGCGGCCGAACCGGTTGGCGGCATAGGCGCCGGCCGCCCCCGCCAAGCCGAACAGCCCGATAGTGGTGGTGCTGTATTCATAGGGGGCGCTGGACAACAGGAAGGTCAACGTGGTCCACAGCATGCTGAAGGCGGCGAACAGCAGGAAACCCAGCAGCGACCGGGCGCGGAACAGCGGTTCTTCAATGAACATGCGCAGAATCGAGCCCAGCAGGCGCGGGTAGCTCATCGACGTGGGGCTCTGGTAGCGCGGCAACAGGCGCCACAGGGCGGCTGACATGGCCGTCATCAGAATGGCGGCCACCCAGTACACCGTACGCCAACTGCCCACGTCGGCCAGGGCGCCGGCGACGGTGCGGGCCAGCAGGATGCCCAGCAGCAGCCCGCTCATGACGGTGCCCACCGCCTTGCCCCGTTCGTGCGGCGCCGCCAGCGTGGCGGCGAACGGCACCAGGATCTGAGCGACGACGGACAGCAGGCCGGTCAGCGCAGTGCCCACCAGCAGCACGGCGATGCTGGTCGCGAAGGAGGAAATCAGCAGGCCGCCTGCCGACAGCAGCGTCATCAGCACGATCAGGCTGCGGCGTTCGAACATATCGCCCAGCGGCACCAGCAGCATCAGTCCCAGCGCGTAGCTGAGCTGCGCGGTGGTGACGATGGCCCCGGCCGTCGCGTTGGACAGCGAAAACTGCTGGCCGATCGTGTGCAGCAGCGGCTGCGCGTAGTAATTGCTGGCGACGGCAAGGCCGGTGGCGACCGACATCAGCAGGATGATCGGCGCGGTCAGTGTCGGCGTCGCGGAGGGAGTCGTCTTGGCGGGTGAAGCGGAAGTCATGGGTGGCAGGCGGTGGTGATGCGGGGAAGGCGCGCGGGCAACGAGCCGGGGCAAAGCTGGGCAAACGCGGGGCAGGCGTCAGGCGCCGATGCCGCCGGGCGTCTCCTGGTCGTGTTTGATCAGCAGCTTTTTCAGCAGCCCGGCCAGTTGCTTGCGCTCGGCCGGCGATAGCGGGTCCAGCAGTTCGTTCAGGTCTTTCAGGTAGTCTTTCAGGACCAGTTTGATCACGCGCAGGCCTTCCACGGTCAGCGTCACGATGATGCCGCGCCGGTCGTCGGGGTTGGGGTTGCGCACCAGCAGGCCTGCCTGTTCAAGGCGGTCCAGGCGGTTGGTCATGGCGCCGGAAGTCAGTAGCAGGGCATCGACCAGCTTCTGCGGATTCATGGCGTGCGGGGCGCCCGTGCGGTACAGCGTGGCCAGCACGTCGAATTCGCCCTGATGCAGGTTGTAGCGACGGAAGCTGCGGTTCACGTTGCGGGCGGCAAAGGCGTTCAAGCGGAACACCCGGGTGACGACCGTCATGGCGGCGAAGTCCTGGTTGGGACATTCCGCGCTCCATTGCGAGATCACCTGATCGACAAGGTCATTCATGGGAAAACCGAATTTAGTTTTATATAAAGTTTCTTAACGTGAAGATAAATTCTAACAGCAGGACCGGGACCTGCGCAAAGCGCGCGGCAAAAAAGAAGGGCCCGCCTCTTTCGAGGCGGGCCCTTCCGGCTTGACCGGATACTCGCGCGAATTACTGCGCGGCGTCCTTCAGCTTCTTGAGCGGGCGAACCTTCACCTTGACCGAAGCCGGCTTGGCGGGGAACCAGCGCTCGACGCCAGTGAACGGATCCTTGCCGAAGCGCTTGGCCTTGGCCGGAACCTTCTGCACGGCAACCTTGAACAGGCCGGGCAGCGTGAATTCGCCGACGCCCTTCTTGTCCACGGAACCCAGAACCGAGGTTTCCAGGCTGGCCAGGACGGCCTTGACGGCCTTGGCTTCAACGCCGGATTGCTCAACGATGTAAGCAACCAGTTGGGTCTTGTTCAGGGCAGCCTTGATGGCCTTGGGTGCAGCAGCGACCTTCTTGGCGGCGACGGCCTTCTTTGCTGCGGGCTTCACAGCGGGTTTGGCGGCGGTTGCCTTCTTTGCGGGCGCCTTGACGGCGGGCTTGGTGACTTTCTTGGCAGGAGCTTTTGCTTTCGTGGCCATGGTCAAAATCCGTAGTTGAGGACATGGAGCAGCGCGGGCCGGATATCGGCTTTTAACGCTACGCGCCCGATGATAGCGGAAGACTTGAAGTTCTTGCGGCTTTCTAACGGGTTTTAAGCCTCTGTTTGTTGTTTTCGACGCAGAAAGTGCTTCCTGCAAGGGCTTCTGCAATAGGTCGTGACATTCGAGGCCTATTTTTGCGGAACATCGCAGCACTGAACCATTGGCGCCGGCCGTGTTCCAATTGCGTGCGGCGCGCGGGGATATTGTTGAACGCCGGCCTGCTGCTCAGGCCGATTGGCGCTCGTTTCCGCGCGGGAACAACCCAAGCATGGATTGAAGCTCTTATATGTTGTTGATGAAAAAGTTTGCAGCGGGCCTGCTCGTTGCGACGGCGTGCATGTCGGGGGCGATGGCGCAGCCGATGCCTCAGCCGGTGCTGTCGGCCAAAGCCTGGCTGCTGCTGGACGAGACCAGCGGCCAGGTGATCGCGTCGCACGCGGCCACCACGCGGATCGAACCCGCCTCGCTGACAAAGATCATGACGGCCTACGTCGTGTTCGAGGCGCTGAATAAGAAGGAAGTGACGCCAGGCCAACGGGTTGTGATTTCGACGCGCGCATGGAAAGTGCCGGCGGGCAGCTCCAAGATGTTCCTGGAGCCGGGCTCCAAGGTGTCGGTGGACGAATTGCTGCGCGGCCTGATGATCCAGTCCGGCAATGATGCGGCCATCGCGCTGGCCGAAGCGGTGTCGGGCAGCGTCGAGGCCTTTGTCGCGCGGATGAACGACACGGCCGCGCGGCTGGGGCTGCACGCGACGCATTTCGCCAGCCCCCACGGCCTGCCGGATCCGGGCACCTACTCCACGGCCAGCGACTTGTCCGTCCTGGCCACGCGCTTCATCCGCGATTACCCCCAGCTGTACAAGACCTACGATTCCGCCAAGCAGTTCACGTTCAACAAGATCACCCAGCCCAACCGGAACCGCCTGCTGTGGCTGGACCCCAGCGTGGATGGCCTGAAGACGGGCCATACCGACTCTGCCGGCTATTGCATCGTGGCGACGGCGCGCCGACCCAATGGCGCGGACCAGCGCCGCCTGATCACGGTGGTGGTGGGCACGGCGTCCGATAAATTGCGGACCCAGGAAAGCCGGGAGTTGCTGGAATGGGGCTTTCAGGGCTTCAATACCATCAAGCTGTACGCGCGCGGCCAGGCCGTGGCCACGCCTGAAGTCTGGAAGGGTGAAAGTGACAGCCTGAAGGCTGGTTTCTCACGGGACGCCTATGTGACCGTGCCCGCGGGCGCCAAGGTGGAACCCGTATGGACGCCGCGCGAGCCGCTGATGGCGCCGATCGCGGCCCAGGACACGGTGGGCGCGTTGCGGGTGCTGGTGGACGGCAAACCGTCGATGCAGTTCCCGGTCGTGGCGTTGGAGCCAGTGGCGGAGGCGGGGTTCGCCGGCCGCGCCTGGGATTCCGTGCGCTTGTGGTGGCGCGGCCATTCAAGTTGATCTTGGCACGCCGTCGGGCGTGCGCTTGGGCCGGCGGCAAGGAGGTGTGCGATGGCGGTGAGCTTTCCTGGAGGGCCGGCGCCTGCGCCGGGGGCGGATGATCCGTTGGCGCTGCTGTCCGCTTGCCATGGCCGTATCGCGCGCCAATGCGCCACGCTGACGCGGCTGGCGGCGCATCTGCCCGCGCACGGCAGCGACGCAGCGGCGCAGACGGCCGCCGCCGCCGTAGTCCGCTATTTCGACACGGCTGCCGCGCACCATCACGAAGACGAGGAAGAGGATCTCTTTCCGGCCTTGATCGAGTCCATGGCGGGCTCCGACGCGGGCTGCCTGCACGCGCTGGTGCGGGGGCTGGTGGCCGAGCATCAGCAACTGGCGGCCTTGTGGGCGCCGCTGCGGCAGGCGTTGTCCGAGGTCGCCGCGGGGCGGCCCGCGATCTTGCCGCCGGCGCAGGCGGAAGCATTCGCCGCGGCCTATGCGGCGCATATCCGGCGCGAAGAAGACGAACTGCTGCCGATGGCCGCGCGGCTGATTTCCGATAACGCGCTGGCGGACATCGGGCAGGCGATGAAGGCGCGGCGCGGCGGCGACGCGGGCTGAACCGTCTCGGCCATACCGGTCGCGATTGGCGCTACGATGCCTGTAGCCGGCGCATCGGGCGCTGGAGTTCCGCATTCATGCCATGAGCCGCCACCGCGTATTCCGTCAGAAATTGCAGGATCCCCTCTTGATGCACGCCATGTCGGCGCATAACCCGATGTCGGCCCGCCTGGCGGCCGAGGCCGGGTTCGATGCGATCTGGGGCAGCGGCTTCGAGTTCTCGGCAAGCTATGCGGTGCCCGACGCCAGCATTCTTTCCGCGTCGCAGCATCTGGACATGATGCGGGCTATTGCGGGCACAGTCACGGTGCCGGTCATCGCCGACATCGACACGGGGTTCGGCAACGCCATCAACGTGTCGTACATGCTGCCGCAATACGAAGCGGCCGGCGTGTCGGCCGTGGTGATGGAAGACAAGACCTTCCCCAAAGACACCAGCCTGCGCGCGGACGGCCGGCAGGAACTGGTGCGCGTAGAGGAATTCCAGGGCAAAGTCGAAGCGGCCTGCGCCGCGCGGCGCGACCCGGATTTCTGCGTGATCGCCCGGACCGAAGCCTTGATCGCCGGGTTGGGCCAGCAAGAAGCGCTGGCGCGGGCGTACGCCTACGAGGCCGCGGGCGCCGACGCGATCCTGATCCACTCCAAGCAAACCACGCCCGACGAGATCCTGTCCTTTGCGCAGGCCTGGGCGGGACGCGTGCCACTGGTGCTGGTGCCGACCGCGTATCCGCAGTTGCGGGAGTCGGATATCCAGGCGTTGGGCAAGGTGGGGCTGGTGATCTACGGCAACCACGCCATCCGTGCCGCAGTGGGCGCAATGCGCGATGTGTTCGCCCGCATCCGCCAGGACGGCGGCATCCACGCGGTGGACGCCGGGTTGCCTGCGGTCAAAGAGATCATCGCGTTGCAGGGCGACGCCGGCATGCGCGAACTGGAGCGCCGCTATCTGAAATAGCCGGGGGCGCGTTGCGCCGGTGGGGTCGAGCGATTACGCTAGGCGACCTTGTTCCGCGCGCAGGGCCGGCCGGATCAGGAAATCGAAAAAAGGGGAAAGGGACAGAATGACGCAGGGGGCAAGAAATCTGGCGGGCCGCATGTTTGGCTCATGGGTGGACGATGTCAATAAGTTGACGCTGCGCGCCGACTTGTCGGCGGGCTTGCTGGGGGCGCTGCTGGTGTTGCCGCAAGGGGTGGCGTTCGCCACGCTGGCGGGGTTGCCCGCTGAATACGGCCTGTACTCCGCCATCGTTCCCTGTATCGTCGCGGCGCTGTTCGGGTCCAGCCGGCATGTGATGTCCGGCCCGACCAACGCGAATTCGCTGGCGCTGTTCGCCGTGCTGACGCCCTTGGCGGCCGCTGGCAGCCCCGCCTATATACAGCTGGCGCTGGCGGTGACGGTGTTGGTCGGCATCATGCAATGGCTGGTGGGCGTGCTGCGCCTGGGCTCGCTGGCGCATTTCATCTCGCCGTCGGCCCTGTTCGGCTTTACCAGCGGCGCGGCACTGCTGATCGCGGTCCACGCCTTGAAGGACGCGCTGGGCTTGCCGTCGCCGGCCTCGCACGGCGCCGGTGCGCTGCTGGTGAGCGTGGGGACGCATATCGGCGATGTGCATCAAGGCGCCTTGCTGGTGACGCTGGTCACGCTGGGCGTGGCGCTGCTGGTGCGCCGGCTGGACAAGCGCAAGCCCTCCATGCTGCTGGGATTGGTGGCGGGGGCGCTGGCGGCGGCGGCGTTCAACAAGTGGGCCGTGCCGCCTGGCGGCGCACCGGTCTCGGTCGTCGGCGCCATCGCCCAGCCCTGGCCGCCGTTCCATGTGCCCAGCGTGGACTGGCGCACGCTGCCCGATCTGCTCAGCCTGGCATTCGCATTGACGATCGTGGCGTTGGCGCAGTCGATCTCCATCGCCAAGGCGGTCGCGACGCGCTCGGGCCAGCGCATCGACGCCAACCGGGAATTCACGGGGCAGGGGCTGTCCAACATCGTGGGCGGATTTTTCTCTTGCTACCTGTCCTGCGGGTCGCTGAACCGGTCCGTGCCTAATTTCGAGGCAGGCGCGAAGACGCCGCTGGCGGCCGTCTTTTCCGCGGTGTTGCTGGTGGTGCTGGTGGCTTTGTCGGCGCCGCTGCTGGCGATGATCCCCAACGCCGCGATTTCGGGTTTGCTGCTGCTGGTGGCGTGGACCTTGCTGGACATTCCGCGCTGGCGCCAGTTGATCCGCATGCAGCCGGGGGAATGCGCCATTGCCGGCGCGACGCTGGCCGCCACGGTCACGATCCGCATGGAGGTGGCGATTCTGTTGGGAACCGTGTTGTCGCTGATGGCGTATTTGCACCGCACCTCGCGACCGGCCATGCGCACGATGGGCTTCGATTCCCGCGGGCTGGACCGGCGCTTCGTCGTGCTGGCGCATCAAGAAGACGCGCTGCCCGAATGCCCGCAATTGAAGCTGCTGCGCATGGAGGGTTCGATCTATTTCGGCGCCGCGGCGCATGTGGCCCAGCGGCTGCACGAGCTGCGGGCGGCGCCGGACGCGCCGCGCCACCTCCTGGTGATGGCCAAGAGCATGAACTTCATCGACCTGGCGGGCGCCCAGGTGTGGGAAGACGAGCTGGCCGCGCGCCGTGCAATGGGCGGCGACCTGTACTTCCACCGGCCGCGGCCGGAAGTGCTGGACATGTGGCGCCGCACGGGCTTTCTGGATCGCCTGGGCGCGGATCATATTTTCCCGGACAAGGCCACGGCGCTGCACACCATCTATGCCAAGCTGGACCCTGGCATCTGCGCGGGATGCAAGGCCCGGATCTTCTGGGAATGCCAGCCGCAAAGCCCGCAAAGCGAACACTGACCGCGCCGCGCGGATCCGCCACGTTCGCCGGATTCGGCCAATTCGGCTGATATCAGGGGGCTTCCGTTCCCAGGTAGGCCGCGCGGACCCTCGGGTCCGCCGCGATGGCGGCCGGTTCGCCTTCCGCCAGCAGGGCGCCGCGCACCAACACGGCGATGCGGTCGGCATGCTTGAACACCACATCCAGGCTGTGTTCGGTGAACAGCACCGCAATGCGCTGCGTGTCGGCAAGTTGGCGCGTCAGCCGCATCAGGGCGTGGCGCTCGTTGGTGGCCATGCCGGCCGTGGGTTCGTCCATCAGCAGCAGGCGCGGCTGGTGCGCCAGCGCCATCGCCAGTTCAACCCGTTTGACGTCGCCATACGCCAGCGTGCCGCACGCGGCCTCAGCCTTGTCCGCCATTTGCACTTGCGACAGCAAGGCCATGGCTTCGTCGACCGCGTGGCGGGCGGCGCGACGCCACGGGTTGAACAGCAGGCGGTCGCGCGACAGCAGGGCCGTCTGCACGTTTTCGCGCACGGTCATCGAGCGGAAGGTGGCGGCGGTCTGGAAGGTGCGCCCCACACCCAGACGGCAGATCTTGCCGACGGAAAGGCCCACCAGTTCGCGCCCGTCCAGCCGCACCGATCCGGCGTCCGGGCGCAATTGCCCGCCCAGAACGTTGAAGCACGTGGACTTGCCGGCGCCGTTCGGGCCGATCAGCGCCAGCATCCGGCCGGCTTCCAGCGTGAACGACACGCCAGCCAATGCGTCGATGCCGCCGAACGATTTCCGCAGCGACTCGACCTGCAGCAAGGCGGAGGGCGGGGTCATGCGCGCCTCCTGTGCAATCGCGCCGCAGCGCCAGCCAGGCCTTCCGGAAACGCCAAGACCAGCGCCAGGATGGCCAGGCCCAGCACGGCGTGCCAGTACTCGGTGCTGCGCGCCGCCACGTCTTGCAGCCAAGTGTAGGCCGCGGCGCCCGCGAGCGGGCCTGCCAGCGTCTGAAGGCCGCCCAGCAGCACCATGACCAGCCCATCCACCGAGCGGCTGACGGCCAGCACGTCGGGCGCGATGCTGCCCTTGGAAAATGCGTAGAGCGATCCGGCCAGCCCCGCGGCGAAGGACGCGGCGACAAAGCCCGCCCACTGTACGCGCCGGGTCTCGATGCCCAGTGCCTCGGCGCGCATGGCGGAATCGCGCACGCCGCGCAGGGCATAGCCTAGCGGCGAAAACGCCAGGCGGCGCAGCCAGACGATGCCCGCTGCGCACAAGGCGAGCGTTGCGTAATAGAACCAGGGGCCTTGCGCCAGCCAGGACGAGGGCCACAAGCCGATCAGGCCGTTGCTGCCGCCGGTGACGTCGTCCCACTGATACGCGAGCGCCCACAGGATCTGCGCCACGGCCAGCGTCAGCATCGCCAGGTAGACGCCAGACAGGCGCACGCAGAACCAGCCGAACAGCAGCGCGCCGAACGCGGCGGCGAAGGGGCCCAGCAGCAACGCGGCCTCCATCGGCACGGCGGCCAGTTTCAGCAGCAGCGCGGCGCCGTAGGCGCCCAGGCCGAACCAGGCGGCATGGCCGAAAGACGTCATGCCGGCCAACCCGGTCAGGAAATGCAGGCTGGCGGCGAACAGCGCGGCGATCAGGATCTCGGTCATCAAGATGCCCAGATACGGCCAATGCAGCGTGGCGACGGGCACCAGCGCCAATAGGACCAGCAGCAGCCTGTATGCCAGGCGCAGCCTTCTGCCGGCAGGCGCGATGGGGCGTTCCGGCGGGCCCCCATGCGAGGTGGGCGCAGGCGCTTTACCCAGCAGTCCCCACGGCCGCACCACCAGCACCACGGCCATCACGGCAAATTCGGCCAGCAGCGTCAGTTTGGACAGGTTGAACATCCAAGGGCCGATCTGGACCTGGCCCAGGAAGACGAACACGGCTTTGACGGAGCAGATGAGCAGGGCGGCCAGGAAGGCGCCTGGAATCGAGCCCAGGCCGCCCACCACCACCACCACGAAGGCGCTGGCGATGATCTCCAGGTCCAGTCCCAGGGTGGCGGGCACGCGGGGGGCGGCCAAGGCGCCGCCCAGGCCGGCAAGGAACGCCCCCAGCGTGAAGGCGGATGTGAACAGCCAGGCCTGGTTCACGCCCAGCGCGGCCAGCATGCTGCGGTTTTCAGACGCCGCGCGCAGCAGCCGGCCCCAGCGCGTGCGCATCAGCAGCAGCCACAGCAGGCCCAGTACCACGGGGCCGGCTGCGATCAACAGCAGGTCGTACTGCGGATACCGGCGGCCCAGGATCTGCACCGCGCCGGACAGGCCGGGTGCGCGGGCGGCGAACAAGTCTTCGGGGCCCCAGATCGCCAGCGCGGCGTCGCCAATGATGAGCACCAGCGCGAACGTGGCCAGCAACTGGAACAATTCGGGCGCCTGGTACAGGCGCTTGAGCACCAGCCATTCGGCGGCCGCGCCAATCAGGCCCGTGGCCAGCGCGGCCAGCAGCAGGCCGGCCCAATAGCCGGCGCCGTCGCCGAAATACGTGGTGAAGGTCCATGCCAGGTAGATGCCCAGCATGTAGAACGACCCGTGCGCGAAGTTCACGACGCGGGTCACGCCGAAGATCAGCGACAGGCCCGCGGCAACCAGGAACAACGCGCTGGCGTCCGCCAGGCCATTGAGCAGTTGCGACAGCAGCCCCGACAGGCTCATCAGTGCGCCGGACGCATTTTGCGGACCTGTTCGTCGGGCGGTTGCAGGCGCGCCCCGTCGATGTAGGCGAAGTCTTTCATGATGCCTTTGCCGTCTTCCACGGCGGTCACGCCCACGTACACGCCCATCGTCGACTGGTGATCGATCTTACGGTACTGGATCTGTCCGTAGGGCGTGTCCACCTTCAGGCCGGCGAACGCGTCGACGAGCTTTTCCGTGTCGACCGCGCCGGCGGCCTTCAGGCCCTGAGCAATGGACATCAGCGACGCGTAGCCCACCACGGAGCCCACTTTGGGCGTTTCGTTGTAGCGCTTCTTGTAGGCGTCGACAAAAGCGTTGTTGGCGGGCGTGTCGATGGCGTACCAGGGATAGCCGGTGACGATCCAACCCGTCGGCGTATCGGCGCCCAGGGGTTCCAGGTATTCCGGCTCGCCGGACAGCACCGAGACAACCGCGCGATTTTCGAACAGGCCACGCGTATTGCCTTCGCGGACGAAGCGGGTCAGGTCGGCGGCGAACAGCACGTTGAAGATGGCGTCCGGCTTGGCGTCGGCCAAGGCCTGCACCACGGCGCCGGCGTCCACCTTGCCTAGCGGCACGGCTTGTTCGGCCACGAATTCCACGTCGGACTGGAAGGACTTCATCATGGCCTTGAAGGTGGCCACCGCGGATTGCCCGTACTCATAGTTGGGATAGACGATGGCCCAGCGCTGCTTGCGCAAGGCCAGCGCCTTGGGTGCCAGCGCCGCGACGTGCATCCAGGTCGAGGGGCGCAGCCGGTACGTGTAGCGGTTACCTTCCTGCCAGGTGATCTTGTCGGTAAGGGGTTCGGCCGCCAGGAAGAACACCTGCTGCTGCTTGGCGAAGTCGGTCAAGGCCAGCCCGGTATTGGACAGGAATCCGCCGAACAGCAGCTCGACTTTCTCGCGCGCCAGCAGTTCCTGGGCGGCGCGCACCGAATCGCCGGGGTTCCCGTTGTCGTCGCGCGAGATGACTTCCAGATTCCTGCCCAGCACGCCGCCTTCGGCGTTGACCTGCTCCAGCGCCAGTTGCCAGCCCTTCTTGTACGGACCCAGGAAGGCGGGGATCGCCTTGTAGCTGTTGATCTCGCCGATGCGGATCGGCGGCTCTTTGTCTTTGGCGACGGCAACGGCGACCGGAGTCAGCGCCAGGGCCAGGAGCGCGGGCGCGAATACGCGGCGCAGCAGAGTAAGGCTGGGACGAGGCATGGCAGAGGGGTATCGCAGGCAAGAGGGATCGGGCGTCGCCGCGTCGCACGAGACGCGGCGGGTTGCGGCCAATTGAAACACGTGCCTTTGCCGTGCCGCAATAGACGCTTCCCCCTCCCCGGGGCGGTCCGGCCATGGCGAGCCAATGCAAAAAGCCCTGCAAGGCAGGGCTTTTTTGGACGCACCAGAATACCGGCTGAATTACTTCAGCTTGGTTTCCTTGTAGTCAACGTGCTTGCGAGCGACCGGATCAAATTTCTTGATCAGCATCTTTTCGGGCATGTTGCGCTTGTTCTTGGTGGTCGTGTAGAAATGACCCGTGCCGGCAGTCGACTCGAGCTTGATCTTTTCGCGGATACCTTTGGCCATGTCGTGCTCCTAGTATGGTGATTGTAGGGGGCGCCGATTAGGCGATTTCGCCACGGGCACGCATGTCGGCCAGGACGGCGTCGATGCCGTTCTTGTCGATCGTGCGGATGGCCTTGGCCGAAACACGCAGGCGGACCCAGCGGTTTTCGCTTTCAACCCAGAACCGGCGCGATTGCAGGTTCGGCAGGAAGCGACGCTTGGTCTTGTTGTTTGCGTGCGAAACATTGTTGCCCACCATCGGGCCTTTGCCGGTCACTTGGCATACGCGTGCCATGGATGCACCTCTTTATGTCGTTCTTTTCGCGCATCGCTTGGGGGGTAGACAGGGTATTAGCCGCCGGGCTGTGTGGGAAGCGCAATGTGTTGCCTGTTGCGCTGCCTTTGCCGGCCACCCAGTCTTAGTGGATGAGGGGGATCGGGATCCGCCCGTGCTTATACCCGCTGCCTGCCACCCGCTGAAATCCTGTTAGAAATTCTTGATGAATTCCTTGACCGGAGTTCTCAAACGCTACGCGGTTGGGGTCAGAGTGCTGCACTACAAAGCATAGTAGTCCAGCACGGGAAACTTCTTGTGAAGACTTAGATTCTAATACGAAAAAGCCAAGTAAATCAAGCGGCGGGCTTAGTTGGTGTGCGATTGGGCGACACGGCCCGATATCCAGGACAGGCAGGCGCAGGTCGCCAGCGTGGTGGTCAGGGGCAGGGCGCTGTCCGTTTGCCAGGCGCTGACGGCGAAACCGGCCAGGGCGCCGCAGGACAATTGCAGCGTCCCCAATAACGCGGACGCCGCGCCCAGGCGCTTGCCCTGGTCCGACAACGCCAGCGCCGCCGAGTTCGGGTTCACAAAGCCCTGGCTGCCCATGTAGCCGATCAGGCACAGCATCAAGAGCGGCAGCGTCATCCAGCCAGCGAGCGTCAGCGCCACGGCCGCGAGGCTGGCAATGGCCAGCGAGGTCAGGGCCTTGCGTTGCAGCTGGCGGGGCTTGTAGGTGCGCAGCAGGCGGGCGCTGATTTGCGAACAGATGATGAGCGATAGCGCATTGGTGCCAAACAACAGGCCGTAGTACTGGGGCGGGACGCCGTAGAGTTCGATGAAGACGCGCGGGGATCCGATGATGTAGGCGAACATGCCGGCCTGGCCGAAGCCCCCCGCGAGGCTGTGCGCCATGAACCCGCGATGCGCGAAGAGGTCGCGGTAGTTGCGCAGGATGGTGCTCCAGCGCAGCGGCACGACCCGTTCGGGCGCCAGTGATTCCTTCATGATCTTCGCCACCGCCAGCATCAGCATGGCGCCGCCGGCCAGCATGATCCAGAACAGGCTGCGCCATGAGGCGACCGCCAGCAGTTGGCCGCCGGCCAGCGGCGCCAGGATCGGGGCCAGACCCATGATCAGCATCAGCAGCGACATCGCGCGGGCCGCTTCGTGGGTTTCGTAGTGGTCGCGGATGACTGCGCGAGGGATCACGATGCCGGCTGCGCCGCCCATCGCCTGCACGACGCGCCAGCCCGTCAGGGCTTCGACGGAGCCCGACAGGGCGCAACCCAGCGACGCCACCATGAACAGCGCCAGGCCCACCATCAACGGCGGCTTGCGACCGAAGCGGTCGGCCATCGGGCCATAGAACACCTGCGCCAGCGCCAGTCCGATCAGGTAGGCCGCCAGCGTGCGTTCGACGTCGCCGCGCGGCACGCCCAGGTTCGCCGCGATCGTCGGGAACGCGGGCAGGTACATGTCGATGGCGAAGGGGCCGATCGCCGTCAGCGCGCCCATGAGAATGAGCCAACCAGGCAGGCTGCTGCGGGAAAGGGGTGTTGGGGGCATGGTGGTCGCGGTAAGGCGCAGAGACAGGGCGCGCATGCGTTTTGTTGCAGGTTTTGCGCCAAGCCAGCGACTGTATCACGGGTAACCTGACACGCAAATTTCAGCGGTTTTCCGATACAGTCGTAAGGGTCCGTAGAGTATCCAGAGGAGAAGTCGTGAATCCTTTGTTGTCTGTTGTGGAACGCAAGCTTGAGGCCTTGCCCGTCCCTGTCCAACTGGTGCTGCCTGACGGCGCCGTGCTGGGGCCCCCGGATCCGCGCGTGCGCTTCGTGACGCACGACAAGACCGCGCTGGCGCATTTGGCCGAGGGCGCCGTGGGCGTGCTGGGGCAGGATTATGTGGAAGGCCGCATCGATATCGAAGGCAATATGCGCGATGTGATGGCCGCCGCGTCGGCGTTGCTGCCGGGCTCGCCGGTTGATGCCGCGCGGGGCGGCTGGCTGACGGAGCTGGTCCGCAAGGTGGTGTCGGTGTGGCGCCATTCGGTGGAGCGCGACGCCAAGCAGATCGAATTCCATTACGACCTGTCCGACGATTTCTACGCACTGTGGCTGGATCCGCGCCGCGTCTATTCCTGCGCTTATTACCGCACGCCGGACATGACGCTGGCCCAGGCCCAGGAAGCCAAGCTTGACCACATCTGCCGCAAGCTGCGCCTGCAGGCAGGCGAACGCTTTCTGGATGTGGGGGCGGGCTGGGGCGGATTGTTGCTGTGGGCCGCCGAAAACTACGGGGTGGATGCCACGGGCATCACGCTGTCGCGCAACCAGCACGCGCACGTCACTAAACTGATCCAGGAAAAAGGCCTGGGCGGCCGGGTCCGCATGGAACTGCTGGACTACCGCAAGTTGGACGAAGCCGCGCAGTACGACAAGATCGCGTCGGTGGGCATGTTCGAACACGTGGGACGGGCCCAGTTGGAGGGCTATTTTGCCAAGCTGCGCCGCCTGCTCAAGCCGGGCGGCCTGATCATGAACCATGGCATCACCGCGGCCGGGGTCTACAACCCCGAGCTGGGCAACGGCATGGGCGAGTTCATCGAGAAGTACATCTTTCCCGGCGGCGAACTGACCCACATCAGCGTCGTCATGGAAGCCATGACCAATGGCGGCCTGGAAGAGGTGGACGTGGAGAATCTGCGGCCGCATTACGCGCGTACCTTGTGGGCATGGAGCGACGCGTTGGAGGCCCGTTTGCCCGAGGCCGCGCAGGCGCTGGGCGGCGAGCAAGGCGGGCGGTCGTTGCGGGCGTACCGCTTGTATCTTGCCGGTTGCGCCATGGCGTTCGAACACGGCTGGATCGCCTTGCATCAGATCCTGGGCCAGCCGCCCGCCTCCGGCCGGCCGGACGAGCTGGACAACCCGGCGGACCTTTCCTATCCCTGGCGGCGCGACTATATGTATAGCGAGAGCCGGAATGGCTGAATTCCAGTTGAATTCCTGCGGTTTCGACGCCGGAAAGCCGGCTTTCCGGCGGTTTTGAAACCGCTAGACTGTACTAATAAGAATAAAATATTTACTGAATGTATCGTTGCTGGGAAGGCGATATTTCCTAGGGAAAATTAATAATCCGCCTCTGGTCGATCGGGGTTATCCCGTAGCATTTTTGGCGCGAATGTATCTGTTTCATTCAGGCCCGGGGTTGGGCGCCGCAGCAATTTCGTTTAAGATGCTGCCTTCTTCGTTCAGTTTGTTCACTTTCTGTGGGTTTTCAAAAATCCTGTTTTTGAAGCTCCTGTCTTAGCAAGATTCCGCACCGCTTGCGGATCCTCTTGTCGCTAGTGTCGGTTTGTATTGGCGGTTCAGCCCGTCTTCCGCACAACCCCCTTAGCTCCATGGCACTTCCGGGCCAGGCCCGGCGTGTGTCCCTGAACCTATGGAGGCAAAAGCCCAATGCGTTTCACCCCTGTCAAGACCCTGGCCGCCGCGGCCGTTCTGTTTGCGTTTGCCGGTGCGGCCCAAGCCGCCGACGCGCCGCAATGCGAAATCAAGCGTCCGGTCAATTTCGGCGCCATGAACTGGGAATCCAACCTGGTCCTGGTCGATGTCGAACGTTTCATCATGGAAAAGGGCTACGGTTGCAAGACCGAAACCCTGCCGACGGAAACCCTGCCTGCCCTGGCCGCGCTTGAGCGGGGCGACCTGGATATCAATACCGAGATCTGGCTGAACAGCGTGGCTGATCCCTGGGATCGCGCCGAAAAGACCGGCCGCGTCAAGCGCATCGGCGATCTCTACATGGGCGCCGAAGGCTGGTACATCCCCCGCTACACGGCGGAACGCCTGCCCGAATTGAAGGCCGCGGCCGACCTGCCGAAGTTCAAGGACAAGTTCAAGGACCCGGAAGAACCCGGCAAGGGCCGTTTCTACGGCTGCCCGGCAGGTTGGGGTTGCGAAGTCACCAGCAACAACCTGTTCCATGCCCTGAAGCTGGATGACAGCTACACGCTGTATTCGCCCGGTACGGGCGCGGCGCAGAAGGCGGCGCTGATGTCGGCCTACAAGCGCAAGCAGAACGTGGTCTTCTACTACTGGTCGCCCACGCCGCTCGTCGGCGCGATGGACCTGGTCAAGCTGGACATGCCGCCCTATGACGCCGAAAAGCACAAGTGCCTGACGTCGTCCAAGTGCGCCAAGCCCGAGGCCAGCGCCTACCCCGACAATCCCGTCTTCACCGCGGTGAACACCAAGTTCTCTGAAGAAGCGCCCACGCTGACCGCCTTCCTGGCCAAGGTGTCGGTGCCGCTGCCGGTAATCAATGAAACCCTGGCCCACATGGAAGAGTCTGGTGATGATTCCAGCACCGTGGCCAAGTGGTTCCTGAAGAACAAGCCCGACGTCTGGACCAAGTGGGTCCCCGCCGACGTCGCCGGGCGCGTCCAAAGCGCGCTGTAATACACGTGGTGCAGGCCTCGCGCCGCTTCGGCGCGTGCCGGCCCGGCCTGCCGGAAGACTTCCGGCAGGCCGGGCCGCCTCAAGGGAAAAAGCCCCGTGGCGGGCAAATTGCCCTGGGCTTTTTCCCCTGGGATGGCTGTTTGCCGGGCGCTCGCGTCCGGATGCTAGCCGTTGGCGCCGCCCGTCCCGCAGCCTGTTTCCGTCCAGGAAACCGCTTGGCTGCACGGACATCCGGTCTATCGGAACATCCGGCGGCGATCGCCACCGTAAGCGCCCCAGAATGGAGTCAAAACAATGTTTCCTGAAATTATTCCCGCCCGTCAGGTAAGGGCGGCGATCGACGGGTTCGTCGATCACCTGGTCACCAATTACGCGGACACGCTCGAGACCCTGTCTCAGCCGGTCCTGCATGCCTTGGTGTGGCTGGAGCAACTGCTGCGCAACTCGCCCTGGTGGGCGGTGGTCGCCGTGACCGTGGCCATCGCGTGGGGCGTCAGCCGCCGCATCGGCCTGAGCCTGGCGATGGGCGCGCTGCTGTGCGTGATCGGCGTGCTGGGCCTGTGGGACGCCGGCATGCAGACGCTGGCGCTGATGATCATGGCAGCCGGGTTGTCGGTGCTGATCGGCATTCCGCTGGGCGTGCTGATGGCGCGGGTGAACTGGCTGCGCTCCATCATGCTGCCGGTGCTGGACGTAATGCAGACCATGCCCAGCTTCGTGTACCTGATCCCGGTCGTGATGCTGTTCGGTCTGGGCAAGATCCCCGCCATCATCGCCACGGTGATCTACGCCGTGCCGCCGCTGATTCGCCTGACCGACCTGGGCATCCGCCTGGTCGACCGCGAAGTGCTGGAAGCGTCGCGCGCGTTCGGCGCCAACCCGCGCCAGCAATTGTTCGGCGTGCAGCTGCCGCTGGCCTTGCCCAACATCATGGCGGGCATTAACCAGACCACGATGATGGCGTTGTCGATGGTGGTGATCGCGTCGATGATCGGTGCGCGCGGCCTGGGCTATGAAGTGTTGCTGGGGATCAACCGTCTGGAAGTGGGCCGCGGCCTGCTGGCGGGCTTGGGTATCGTGGTGCTGGCCGTGCTGTTCGACCGGATCACGCAATCGTATGGACAGCGCATGCGCATGGGAGGCCAGCGATGAGCAAGATCGAGGTCAAGAACATCTACAAGGTCTTCGGTTCGCATCCGAAGAAATGGCTGGAAGCCGCCCAGAACGGCATGAGCAAGGAACAGCTGCTGGCCGAAAGCGGCCATACGCTGGGCCTGCGCGACATCAGCCTGTCGATCGAAGAGGGCAGCATCTATGTCATCATGGGGTTGTCGGGTTCCGGCAAGTCGACGTTGATCCGTCACTTCAACCGCTTGATCGAGCCCAGCGCGGGCCACATCCTGGTGGACGGCGTGGACGTGGTCAGCCTGAACAAGCGCGATCTGGAAGTCTTCCGCCAAAAGAAGATGAGCATGGTGTTCCAGCGCTTCGGCCTGTTCCCGCACCGCACGGTGCTGGACAACGCCGCGTATGGCCTGACCGTGCAAGGCGTGGGCAAGGCGGAACGCGAAAAGCGCGCCCGCGACTGGCTGGAGCAAGTGGGCCTGGCCGGCTTTGAAAACCAGTATCCGCATCAGCTGTCGGGCGGCATGCAGCAACGCGTGGGCCTGGCGCGCGCGCTGGCCACCGACGCCGAAATCCTGCTGATGGACGAAGCCTTCTCGGCGCTGGACCCGTTGATCCGCCGCGAAATGCAGGATCAGCTGCTGCAGTTGCAGGCCAAGCTGAACAAGACCATCGTGTTCATCACGCATGATCTGGACGAGGCCCTGCGCCTGGGCAACCGCATCGCCATCCTGAAAGACGGCGAACTGGTGCAGGAAGGCACGCCGGAAGACATTCTGCTGAATCCGGCCAATGACTATGTGCAGTCGTTCCTGCAGGACGTGAACCGCACCAAGGTGCTCAACGCCACGCACGCCGTGAATCCGGCGCGCCTGACGCTGACGATGCGTTCGCGTCCCGCGCATGCCCTGGACCGCATGCGGGCGATGGACTACGAGTACGCGCCGGTGCTGGACGGCAAGCGCCTGGCGGGCGTGCTGACGGCCAAGGCGGCCGAGCAGGCCATCGAGCAAGGCGCACGCGACGTGTCGCGCTTTGTCGAGGACCTGGCTTCGGTGCCCGCCACGGCGGGCCTGGGCGAAGTGCTGGCGCAACTGGTGCACAGCGACCAGCCGGTCGCCGTCACGGGCGAGGACGACGAGTTCCTGGGCATGCTGTCGCGCAAGAAGGTCGTGGAGCTGGTGACGCCGGCACTGACCGAAGCCGCGCCGTCGCCGGAAAGCGCCGTCAGCGAATTGGAACCCCAGCCTGCTCCCTCGCACCGGGGCGAAGCGGCCTGATCGCTTTGGCGCTTTCTCAGGCGTTCGACGCCTGGACTTTGCCCGCCTGCAATCGCTTGCACGCGGGCAAAGTCGCTATATGATGGCTGGCCGGTCATTGCGGCCGGATTCCCGCCATTTGAAAAAATCGGAAGCCTTCATGCCCATTTTGAATGTCCAGATCCTGCAAGGCCACTCGGCCGCTCAGAAGGCCGCGCTGTTGAAGGCCGTTTCCAACGCCGTGGTGGAGAGCATCGCCGCGCCGTTGCCCAGCGTGCGCATCGTGTTGCAGGAAGTGCCTGCTGAAAACGTGATCGTGGCCGGCGAAATCGGCAAACGCATGGTACGCGTGGACGCGGCGCTGATCGAGGGCCGTGACGAAGCGAAAAAAGCTGCGCTGATTGCCGCGGTGAACCAGGCCGTATGCACCAGCATCGACATTTCGGGCGAAGACGTGCGGGTGCTGATCCGCGACGTGCCCAAAGTCGACATGGGGGTGGCCAACGGCATCAGCGCCAAGGCGGCCGGCCGCTGAACCGGGGCAGGGGCGAGGCCACGCCCGCCCGCTGCCTGTCCGTCCGCTGTTCGATTTACTGCATCTTCAGGCCCAGTTCGGCCACGAATCGCTTCTCTTCGGCCACCTGCCGGACCGCGTATTCCGTATAGGCCTTGCTATCCATCAGCATGTGGGGTTGATCCGCATTTTCCAGCGCGCGGTTGTAGTCGGCATCGCGCGACGCGCGGTGGAACGCCTGCTGCAGCACGGCCACCACCTTGGGGTCCATGCCCTTGGGGCCGGCGATGCCCACCGGATTGGACGCGACGATGGGATAGCCCAGTTCGGTCAGCGTCGGCACATCCGGCACGCGCTTGGCGCGCGCATCGCCCATGACGGCCAGCAGGCGCGCCTTGCCGGTGTCGATCATCGGCCCCCAGCCCGCATCCGACACCATCTGGATATGGCCGCCCAGCAGCGCGGTCGTTTCTTCGGCTGCGCCCTTGTAGGGAATGAAGTTGAACTTCACGTCCGTCAGTCGCGACAGGCGCTCGATGGCGATGCGGCCGGAGCCGCCCGTGCCGGTGCCGCCGTAGCTGATCTTCTCGGGGTTCGCGCGCGCCTCCGCGATCAATTCATCCAGCGATTTCCACGGCGCGTCCTGGCGCACGACGATGCCGTAGGAGTAGGCCGTCATGCAGGCTACATAGGTGAAATCCGTGAGCGGGTCGTAGTTCACCGCTTGCAGGAACGGGTAGCGGAACAGCGTGCCCACCACCACCGACACCGTGTAGCCGTCGGGCGCGGCGGTCTGGGCCATCGCGGCCGGCCCCAAGGTGCCGCCTGCGCCTGGGCGGTTGGCGATGATGACGGTCTGCCCCAGTTCGCGCGAGGCGGCCACCGCCAGTGCGCGCATCTGCGTATCCGTCGCGCCGCCTGCCGGAAAGGGCACGATCAGCGTGACCGGGCGCGTGGGGAAGGCGGCGGCGCGTGCAGGGCGGGCAAGCGCCAGGGCGGCGGGCAGGGCCAGCCCAAGCTTGAGCAGGCTGCGGCGGGTGGGCAAGGCGATGCTGCGATGATGATCGGTCATGGTTGTCTCCGTCCTGGTTTTCATGGACGCGGCGGGTTCAACGCCGCGCCTGACGCATCGGCCGTATGTGCCTACCGCGCGACGCCGCGTCCGGTCAGGCTGGCGATGCGGGCGTCGTCGTAACCGGCCTCGCGCAGGATCTGATCGGTATGTTCGCCAGGCAGCGGCGCCTGGCGGTGAATGGCGAACTGGAATCCCGTCATCTTCACGGGGCTGGCGATATGCGCGCCCGCCCCGTAGGCGGGATGCTCGGCGCGCTGTACCATGCCGCGCGCGGCGTATTGCGGATGCGCCAGGCTTTCAGACAGTTTCAGCACGGGCGACACGCAGCAGTCGGCGCCCTCCAGCCTATCCATCCAATGCGCCAGCGGCTGCGCGCCGAACAGGCGCTGCAGTTCGTCTTTGACATAGGCCTGCTGCGTGGCGCCACCTTCGCGATGCAGGGGCAGTAGGTCAGGGCGTTCCAGGCGACGGCACAAGGTGTCCCAGAATTTCGGTTCCAGGGCGGCCACGGCCAGATAGCGCCCGTCTTGCGTGCGGTACTGGCCGTAGCAGGCCAGCGCGCCCGACAGGCTGTCGGCGCCCGCCGGCCGCGTATCGCCCAGGGCATTGAGCGTGGCCAGCGGCACGACCGCCCCGGCCAGCAGGCCGTCGGCGATGGCGATGTCTACATAGCGTCCGTGGCCGGTGCGTTGCGCGTCGACCAGCGCCGCCAGAATGCCCATCACGGCGGTCAACGAGCCGCCCAGGATATCGGCCACGGGCAGGTTGGACAGTGCCGGCTGGTCGGCCCCGCATCCCATCTGATCGGCCATGCCGGCATGGGCGGAGTAGTTCAAGTCGTGGCCGGCGGCGTCGCGTTGCGGGCCGTCCTGGCCGTAACCGGTGATGCTGCAATACACCAATCGGGGATTGTGCTGCGACAGCGTCGGATAATCGGCCTTCAGCCGAGCCGCGACGCCGGGCCGGAAGCTCTCGATGACGACGTCGGCGTTGCGCGCCAGGGCGGCCAGCGCGGCCTGTCCTTCGGGATGCTTCAAATCCAGGCGCAGGCCGCGCTTGTTGCGGTTGCACACGGCGCGCAACGCGGGCGGGGCATAGTCGCCCCCCTGCGTGTCTTCGATCTTGACGACGTCGGCGCCCAGGTCGGCCAGGTACTGCGCGCCCAGCGGGCCGGGCAGCAAGCGCGACAGGTCCAGGATCCTGATGCCCGCAAGCGGGGCGGTGTTCGGCGTATCCAAAGAGGGACTCCGGTAAATACGAAGAGGTGGCCGGCCAGGCGGGAAAACCAGTCTAGGCGCGGCTTTGCGGCCAACCAATGGCGAAATCGCTGATTCCGCTTGGCGGGAATGCTCACGCCGGGCATTCCGCGCGGCAGGGCCTTTGGCTACCATCGACGCTGTCGGTGTCTGCCCAGCCGTTGGAATACGCCATGACTCATCACACCATCGCCGTGGGGCATATCGCCCAGATCCTGCAAGGCGCACGCAGCCGGGGCGTGGACGTGGACCGCGTCCTGGTGCGCGCCGACGTGCCGCCTGCCCTGCTGCAGGCGCCGATGGCGCGCGTGTCGCAGGCGCAATTCGCGCAGATCCTGAGGATGCTGCGTCGCGCCACGCGCGACGATTTCCTGGCGTTGGGGCAGCATCCCGTGCCCATGGGCGCCTTCGCCCACGCCTGCCGGCTGGCCTTGCAGGAAGCCACGGTGGGGCAGGCGTTGCGGGCGGCGTTCCGCTATTACCACGGTGTGCTGCGCGACTTCACCGCGCGGCTATGCGTCAGCGGCGAATCCGCGCACATCGTGCTGGATTCGCGCGGCGAGCGCCGGGGCACGCAATGGTATGGCGAACGCACTTTTCTGTTCTTCACGCTGGGCGTGGCCAACTGGCTGGCTGCCCGGCGGATTCCCGTGTCGGGCGTGGACTACAACGAGGGCGAGCGCAGCGTCGACGCGCACAGGGTGTTCCATGCGCCCGTGCGTTACGGGCAACCGGTGTCGGGCCTATGGCTGGAATCGCGCTGGCTGGCGCTGCCGGTGGTCCAGGACGCGCAGGCGTTGAAGGCGTTCCTGGCGAACGCGCCGTTCGACTTGCTGGTGAAGTACCAGGACCGCGCCACGCTCACTGACCGCATCCGCCGGCTGCTGCGCAACGACTTGTCCGCCGAGTTGCCGTCGTTGGCGCAGATCAGCGCGCAGCTGTCGATGACGCCGCAAACCCTCAGACGGCATCTACGGGAAGAGGGCCAGGGATTCCAGGTGCTGAAAGACGACCTGCGCCGCGACGCGGCGGTGGAATACCTGGGCCGGCACGACCTGTCCCTGATGGATATCGCGGAACGGCTGGGCTTTTCCGAATCCAGCACTTTCCACCGGGCGTTCAAGAAATGGACCGGCGTATCGCCTGGCGAATACCGCCGCAACCGCCTGGTGTGCGGCCCCGCCTGCCTGTCGTCCGCCGCTGACACTTTCCGCCAATCCGTTTGACGCCTGCGGCCATTGCCGCTTGCCGCGCCTGGCGGGAAGCTATGGGCTCGGCAACGGTCGGGCGCGGCGCGTCTGGCTGGACAGGACAGCGGGCCACAGAGACCGCGTGCCGCAGGAGACAAAGCCATGTATCTGACGCAAGGCCTGCATCGTGCAAGCCGGTTGTATCCCGCCAAGATCGCGTTGCGTGAAGGCGCGCAGCGCTGGACGTATCCCGAATTGCTGGCCTGGGTGGCGCGCAAGGCCGCGGTGTTGCGCGACCACGGCGTGCAGCCAGGCGATCGCGTCGCCTTGCTGGGCGCCAATAGCGCGGCCTATGTGCCGTGGATGCTGGCGTGCTGGTGGCTGGGCGCGGCGATCCAGCCCTTGAACACCCGTTGGAGCGGCGCCGAGCTGACGCAAGGGCTGGCCGACGGTGCCCCGCGCCTGTTGCTGGTGGATGAGGCGCTGGCGCCACGCATGGCCGATGTGGCCCCGCCGGCATCGACTTGCGTGCTGCCCATGCCGCCGCTGGAAGCCGTGGCCGCCACCGCCCGCGCGTCGATCGACGACCTGCGCGCGGGCGGCGATACGCTGGCCGCCATCCTCTATACGGGCGGCACCACGGGTTTTCCCAAGGGCGCGATGCTGACGCACGCGAACTTGTGGAGCGCCGGCGTCGCCCGGCTGGCCACCGTGCCAACCGACGCGGACAGCTGCGTGCTGCTGGTGGCGCCGCTGTTCCATGTGGCGGGGCTGGGGCGATTGATGGGCCAGTTCCTGGCGGGCGCGTCCGTCGTGATGCAGCGCGGCTTCAACCCCAGGGCGGCGTTGCAGTCTTTGCAGGACGACGGCGTCACCGAGGTGTTGCTGGTGCCCAGCATGATCCAGATGCTGTTGGATGAACCCGGGTTTTCCGACTACCGGTTGGACGGCGTGCAGCGCGTCATCTGGGGCGCGTCGCCGATTTCGCCGGCGCTGCTGGCCCGCGCCCTGGCCGCGTTTCCGCAAGCGGAATTCGTGCACGCCTATGGCATGACGGAAACCTCGGCCATGGTGGCGATCAATGCCGATGTGCGCCAAGGCGGCCCGCGCGCCATGTCCGCCGGACGGCCCGCCGTAGGCGTGGAAGTGCGCATCCTGACGCCTGATGGGCAGGAGGCCGCGGCCGGCCAGGTCGGCGAGCTGGCGGTGCGCGGCCCCATGGTGATCTCGGGCTATTGGAACCTGCCCGAAGAGACCACCCGCGCCTTCGCCGATGGCTGGTTGTTGACGGGCGACGCTGCACGGCTGGACGACGCGGGCTACCTGACCGTTGTCGACCGCTTGAAAGACATGATCGTCAGCGGCGGTGAAAACGTCTATGCCGCTGAAGTCGAGGCCGTGCTGGCGCAGCACGCGGCGGTGGCGCGCTGCGCGGTGATCGGCGTGGCACACGAGCGCTGGGGCGAAGCGGTGCATGCGGTGATCGTCGCGCGTGCCGGCCACGCGCCTGACGCCGACGCGCTGCACGCCCATTGCCGTCGATGGCTGGCCACCTACAAATGCCCCAAGAGCTTTGAATTCCGCGACGACCTTCCCCTGTCCGCCGCGGGCAAGGTATTGAAGTCCGTGCTACGGCAGGGCCATGAATCCCCGCGTGCGGCCCAGGCCGCGACGCCCCTTCAGGAGAAGCAGGCATGAATCGAAAAGTATGGGTGGCCGGTGTCGGCATGATCCCCTTCAGCAAGCCCGGCGCAAGCGAACCCTATTCCGTCATGGGCATGCGCGCCGTGCGCGAAGCCTTGAAGGATGCCGGCGCGCCCTATGACGCCGTGCAGCAGGCCTATGCGGGCTACGTCTATGGCGACTCCACGTCCGGCCAGGCGGTGGTGTACGGCGTGGGGCTGACGGGCATTCCCGTCTTCAATGTGAACAACAACTGCGCCAGCGGATCCTCGGCATTGTTTCTGGCTCGCCAGGCCGTGGAAAGCGGCGCGGTGGAATGCGCGCTGGCGGTGGGCTTCGAGCAGATGGTGCCGGGCGCGCTCAAAGGAGTGTACGAGGACCGCCCATCGCCTTTGTCGGAATTCGTGTCGTCCATGACCGATATCCAGGGCTATGACACGGCCAAGCCGCGCGCTGCGCAGTTCTTCGGCGGCGCGGGGCGCGACTACATGAAGGAACACGGCATCCGCCCCGATACGTTCGCGCGCATTTCGGTCAAGGCGCGCCAGCACGCGGCGCGCAATCCGTATGCGGTGTTCCGTCAGACGGTCACGTTGGACGAAGTGCTGGCCGCGCCCATGATCTTCGATCCCTTGACTCGCTTGCAATGCTGCCCGCCGACCTGCGGCGCGGCGGCAGCCATCTTGTGTTCGGAGGACTTCGCGCGCCGCCACGGCTTGTCGCCGGCGGTAAGGATCGCCGCGCAGGCCATGACGACCGATACGCCGTCGACATTCGGCGAGGGCGACATGCGCAAGCTTGTGGGCTACGACATGACGCGCGCCGCGGCCGACCAGGTGTATGCGGCCGCAGGCGTCGATCCGGCCGATGTGGATGTGGTGGAACTGCACGACTGCTTCACGGCCAACGAACTGATCACCTATGAAGGCTTGCGACTGACGGCTGAAGGCACCGCCGAGCAGTTTATCGTCGATGGCGAGAACACCTATGGGGGCCGTGTGGTGACCAATCCGTCGGGCGGCTTGCTGTCCAAGGGCCATCCGCTGGGCGCGACCGGGCTGGCGCAATGCGCGGAGCTGGTCTGGCAACTGCGCGGCCAGGCGGATCTGCGCCAGGTGGATGGCGCGCGGCTGGCGCTTCAGCACAACCTGGGGCTGGGCGGCGCCTGCGTCGTCACGCTGTACCAGGCCACCTGAGGAGACCGCCATGCTGGATACCCGACATATCGGCGCGGCGCTGCCTGCATTCACCACGACGGTGGAAGCGGGGCGGCTGCGGTTCTTCGCCAAGGCGACGGGGCAAGACGATCCCATCTACGCCGACGAGGCCGCCGCGCGCGCCGCCGGCCATCCCGCCTTGCCCGTGCCCCCGACTTTCTTCTTCTGCCTGGAAATGGACAGCCCGCGTCCCGCCGCCCTGCGCGAGCTGCTGGGTATCGACATCGGCCGGGTGCTGCATGGCGAACAGGGCTTTACGTATCACGCCATGGCGCATGCGGGCGATGTGCTGCGCTTCGAGCCGCGCATCACCGACATCTACGCGAAGAAGGGCGGTGCGCTGGAGTTCGTGGTGCGTGAAACGAGAGTGACTGGCGCATCGGGAACGCTGGTGGCCGAACTGCGCGCCGTCACCGTCGTGCGCAACGGATGAGGAGAGCACGTTGAACGCCAACCGATATCAAGACGCCCGGGCGGGCGATGCGCTGCCCGCTTTCACGGCAGGCCCCGTCAGCCGGCATGCGCTGGCGCTGTACTGTGGCGCCTCGGGCGACCACAACCCCATTCACGTGGACCTGGACTTTGCCCGGTCGGCCGGCATGGACGACGTGTTCGCGCACGGCATGCTGTCGGCGGCCTATCTGGCGCGTCTGCTGACGACCTGGGCGCCGCAGTCGGCGCTGCGTGAATTCGCCGTGCGCTTCGTGGCCATCACGCACGTGGGCGACGAAGTTCGCTGCACCGGCCAGGTCGTCGAGCGCTTCGAGGCGGGCGGCGAAACCCGCTTGCGGATCGAACTCAATGCGCGCAGCCAGACGGGCGAACTCAGATTGAGCGGCGTGGCGGTGTTGGCCGCGCTTTGAATACGGAACAGGAGAGAGACGATGGGAACGCTTGAAGGAAAGGTTGCACTGGTATCGGGGTCGGGGCGCGGCATTGGCCAGGAAATCGCGCTGAAGTTGGCACGCGAAGGCGCCAAGGTCGTTGTCAATGATCTGGACGCCGGCCCTGCCGAAGCCACGGTGGCCACGATCCGCCAGATGGGCGGATACGCGCAGGCCTGCGTGGGCAGCGTGACGGAATCCGGATTTGCCGAGCGCTTCGTCGGGACAGCGGTGAACACGTTCGGCGGGCTGGACATCATCGTTAACAACGCCGGCTACACCTGGGATAACGTGATCCAGAAAATGACCGACGAGCAGTGGGATGAGATCCTGGCGGTGCATTTGTCCGCTCCTTTCCGCATCCTGCGCGCCGCGTCCGGCTTTATCCGCGAAGCCGCCAAGGCCGAGGCGGCGCAGGGACGCGAGGTGTTCCGCAAGGTCGTGAACATTTCATCCACGTCGGGCGTGATGGGCAACGCAGGCCAGGCGAATTACGCAGCCGCCAAGGCGGGCATCAACGGGCTGACGCGCGCCTTGGCCAAGGAGTGGGGACGCTACAAAGTCAACGTGAACAGCGTGGCGTTTGGCCTGATCAAGACGCGCCTGACCGAGGCGGCCGCCGATGGCGACGCCACGTTGGATATCCAGGGCCGCCAGATCAAGGTGGGCGTGAATCCGCAGGTGCTGAAGAACGCCGAAAGCCTGATCCCGATCGGCCGCGCCGGCACGCCGGCGGAAGCGGCGGGCGCGGTGTACCTGTTCTGCCTGCCCGAATCCAACTACGTCAGCGGCCAGGTGCTGGTCGTGGGCGGCGGCCGTCCTTGATGTCCGGGGAGAACGCGATGGACACGCCCCGGCAAGGCTGGATGGACGCCGACCTGACGCTATTCCAGGATTCGACGCGCCGCTTGTTCGACAAGGAGTTTGTGCCTGACGAGGAAAAGTGGCGCAAGCAACAGCACGCCGACCGCGAGGTCTGGCACAAGGCGGGCCGCATGGGCCTGCTGTGCGTCAGCATGCCCGAGGCCTATGGCGGCGGGGGCGGCTCCTTCGCCCACGAGGCCATCGTGGCGGCGGAGCAGGCCCGCGCCATGGTCTATGGCTTCAGCAACAACGTGCACAGCGCGATCCTGGCGCACTACATCCTGAACTACGGCACCGAAGCGCAAAAGCAACGCTGGCTGCCCAAGATGGCGACGGGCGAGCTTGTGGGCGCCATCGCGATGAGCGAACCGGGCGCGGGGTCCGACCTGAAGAGCGTGCGCACCACGGCGGTCCGCGACGGCGACGCATATGTGGTCAACGGGTCGAAGACCTTTATCACCAACGGCCTGCATGCCGACCTGGTCTGCGTGGTGGCCAAAACGGACCCGCAGGCCGGTTCGCGCGGGGTGTCGCTGATCATGGTCGAGACCCGGGACCTGCCGGGGTTCCGGCGCGGCCGCCTGTTGGAAAAACTGGGCCAGAAAAGCGGGGATACCGCCGAACTGTTCTTCGATGGGGTGCGCGTCCCTGCCGCCAATGTGCTGGGTGAAGCCGAAGGGCGCGGCTTCACCCAGCTGATGCAGCAACTGCCGCGCGAACGGCTGCTGATCGCCGTGGGGGCGGTGGCGACAATGCGGCGCGCCATCGACGAGACGGTCGCGTACACCCGGACGCGGCAGGTCTTTGGCCAACCGTTGAGCGACATGCAGAACACGCGCTTCAAGCTGGCCGAATGCGAAACCGTGGCGACCATCGCGGCCCGCTTCGTCGACGATTGCATTGCGCGGCAACTGGAGGGGGCGCTTGACCTGTCCACCGCCGCCATGGCGAAGTGGTGGACGACGCAGATGAACTGCCAGGTGATCGATGAGTGCCTGCAATTGCATGGCGGCTATGGCTACATGCTGGAATACCCCATCGCCCGCATGTATGCCGACGCTCGCGTGGGCAAGATCTACGGCGGCTCGAACGAGATCATGAAAGAGATCATCGCCCGCGGCATGGCCGCCTGAGGCGGGGAGACACGAATGCAGCAAGCGCATCATCAATACTGGCCCAAGGGCCTGCCGCATGAGATCAGCCAACCCCAGTCCAGCCTGGTCTTCAACCTGGAGGCCTCGGCCACGCGGTATCCCGGCAAGCCCGCCATCGTGTTCTATGACACGGTGCTGGACTACGCGCGGCTCAAGCGCGAGGTCGACGCGATGGCCGGCTATCTGCAGCACGGCGCCGGCGTGAAGGCGGGCGACCGCGTGCTGCTGTTCAGTCAGAACTGCCCGCAGTTCATCATCGCCTACTACGCCATCCTGCGCGCCGAGGCCGTGGTGGTGCCGGTGAACGCGATGAGCACCCCTGACGAACTGGCGCACTACCTGGAAGACAGCGGCGCCCGCGTGGCGTTCGCGGCACAGGAACTGGCCAGCCGCTTGGCGGGTTTTGTGGACGACGGCCGGCTGGACCGGGTCATCGTTCATGCCTATTCGGATTATCTGGGGCCGGGCGACGGTGATTTGGCGCCCCCGGACTGGATCGCCGCGCCGCGGCGCGCGCCGGATGTCGCGGGCGGCGTGCCGTGGTACGGCGCGCTGGCCGTCAACGCGCCACCCTTGCCGCACAAGGCGAAGGCCGGGGACCTGTGCCTGCTGCCCTACACGTCGGGAACCACCGGCCGCCCCAAGGGGTGCCGGCACACGCACGGCACGCTGGGCGCGGCGGTGACGGGATCGCAGCTGTGGCGGGGCCTGACGGCCGAGGCCGTCATCATGGGGGTGGCGCCCATGTTTCATCTGCTGGGCATGCAGAATTGCATGAACCTGCCGATCTTGCTGGGGGCCACCGTCGTCCTGCTGCCGCGCTGGGACCGCCAGGTGGCGGCGCAATTGATGGCTCGCCACCGGGTCAGCGTTTGGGCCGCGCCACCCGCAATGATCGTGGATTTCTTCGCGCAGCCCGGCATCGAATCGTTCGACTTGTCCAACCTGGCGTTGCTGTGCGGCGGCGGCGCGCCCATGCCCGAAGCGGTGGCGACGATGCTGGCCGAACGCTACGGCATCATCTTCAACGAGGCCTACGGACTGACCGAGACGGCGTCATTCCTGCATTGCAACCCGATGCAGCGCAACAAGCGCCAATGCATCGGCGTGCCGACGTTCGGGGTGGATACGCGGGTGGTGGACCCGTCGACGCTTGCGGAACTGCCGCCCGGCGAGACCGGTGAGCTGGTCACGCGCGGCGCGCAGATCATGCAGGGCTATTGGAACAATCCGGCGGCCGACGCTGACGCGTTCTTCCTGCTGGATGGCGAGCGTTACTTTCGCACCGGCGATTTGGGGCGCGTGGACGAAGACGGCTATTTCTTCGTCACCGACCGTTTGAAGCGCATGATCAACGCGTCGGGCTACAAGGTCTGGCCGGCCGAGGTCGAGAATGCCTTGTATGAGCATCCCGCCGTCCATGAAGCCTGCGTGATTGGCGTACCCGACGTCTGTCGCGGTGAAACGGTCAAGGCGCTGCTGGTGTTGCGTCCCGAAGCGCGCGATAGCGCTCGCGAAGACGAGGTAATCGCCTGGGCGCGCACGCGCATGGCGGCCTACAAGGCACCGCGCATCGTGGAATTCGTTGACTCGCTGCCCAAGTCCAGCACGGGAAAGATCCTCTGGCGCCAGTTGCAGGAGGCGGGGGCTCAGGCCAGTTGATCGGACGTAATGACGTGCATGCCGGGCGATGCGTTGATGGCCGCTTCCAGCATCGCTTGGGCGATCGTGCTGGCAGGGTTGATCCGCCAACGGCGCGGCAGCAGCGGGCCCAGCAGTGTCAGCGTGCCGATGGCCGCGCGTTCACCCAGGCGGAATTCCGTGCGTCGGCCCCCGATCAATCCGGGCTGTACCAGCGTCAGCGAGGCAAAGCCCAGGCCGGCCAGGTCGCGTTCCACTTCGCCCTTGACGCGGTTGTAGAAGAAGCGCGAGGACGCATCGGCGCCGATGGCCGAGTTCAGCACGTAGGCCGGCGTGCCGTGTTGGCGCGCCAGGCGGGCGACGGCCAGCGGGTAGTCGTGGTCGACCTTGCGAAAGGCGGCCTCGGAACCCGCGGCGCGCAGGGTGGTGCCCAGCGTGCAGATCACCGCGTCGGCGCGCCACCAGTCCGCCTCTGGCGGAAGACGGTCGAAGTCGGCCACGGCGCTCAGCAGCTTGGGGTGCGCGGGCAGCGGGCGCCGGGCGATCGAGACCACTTCCGTCACGCGGGGATCGGCCAGCGCCTGGTCCAGCACATGGTGGCCAACCAGGCCGGTCGATCCGATCAGCAGCAGCTTCATTGAAGCGTCCCGAAGGGCGTTACGCCGTGGTGTCGCCCGCGGCTTCGGGCTGATAGACGATCTCTTCGATCGTGGCGGCGTGCTCGGTCTGGTTGGGCGCGGTCCAGGTGATGCGCTGGCCCTGGCGCGAGCCGATCAGGCTCAGTCCCAGTGGCGACAGCACGGACACCTGGCCCTGCGCCAGGTTGGCGTCGGCCGGGTAGCACAGGGTGACGATCATTTCGTCGCCGTTGGCGGTCAGCAGGCGCATGCGCGAGCGCATCGTGACGATGTCCGGCGTGACGTCTTCCAGGGTGATGATCGGCGCGGAATCCAGGATCTCCTGCGTCGCGTCGATCGCATCGCGCGACAGCGCCGCGGCGCTGGCGGGGCGGGTGATCATGCCCAGCAGGCGGGCGTGGTCCAGGGCGGTGATCAGTTTGTCTTGCGGCAAGGCGTTCATGTCGATTCTTCTTAGACGTATGGCCCCAACGGCAGACACTTTTCAGGCTTGCTCGGGTGGGGCGATGGAGGTAGTGACAGCGCTATCGGGAAAAGAAGGTCAAGCAGCGCCGCAACGAAGCGTATCGATTGAAGCCGGTCTCAAGGGGTACGCCGCCGTCGCGATGGACGGCGGATAAGCACCCTGACCCGGGGGAGCGCCCACGCGGGCGGGTTCAAGCGTCGTTGCGACGCAGGTTGTCGCGCGGTTGGCGCCCAATCTGCTGTCGGCAACAGCCAAGTATATAGGCCATTGGCAGGTCAGGGTGGGCAAGCGTCCAGAGGCGGGCGGACCGGTCCGCCCGTGGAACGCATTTCTCTTGCCGGAATCAGCCCTTGATGAAGGCCAGCAGATCCGGATTGATGACCTCGCCGTGCGTTGTCAGCATGCCGTGCGGAAAGCCCGCATACACCTTCAGCGTGCCATTCTTCAGCAGTTTGACCGATAGCCGCGAGGAGTCGTCGATGGGCACGATCTGGTCGTCGTCGCCGTGCATGACCAGCGTGGGGACGGTGATGGCCTTCAGGTCTTCGGTCTGGTCGGTTTCGGAAAAGGCCTTGATGCCCTCGTAATGCGCCTTGGCCGAGCCGATCATGCCTTGCCGCCACCAGTTATTGATGACGCCTTGCGAGACTTGGGCGCCCGGGCGATTGAACCCATAAAAGGGGCCGGACGCCACGTCAGTGAAAAACTGAGCGCGATTGGCGGCAAGGGCTGAGCGGAAACCGTCGAACACCTCGATCGGCGTGCCGCCCGGGTTGGCATCGGTCTTGACCATCAAGGGGGGCACGGCGCTGACCAGCACAGCCCGCGCGACCCGGCCCTGCGGCTGGCCGAACTTGGCGACATAGCGCGCGACTTCGCCGCCGCCGGTCGAATGACCGATATGGACGGCGTTGCGCAGATCGAGGTGCTCGGCCACCGCCGACGCGTCGGCGGCGTAGTGGTCCATGTCGTGGCCGTCGCTGACCTGGCTGGAACGGCCGTGGCCGCGGCGGTCATGTGCAATGACACGAAAGCCCTTGGCGACGAAGTACAGCATCTGGGCGTCCCAGTCATCGCTCGACAAGGGCCAGCCATGATGGAACATGATGGGCTGGGCCGTCTTGGGGCCCCAGTCCTTGAAGTAGATCTGCACGCCGTCGGGGGTAGTGATGGTGCTCATGGTCAGTGACTCCGGGAAGAAGCAGGGGGAAGGGGAACCGCAGGGGATGGCCGGGCCCTGGCGCCAGCCATCCTGCAGCGTAGCCCGCATGGCGATCCGGAGCTTGTACGTTATCAAGCAAATTTGGATGAAATCAACCTTGGCGAGGCATTACACCCGGCTGGCGGCCGCCATCCGCCGGACCTGGGCGAGGACGTCCGCCAGCAGCGTGGCCGGGGCAACATCCCTCACGCCGCCGATGGTTGTACCGACGCCTGTCCGGGACTAAGCTGCAAGCTTGGCTATCGAAAGCGGCGCTCGTGGATCCGCCAGTCAGCAACACCGGACCCGCTCGCCGCAAGGAGAGCAGCATGCGGCATGCAGTGGATCTGTCGGGGCGCGTGGCGGTCGTCACCGGGGCCAATTCTGGAATCGGGCGCGGTATTGCCCTGGAATTGGCGGCGGCGGGCGCGCGGGTGGTCGTGAACCATCGTCCCAATGAAGACTCCGCGCGGCGCGGCGCAGAGGTCGTGCAGGACATCGCGCGCGCAGGCGGGCTGGCCGTCACCGCGGCAGCCGATATCAACCGTGAGGACGACGTCGAGCATCTGTTCCGCGTGGCCGAGGATCATTTCCAGGGCGTCGACATACTGGTGAACAACGCCGGTATCGAACAGCCGGCCGCCATTCAGGACATGACGCTGGCCCAATGGCAAAAGGTGATCGACACCAACCTGACGGGCCAGTTCCTGTGCGCCCGTGCCGCGGTTCGAGCCTTCCTGAACCGCACGCCCCAGCCGCCCGCCGGTACCGCGGCGGGCAAGATCATTTTCATCAGTTCGGTCCACGAAGTCATTCCTTGGGCGTTCCAGTCCAACTATGCGGCGTCCAAAGGCGGCGTGTCGCTGCTGATGCAGTCGCTGGCGCAAGAGTTGGCGCCGATGAAGATCCGCGTCAATTCCGTGGCCCCCGGGGCGATACGCACGCCCATCAACGCGCCGGCCTGGAACACGCCGGAAAGCCTGGCGTCGCTGCTCAAGCTGATCCCGTATGGCCGCATCGGCGAGCCGGAAGACGTGGCGCGTGCCGTGGCCTGGCTGGCCAGTGACGATTCCGACTACGTGACGGGGTCGACCTTGTTCGTGGACGGCGGCATGACCCTGTATGCCGCTTTTCGCGGCGCGGGTTGAGCCGATGTCCAAGCCCCTTGAAGACTATGGTTTGATCGGCAACATGTTGTCGGCCGCGCTGGTGGCGCGCGACGGTTCCATCGATTGGCTCTGCCTGCCGCATTTCGATTCGCCGGCATGCTTTGCGGCCTTGCTGGGCGACGACAGCCATGGCCGCTGGCTGCTGGCGCCCACCTCCCCGGAGGCGATCACTACGCGCCGCTACCTGCCGGACACGGCGGTGCTGGAGACGCGTCATGAAACGCCGGGCGGCGTGGTGCGCGTCTACGACTTCATGCCGCTCAGCGATGATGAAGAGCGGGTGGATGTCGTGCGTATCGTGCAGGGCGAGTCGGGCCGCGTGGACATGGGGATGGAACTGACGCTGCGCTTTAACTACGGGCAGGCCGTTCCCTGGGTGCGCCGGCGCGATTACGGCCTGAGCGCCATTGCCGGGCCGGATGCCGTCGAACTGCATACGGCCGTGCCGCTCACCGGCCGCGACATGAAGAGCGTGGCCGAGTTCACCGTGCGGCAGGACGAGACCGTACCCTTCACCCTGTCGTATCACCGTTCGCACAAGACGCCGCATTTCGTGCCGGACCGACTGGAAAGCATGGACCGCACCATCGCGTGGTGGCGCGAATGGGCCAAGCGCTGTCATTGGGAAAATGGCCCGGGGCAACGGCGAGACGCCGTCGTGCGATCGCTGATCACTTTGAAACTGCTGACCTTTCAGCCTACCGGCGGCATCGTTGCGGCGCCCACGACATCGCTGCCCGAGCAATTGGGCGGCACCCGCAACTGGGATTACCGGCATTGCTGGCTGCGCGATTCCGCCCTGACCTTGTATGCGCTGTTGAATGCCGGCTATCGGGAAGAAGCCGAGGCCTGGCGGCAATGGCTGTTGCGGGCGGCGGCCGGCCATCCCAACCAGCTGCAGATCATGTATGGCATTTCCGGCGAGCGCTGGCTGCCCGAACACGACATCCCGTGGCTTCCCGGTTACGAGGGGAGTGCGCCCGTGCGGCTGGGCAACGCCGCGGCCGGGCAGATGCAGCTGGACGTGTATGGCGAACTGATCGAGACCCTGCATGCCGCGCGCGTTGCCGACCTGGCCCCGCTGGCCGAAGCATGGCGCATGCAGAAGGTGTTGCTCACGCCGCTTGAGGACCTGTGGCGCGAGCCCGACCATGGCATCTGGGAAGTGCGGGGGGCGCGTCGAGCATTCACGCACTCGCGGCTGATGTGCTGGGTAGCGCTGGACCGCAGCGTGAAATCCTGCGAGCGCTTCGGGCTGGAAGGTCCCGTGGACCGCTGGCGGGCGCTGGCTGACGAGATCCGCGCCGACATCTGCACGCATGGCTATGACGCCCAGCGCAATACGTTTGTGCAGTATTACGGCGGCACGGCGTTGGACGCCAGCCTGCTGCTGATCCCGCAAGTCGGCTTTCTGCCGGCGGACGACCCGCGCGTGACCGGCACCGTGCAAGCCATCGAAAACGAACTGCTGCGCGATGGCCTGCTGCTGCGCTACTCGACGCAGCACAGCGACGATGGTCTGCCGGGAGACGAAGGCGTGTTTCTGGCGTGCAGCTTTTGGCTCGCCGACGCCTACATCATGCAAGGCCGGCTGGACGATGCGCACCGCCTGTTCGGCCGCCTGCTGTCGTTACGCAACGACCTTGGGCTGCTGGCCGAAGAATACGACGTGGCGCGCAAGCGGCTGGTGGGCAACTTTCCCCAGGGCTTTTCGCACATCGGGTTGGTCAATACCGCCTACAACCTCAGCGCCGCTGGCGGCACGGCACACCAGCGTTCGTCCCGGGACGCGCCGCAGGAATAAGCCCGCGCATCCGCCGCGCGTTCCCATCCGGCTTGGCGCCGGCATGCCGCGGCGCAGGGCCGTCTCAGGCCATGAGCTGGTACGCCAGGGCAAGCGTCAGCAAGAGAATCGTGCCCAGTATCCACAGCATTGCCGCCAAGGCGATCGCGAGCGGAACCCGAATTCGGTGAGGGGCTTGCACGGCGTGGATCACCGGAACCGGCAGGCCGTCCGGCGGCGGGGACAGGATGCCGTCATTGGCCGCATCGGGTGGGTCCGCATATTGGCCCATAGAACTTTGCGGCCCCACGCGGACGATGATCATGATGTTGCCAGCCGGGGTGGATGTTAAGGCAGGTTGGGGGGAATTCATGGCGATCACCGCTGTTGGGCAAGTGAAGCGTTGGTGGGGGACCGAAGTCACCCCGGTCCGTGTGCATGTCCGGCTGGCATGCATGCTTAAGGCGCCTTCTTCACGCTCTGTTCCAGCGACTTGGCCATTTGAAGATGTTGCTCAAGTGTGGGAAGCGTTTCGGTGGCAAATTGCTTGATCTCGGGATCCTTTGCCTGGTTCGACGCTTCCTGGAAGAGCTTGACGGCGTCCTCGTGGGCCGAAACGCCGATGCTCTCGGCATATGCCTTGTCAAAGCCGTCGTCGCGCAGGCCCAGGGTCTTCAACTTTGCCTGTTGCATCAGGGAGGGTTCGGTCGGGGCGTCATAGCCCTTCTTCTTGGCCAGGGCGGCCAACTGCTGACCCGCCTTGCCATGGTCGTCAATCATCTTCTGCGCAAATGTCTTGACCTCAGCGCTACGGGCTTTCTCAAGGGCCAACTTGCTGCCTTCGACTTCCATATGCCCGGCCTGCGCGGCATTTTCCAGAAAATCGCGATCTTTACTGTCCAGTTTTGACTCCGCAGCCATCGGCGGGGTAGCCGTCTGGGCCATGGTGATATGCCCGCCTCCCAGTGCCGCAACGGCAAGCAGGGTGGCGGTGAGATGACGAGTATTCATGAATGTCTCCGGAAGCGAAGCATGGTGCTCGCGAGGCGAGTGGGGGGGAGGTCGTCCGGAGACCTCAGCAAGTGGCGTGCCCGGGGATGCCGCGCTCCCGAAAAGGCCTCGGTACTTCTTACTGTGCTTGTAAGGAATGCCCGGCCGCCCGGTTCCCGGGCTGGCTTGCGCGGGGGCGTTGCTGCGCCGCGGCGGGTGGCACAACGCTTGCTGCGTGAATGTCGAGTTCCCGCGCGGAGAAACTGCGCAAAGGGGAAACATCGTTACTCTCAGGAGGCTCGACATGAACCATGACCAACGATATCCGTGGCGTGATGAGGACGACTTCAACCGGGATCCCGGCAGCGGCAACACCCGCGATCCCTACCGCCAGGCCCAGCAGCCCGGGCGGTCCGGCGGGCAGGCGCCGCGGGATTCCGTCAACGACGTGCGGCGCCAGCAGCATGCGGGGGCGGGGGACCAGGAGCCGTGGCGCGATCCGGCACCTTCGTTCGGCTACCAGGGCGAAGGCACGAGCCGCGCGCCTGGCGCCCGTGAAACCCGGGGCGGCGTGCGCAGCCGCAGCGCGGACCCCGGCCAAAGCAGCTATGGCGGCTTCCGGAACCAGGACCCGTCATACCAGCGTGAGCAGGTGTATGGATCGCGCAGCCCATCCTACAGCGGCCCCACTTCCTATGGTGACGAGGAAGGCGGCTATTACGGCGACCGCCCGCAATGGGCGGACGAACCGGAAGCGTCTTTCGAGACCGCGGAGCGCGGTGGCTACAACCGCGGGCCGACCGCCTGGCGCGACCGCGGTTCGCGGCGGACGGATCCCAAAGGCTATACGCGCTCGGACGAACGCGTGCGGGAAAACGTGTGCGAGCACCTGGCGCACAGCGGCCTGGACGTCAGCGACGTGTCGGTAGCCGTGGCGGATGGCTGCGTGACGCTGGAGGGAACCGTGCAAGACCGCCGCACCAAGCATCGTATTGAAGACTGCACGGACGCATGCGCCGGCGTGCAGGACGTCGACAACCGGATCCGGGTTGCCGGCGTGGGGGGAAAGGAGCCGGCGGCGACATGACGCAACAGGAAATTTCGCCCGCCACGCGCGCACCCGCTATCGCAACGAACAGGAAAGAAACCATGAAAACCAAACCCAGCAAACCCGATCCGACTGCCGACGATACTCCCCGCGAATCGCAAGCGAGTCACGGCGACACGCAAAATCGCACAAAGAAGGAAGGCCACGTTTCGCAGATCGGGACGGGGCAGGATCAGCAGAGCCAGCGAAACCGTGGTGGGGGGGCGCGCAGCAAACCCTGAATCGCGGCGGTCAGGCCAGATGGCACGGGCCTGGCCGCCTCCGGCGCAGACGGGCAGAGGCGCCGATCGCAGGGCAGCGCTACAAGCCCAGCGTCAGGAGCATCAGGAAGGTGCCGAACAGGATGAAGTGCGTCATGCCCTCGATGGCATTGGTTTGACCATCGTTCAGGTTGATGGCGGCCACCAGCAGCGTGGCCAGCATCATCAGCGTCTGCAACGGCGTCATGGCCAGGTCGATGCGTTGCCCGGAGAACAGCGCCATGGCCTCCATGGCGGGCACGGTGAGGATGACGGTGGACAGCGAGGCCCCCAGGGCGATGTTGACTACCGACTGCATGCGATTGGCCAATGCGGCGCGCAGCGCGGTCAGCATTTCCGGCGCGGCGGAAATGCCAGCCACGATCAGTGCGATCAGTCCGATGGGCACATCGATGCCTTGAACGCTGCGCTCCAGCGAATGCGACATCAGTTCGGCCAGAAAGCCCACGGCGATGATGCCGCACGCCATCATGGCGGCCGAGTATCTCCAGCCGGGGGAACCCGAGGCCGGCGTGTTGGTGCGCGTTTTCTTGTCGGGATAGCTGTAGCTGAAAAAGTAGCTGTGCGGCCCGGTTTGCATGCGAAGGAATACGCTGTAGAGCAACAGCATCGCCACGATGGTGAAGGCGCTATAGGCCTGCCAGTCGGCCTGGGGAACGAATTCGGGAATGATCATGGACACCGTGACGGCCGTCAGGATCATCACGCTGTAAGTGCGCGCGGAGTCATCGTTGTAGGCCTGTTCGCCGTGCTTGAACCCCCCGATGAGCGCGGCGACACCCAGGATGCCGTTGATGTCGAGCATGACGGCCGAGTAGATGCTGTCCCGCACCAGAGTGGGCGAACCCGTCTTGGTCGAGACGATGGCCAGCACGATCACTTCCACCAGGACCGCCGACAGCGTCAGGATCATGCTGCCGTAGGGATCGCCCAATTTCTGGGCGATGCGTTCGGCGTGGCGCGCCACGTTGAGCGACGCGGCCAGGATCGCCGCGATAAGAAGGGCCGTCTCCAACACGCTGGCAAGTCGGCCGAAGTCGGCTAAGCGGCTGTCGACAGCATATCCCGCCACGGCGGCCGTGCAGGCTAGAAGCAGGAATTTCTCAGACTGCAGAATGGATTTCATCTGGACTCGGCAGGCAGGAACTCCAGCGAGCCTAGCACGCAGGGAACCCGGGCGGGAAGGCGCGGCTTATAGGAAATTTGCCGAAAACAGCCTCCCGTGCCTCAGTCTTGCCGCGCCTGGGGGCCGGCTTGTCCTGTTGCCGCGGATCCGGAGCCCGTTTGCTGAAGGGCGCGGACGACCTTCTCGGACCCATAGTCCCGCTCGGCGGCGAGGCGGCTCACCTTGCCCGCCAGGAGGTCTTGGCGGATATCGGCCAGCGCGCGCTCGGCTGGCGCGCCATAGCCGCCACCGCCGGGCGTCTCCAGGCGCACCGATACGCCCGCCGGCAACGGGTGGCCCGAAATTTTGCTGGGCAGGCGCTGCTCGTCGGGGCGTCCGGGGTTCTGGATCAGTCGTGAGGTCCCGCCGGTCAGGCCGCCATCCAGACCGGCTGCGCCGAACAGGGCCGCGTCGCAACGGATGGTGCAGGCCAGCTGGTCGTGCAACGACCGGATCTGGCGCGCGATGCCCATGCCGCCGCGGTACTTGCCCGCGCCGCCGGTGTCGTTCACCAGGGCGTATTCGTCGACCAGCAGGGGGTACTCGATTTCCAGAGCCTCGGCGGGCAGGTTGGAGGTATTGGTGACGTTGACCTGGATGCCGTCCATGCCGTCGCCGCGCGCGCGCCCGCCCGCGCCGCCGCCCAGGGTTTCAAGATAGACGAAGGTGCCCTTGCCGTCGCGCAGGGGGCCGGAGAACAGCATGGAAGGCATGACGTCGTTGGATGAGGCCATGCCGCGTCCGGGCGGCAGCAACTGGCCCAGGGCGCCGATCACGGTGCCGGCCACGCGCTGCGCGGTGGTCACGCGCGCGCCCACTGCGGCGGGAAATACCGGATTGGTGATCGTGCCTTCGGGCGCGCTGATGGTGATGGGCTGGAACAGCCCGTTGTTGGGCATCAGCTCGGGGTCGAGCATCGCCTTGACGGCGAAGTACACGCTGGCGTTGAGCGCGCTGGCCGGCAGGTTGAAGGCGCCGCGCGCCTGCTTGCCGGTGCCGGTGAAGTCCACGTGCAGCTGGCCGTCGCGCGCCTGCACGTTGGCCTGTATCACCACCGGCTCGCCGCCCATGCCGTCATCATCCATGCGTTCGGTGAACGACACGCTGCCCGAGGGCAGCTGGGCGATGCGGTTGCGCAGCCGCCGCTCGGTATAGCGCAGGATGCCGTCGATGGCCGACAGCACCGTGTCCAGGCCGGATTGCCGCAGCAGCTCCAGCATCAAGCGAGCGCCCTTGTCGTTGGTGGCGATCTGGGCGCGGATATCGTGCATGCGGTTGTCGGGTTCGCGCGTGTTGTGCGCGATCATCTCCAGCAGGTCCAGGTCCAGCTCGCCTTGCCGCACGATACGCATGGCCGGCAGGCGGATGCCCTCTTCCCACACGGTCTTCAGGTGATGCGAGGTCGAGCCGGGCACGGCGCCGCCCACGTCAGTGTGGTGGCCGATGTTGGCGGAAAAAAAGCGCAGCACGCCGTCGTAGAAGATGGGTGAAACGACGGTGATGTCCGGTGCGTGGGTGCCGCCGGCCAGATAGGCGTCATTGCACAGGAACGCATCGCCCGGGCGGATGCCGGCCGCGCCATAGCGGCGCAGCACGGCATCGATGCCGCCCGACAACGAGCCCAGGTGCACCGGCACGTGGGCGGCCTGGGCCACCAGGCGGCCCGCGGCGTCGAACAGCGCCACGGAGCAGTCCTTGCGTTCCTTGATGTTGCTGGAGAAAGACGAACGGATCAACGTGTTGCCCATTTCTTCGGTGATGGACAGCAGGCGGTTGCTGAAGACCTCCATTTCGATGGGGTCGAAGGCGTCGGACTCGGCGGCGGCGATGGGTGCGGTGGTCATGTCGATTTGCCTTAGGGGTTGAGGTTGACGACGAGGTTCCCGTAGTCGTCGGCGCGCGCTTGCTGGCCGGGCAGGATCACGGTGGTCGAACTCATTTCCTCGATGACGGCGGGGCCGTCGATGGGCGTGCCCACCGGGAGCAGGGCACGGCGGTAGACGGGCGTGTCGGCCCAACCGGTCTTCTCGAAGTAGACAGCGCGACGCTCCTTGATCGCGGCGTCCAGACTGGTGCCCCCAGCCACGTGGGCAATCGGTGCGCGCGGCACCATGCCCACCGCGCGCACGCGGCAATTGACGATCTCGACCGCGCGGCCGGCGGCGTCGTAACCATATTCGCGGATGTGCGCCGCGCTGAAGGCCGCCACGAAGTCGGCCCGTGGGATCAGGCGCATGCCGTCCAGCGGCACGGGGATCTCGAAATTCTGGCCTTGGTAGCGCGCGTCGATGACGGCCGACAGGCGCTGGGCGGCGTCGCCCACGCCTTCGCCGGCCAACCATGCGCGCGCTTTGCCGCCCAGCGCGTCGAGCGCCGCTTGCACCGCCTGCCAGCCTGGTTCGCTGGCGTCGGCCATCAGCGTCTGGACAAAGTCCATGGAGATGTCCGACAGCAGAATGCCGCGCGCGCACATGGTGCCGGGTTCTTGCGGGATCAGCAGGGTGCCGACGCCGCAGTCGCGCGCCAGTTCGGCCGCGTGCAGGCCCCCCGCGCCGCCGAAGGCGCACAGCGCGAACTTCCGTATGTCGTGGCCACGTTCGGTTGATACCGCGCGCACGGCCCGCGCCATGTTCGAGTTCGCGATCCGCAGGATGCCGTAGGCCGCCTCTTCGAGGCTGATGCCCAGCGGGCCGGCCACCTGTTCGGCCAGGGCGGCGCGCGCGCGCTCGGCATGCACGGCCATGCGGCCTTCAAGCAGGGCCACGGGATTCAGGCGGCCCAGCACGACGTGCGCATCCGTCAGGGTGACCGCCGTGCCGCCCCGGTTGTAGGCGATCGGGCCGGGCACGGCGCCGGCGCTTTGCGGGCCTACCTTCAGCGCGCCGGCGTCGTCGATGCGCGCGATACTGCCGCCGCCGGCACCGATGACGTGTACGTCGACCATCAGGGTCTTGACCGGATAGTCCGCCACCAGGCGGCTGGAGGTGAACAGCGGCTGCAGTTCGGCCACCAGCGAGACGTCGGTGCTGGTGCCGCCCACGTCGAAGGTGATCAGGTTGTGAAAGCCCGCCGCCCGCCCAAGCTCGGCTGCACCGATCACGCCAGCGGCGGGCCCGGACACGCACGTCCGCACTGGGGCGGTCAGCACTGACTCCACCGACATCAGGCCGCCGTTGGAATGCACTGTGGTGGGAGCTACCCCCACGCCCATGCGCCGCACCGAGCCGACCAGGTTGCGCATGTAGGAGGCCATGCGCGGGCCAACATAGGCGTTCAGGGCCGTTGTCGACATGCGCTCGTATTCGCGGAATTCCGGCAGTATTTCGCTGGACACGCTGAGATAAACGCCAGGCAGATATTCCGCCAGGATGTCGCGTGCGCGGCGTTCGTGGGCGTCGTTGCGGTAGCTGTGCATGAAGCAGATGGCCACCGATTCCACCTGCGCTTCGGCCAGTTGACGCGCGACAGAGACCACCTCATCCTCGTCCAGCGCTTGCAGCACGCTGCCGTCGGCGGCCATGCGCTCGCCGATTTCGAAGCGCCACTCGCGCGGCGCCAGCGGAGCTGGCTTGATGACGTTGTAGTCGTACAGGTGAGGGCGAGTCTGCCGTCCGATCTCCAGCACGTCGCGAAAGCCACGCGTGGTGACCAGCGCACAGCGCGAGCCGCGCCGTTCGATCACCATATTGGTGGCGACCGTCGTGCCATGGCCCACGTGCGCCAGCTCGTCGCCGGCGATCCCATGTTCGCGCATCAGGTGCGCCAGGCCACTCTGGATGGCTTCGGACGGGTCGTGCGGCGTCGAGGGCACCTTGAAGTAGGACAGCTCGCCGCTATGTTCGGCCAGCAGGGTGAAATCAGTGAAGGTGCCGCCGACGTCGAAGCCGACACGGAAACGGCGCTCGCCGGGGAGGGGTGCGGGGTGAGTCAACGCGGGTCTCCAGGATGCCGGCGCATGCGAGCGCCGAAGCTAGGGTGACCCGAATCTTATCGACGGAGAATCATTCGATCTAATCAAAGATTTGCATTGATCGTCATCATCTGCGTGAATGATGTGGCGATCAATAGGCGTGCGACTCGGCCCCCTGCACCGGGTCGAACATCATGCCCTGCGCCTTGCATACCTTGAGGATTTCCTCGCGTAGCCAGCGATGCGCGGGCAGGTTGTCCGAACGCTCGTGCCAGATCAGGTTGACCGTGCGCGGAATCAGCGGAAAGGGCGGCTCGATGGCTTCAAGTTGATGGCTGTGCGGGCTGTTGCGTACGGCATTGACCGGCACGATGCAGATCAGGTCGGTCTCGGCCAGCAGGCGTGGGGCCAGCGCGAACTGGTTGATCGTCAGCACGGCATTGCGCTTGTAGCCGTGGGCGGCGAGTTCGTGGTCGATCAGGGCGGCAGTGCCCAGCAGGCTGACAACCAGATGCCGGGCGCGCAGGAAGTCATCCAGCGTAAAGCGCGGCAAGGACAGCAGCGGATGGCCCTTGCGCATCGCGCATACGTAGGTCAGGGTCTCCAGGGGCAGGGTGCGCAGCGACGAGCCGAAGTTCGAATACACGCCTGCCGCCATGTCGACTTCGCCCTTGTCGAGCAGCGCGGCAGTGTTGTCCAGCGAATAGGGATGCAGGTGGATGCGGATGTTCGGCGCCACCGACTGCTGTTCGACGAACAGCGGCCGGATCACCTGGTCGGCTACGTAATCGGACATGGCCAGGCGGAACACCGCTTCCGAGCGGGCGGGGTCGAATTCGTTGCGCTCCAGGGTTGCTGCGATGCGGGCAAGCGCGTCGCGGATGGGAGGCCACAGCAATTCGGCGCGCTGGGTGGGCAGTACCCCGCCTTGCACCTTGATGAACAGCGGGTCCTTCAATGTCAGGCGCAGGCGGTTGATGGCGTTGCTGACCGCCGGCTGCGTCATGTGCAACGTGAATGCCGCGCGCGTGACGTTGCGCTCGGTCATGACGGCGTCGAAGATGCGAAGCAGGTTCAGGTCGATGGCGTCAAGCACGGTATCCCCGTATTGTTATCAACAATGTTGATGATGTTCTATTTTAATTGTTGATTGGTCATATAACACCAGACCGCTTAACCTTGCCCGGGTTCCTGCGCAGTTCTCACGCAACTTGGGTAATCAATCGATGATAAAGAACCTGAAGTTTCTGGCTGCTGCCTGTTTTGCGGCCTTGGCTGCCTCGCAAGCGGCGGCCGCGGACAACTACCCCAGCAAGCCGATCACGATCATCCTGCCCTACGCTACGGGTGGGTCCGCCGACATGCTGGCGCGTTTCGCGGCCCAGGCGGTGCAGAGCGAACTGGGGCAACCCGTCATCGTCGAGGCCAAGCCCGGCGCCGGCGGGGTGCTGGGCACCGAGCACGTCGCGCGGGCAGAGCCCGACGGCTACACCTTGGCACTGACGGCCAGCGGTACGATGGCGGTCAACCCCTACGTCTACAAGTTGCGATACAAGCCGCTGGAAGACTTCAAGCAAATTACGGTGCTGGTGGATCTGCCTTTCGTGGTGGTGACGAACAATGAGTTCCCCGCCAAGACGCTGCAGGAGTTCATCGATTACGGCCGCAAGAATCCCAACAAGATCACGTTCGGCAATGCCGGACTGGGTACCCAGCAGCACCTGACACAGCTCATGTTCGCCCGCGCCGCCGGCATCCAGATCAATATCGTGCCCTACAAGGGGAGCAGTCCCGCGATGAACGATCTGCTGGGCGGCCATATCGACGCCGTGCTGGACAATACCGGCGTGCAGACCCCTTTCATCAAGGCGGGAAAGGTGCGGCCGCTGTTCGTCACCAACCCCGAGCGCGTGGCGGCGTTGCCGGATGTGCCGACTGGCCCCCAGGCAGGCATGCCGGGCTTTTCGGCGGTGGCCTGGTTTGGTCTGGCGGCGCCCAAGGGCACGCCGGACGCCATTGTGGACAAGATTCAGCAGGCTATTGCAAAAGAATTCGCCAAGCCCGAAATGCAGCAGCGCTTGCTGGACTTGGCGATGATCCCACGCGCGTCCAGCCCGGCTGACACGACTGCCCGCGTCAAGACGGACCTTGACGCATTCGGCAAGATCGCTAAAGAGGTGGACCTGAAGCCGCTATGAATCGTGGCGGGCGACGCGTCTGCGATGGCGGATTTGACGGCCTCACTTCGGTGGGGCCTTTCTTTTGGTCGCTGACCGGGCGCAATTATTCTTGTGGACGGTGGCAGACCGCCTCCACGTTATGGCCGTCCGGGCCGAATACGAAAGCGGCGTAATAGTGGGGATGGTAATGCGGACGAAGTCCGGGGGCGCCGTTATCCCGGCCGCCCGCAGCCAGGGCAGCCTGATGGAAGGCGTCCACTTCCTGCCGTGTCGTTGCCGCAATGGCGATATGCAAAGGGGCCGGCACCGACGAGGCCGCATACAGCCAAAGAGAGGGTTTGCCGTTTTTTCCCAGCCCGACGCTGTCGGGGCCTTCCATGGCAAGGCTTACACCCAGCGGGCCCAGCGCCTGCAGGAAGAATTCGCGGCTTTGGTCCATGTCGCTGACGCCGAAACCGATGTGATCGAACATGCGTGATCTCCGTTTGGCGGTGGCCTGCCGCCTGTCAATGGGATTGTGGGTCTGGGATTGTGGGTCGCTGGCACCGGATCAGTGTAGTGCCGACCGGCTGGGCGTAAGAGTCGTGACGCTTGTTCGGTTTGCTGTCTACAATCCGGCGGTGCAGGTGTCTGGCTGATTCCCACCGACAATCGATGCGCAGGAATGGAAAATGGTGACGCAAAGGCGCGTCCTTCGCGTTCGTTGACGATCGACCCTGATCGATACCTACGGTTCTTACGGCTACTTTGCATTTTCCATCTTCTGCTTCGCGTCCACTGGACTGGCTGAACTTTTTCGTCGCCGATGTGCGTGACGGTCTCGGCCCCTATCTGGCCATCTACTTGCTCGCGGTGCATCATTGGCGGCCCGACAGCATCGGGCTGGTGATGACGATATCCGGACTTGCGGCGCTGGTCGCGCAGACGCCGGCAGGCGCTCTCGTGGACCGGACGTCGAACAAGCGCGCACTGTTGATCGCGGCCGCCGTGCTCGTGACCGGGGCCTGCATGGCCCTCCTGGCCAATGCGAGTTTTGCCTGGGTCACGATCACGCAAGCCCTGGCAGGCGCCGCGTCGTCGGTGTTCGCCCCTGCAATCGCCGGCATCACCTTGGGGCTGACCGCCGCCCATGCGTTCACCCGGCGTATTGCGCGCAACGAATCCTATAACCACGCTGGCAACGCCTTCGCCGCCTTGCTGGCAGGCGGCCTGGCCTACCTCTGGGGGCCCGTGGCTGTTTTTTACTTGATGGCAGCGATGGCGCTGGCCAGCCTGGCCGCCGCGTCGTACCTTCCGGCGCATATCGATTTGGCCCGTGCGCGTGGCCTGGACGACGGCACCGCGGGGGCGGCCAACGCGCAACCCATTCCCCTGCGCCAGTTGCTGAGTGACCGATCGCTCTTGCTTCTTGCCCTGAGCTGCGGGCTGTTCCACCTGGCCAATGCTGCTATGTTGCCGCTTGTCGGGCAGAAGCTGGCGCTGGCGAACCCGGCGCTTGCCACGCCTTTGACGGCGGCTTGCATCGTGGCGGCGCAGTTCGTCATGATTCCCGCGGCGATGGCGGTGGGGCGCTATGCCGACCGCCTGGGACGCAAGAAATTGCTGCTGATCGGATTCGCCATCCTGCCCTTGCGCGGCGTGCTATATACCTTTTCCGACGACACGGCCTGGCTGGTGGCGGTGCAACTGCTGGACGGCGTGGGCGCGGGGATTTTCGGGGCCGTTCTGCCCTTGATGGTGCTGGATCTGACGCAAGGCACGGGCCGGTTCAACGCCAGCTTGGGCGCGGTCACCACCGTGTTCGGCGTCGGCGCGTCGCTAAGCAACGGCGTCGCCGGCGTGATCGTCCAGCATGCGGGATACAGCGCGGCGTTTCTGGTCCTGGCCGGGATTGCGGCGCTGGCCTGCGCGACCCTGCTGATCTTGCCTGAGACGCGCGCGTCAGGCGTATTGCCCGCCGCGGCTCCCTCCTCGTCTTCTTGATTTCACCCTGGAAAGCATGTCGTTACCCAATTTCTTGATCTGGTTGATTGCCGCGGCAACCACCATGGCGATTCTTCTGCGTCCTTTTCGACTGCCGGAATATGTGTGGGCGTGTTCGGGCGCGGTGGCGCTGGTGGCGTTGGGATTACTCACCCCCGCCCAAGCCGGCCACGCGATCCTGGAAGGAACCGACGTCTATCTTTTCCTGGTCGGCATGATGCTGGTGGCAGAGGTGGCCCGGCAGGCGGGCCTGTTCGACTGGCTGGCGGTGGCGGCCGCCGATCATGCGGCGGGCTCGGCGCGGCGTCTGTTCGATCTGGTGTTCCTGGTGGGCACGGTGGTCACCGTGTTGCTGTCCAACGACGCAACGGCGGTCGTGTTGACGCCCGCCGTCTATGCGGTGACCCGAGTGGTGGGCGCGCCGCCCTTGCCCTACTTGTACGTGTGCGCATTCATCGCCAACGCGGCCAGTTTTGTGTTGCCGATATCGAATCCAGCGAACCTGGTCGTGTTCGGCGACCGCATGCCGGCCCTGGCGCCGTGGCTGTTGCACTTCGCATTGCCGTCCGTGCTGGCGATCGGTTCCACCTACGTCACGCTGCGATGGGTGTTCCGCGACGACTTGCGGCAGCCGCTGAAGCCGTCGCCGCCGCTGCCCCCCATGACGCCCGCCCTGCGGTGCGCGGCACTGGGGGTGGCGGGCACCGCCTGCACCTTGCTGATCACGTCGGCCCTGGGCTTGCGCCTGGGGTTGCCGACGCTGGCCGCCGGCAGTGCGTCGGCGCTGTTGGTGCTGGCCGTGACGCGGTCCAGCCCGTGGCGCCTGGTCAAAGGCGTCGCCTGGGGGGTTCTGCCCTTGGTGGCGGGATTGTTCGTCCTGGTCGAGGGGATGGCGGCCAGCGGCGTGCTGCAAGCCCTGGCCCAAATGATGCGCGGCTTGTCCGATACCGCCGTGCTCTGGACCAGCGGGATCGGCGCGGCGCTGTCGGGCAACATCATCAACAACCTGCCGGCGGGGCTGATGGCAGGATCGTTAGCCCGCATGGCCGACCTGTCCGGCTCGGGGACTGCCGCACTGCTCATCGGTATCGACCTGGGCCCCAACCTGTCGGTCAGCGGCTCGCTTGCCACCTTGCTTTGGCTGATGGCCGTGCGCCGGGAGGGGATGCATATCGGTGCGCTCAGCTTCTTGCGCCTGGGGCTTGTCGTCATGCCGCCGGCCTTGTTGCTGGCGCTGGCGGCGCTGCATCTTACGAGCTGATGCCGCGCGCGGAGGCCGGTTGTCCGTCGGGGACCAGCGCCTCCACCAACAATGCCAACGCGGGACTCTTCGGGGTGCCTTTGCGAAATACCAGCTCGTAAGGTTCACTGCGTGACTTGAGCGTCAACGCCAGGGTGCCCACCAAACCGTTGTGGCAGAAATAGTTGGCCAGGTCTTCCGACACCAGCGCCACCAGATCGGTGTTGCGGCTTAGCAGGGTAAGCGTCGCCAGCGCCGAGGTGGTCTCGATCAGGTGCAAGGGAAAGTTCAGCTCTGCTTCGTGGAATTCCCGCTCCAGCAACCGGCGCATCGGCATCTGGGCGCGATAGACCACCCAGCGGCTATCCTGCAATTCGCGCAAATCCACCGCGTCCGCGCCCATCGCGGAATGGCGCACGTTGGCGATCACCGCAAGGGATTCGGCTTTCACGAAAAGTGATTCATAGACGTCCGGATTGCGGCTGACGGAGGATCGGCAGATCGCCGCGTCCAGCCGGCCGCGATCAATCAGGCCCAGCAGCGTTTCGCTGGTGTCCTCCACGATCTCCACGGACATGCGCGGCTGCTGGCGCAGCAGGTGCGTCACCGCATCGGTCAACACCGGCACGGCGCCCATGATGGTGCCGATGGACAGGCGTCCGCCCGCGCCGCTGGCGATTGCATCCAGTTCGTGCCTCAGCTTGTTGATGTCTGCCTGGATCAAACGCGCAAAGCGCAATGCGCACAGTCCGGCCTCGGTAGGGATTAACCCGCGGTTGGTGCGCGCGAACAGCTCCACTTGCAGGGTCTGCTCAAGTTCGCGCAGGGCCTTGCTGGCGCCGGGTTGGGTCAGGCCGATTTTGTCGGCCGCCCCCAGCAGGGAGCCGCATTCCTCGATGGTGATGAGCAGCCTGAGCTGTTTTGCATGGAGGCGCGACATGACGGAATTCAGGCTGGGCGAGAGGTTTGTCATGAGCAAAAGTTATAGCTGTATGGAAACTCGTCAGTGTACCGAAATGGGCCCCATGCCTAGACTCGCACTTCTTATCCGGTTGAGATGAACGAGAGGAGTAGCGGCAGCATGGCACTTATCAACTACGTGACCGAAATTCACTTCGGCGCCGGCGTCCTGGCAGACCTGAACGAGGTCTGCCACCGCCTGGGTATTACAAAACCTTTGATCGTGACCGATCGGGGAGTGGAAGCGGCGGGCATTATCGATCGCGTGAAGTCGGCCCTGGGAAGCGCCAGCTTCGCGGTGTTCAACGACACGCCGCCCAACCCCTCGGAAACGGCCGTGCGTGCGGGCGTGGCAAGTCTGACGGACGCGGGCTGCGACGGCGTTATTGCCGTCGGCGGCGGTTCTTCGATCGACCTGGCCAAGGCCGTGGCCGTTTCTGCGCGCCATGAGGGCGCGCTGCGCCGATTTGCCTTGATCGAAGGCGGCATGCAGAACATCACGGCCGCCACGCTGCCCATCGTCGCCATTCCCACGACGGCAGGGACCGGCAGCGAAGTCGGCCGCGGGGCGATCATCATCCTGGAAGACGGGCGCAAAGTGGGCATTCTTTCGCCGCACGTGATTCCCAAGGTCGCCATCTGCGATCCGGAACTTACGTTGGGCCTGCCCGCCGGCCTGACGGCCGCCACGGGCATGGACGCCATCGCCCATTGCATCGAGACCTTTCTTGCCCCGGCCTTCAACCCGCCGGCCGATGGCATTGCCCTTGACGGCCTGTGGCGCGCCTGGCGCCACATTGAAGTCGCGGTGAACGAGCCGGCCAACATCGACGCGCGCGCCAATATGATGAGCGCCTCGCTGCAGGGGGCGCTGGCCTTCCAGAAGGGCCTGGGCTGTGTGCACAGCCTGAGCCATTCCCTGGGCGGCATCAATCCCAAACTGCATCACGGCACCCTCAACGCCATCCTGCTGCCGGCGGTGGTGCGCTTTAACCGTGGCGCCGAGACCGTGGCGCGTGAAGACAAGATCGCCCGCCTGCAACAGGCGATGGGCCTGTCCGCGTCGCAGTCAGTGGAAGAGGCGCTTGTGACCAAGTCGCGAGCCCTGAGCCTGCCCACGGGCCTGGGCGAATTGGGCGTGACCGAAGCGTTCTACGAACGCATCGTCAAGGGCGCGCTGGCGGACCACAGCCATCGCACCAACCCGCGCGAAGCCAGTGCCGACGACTACGTGGCGATGCTGCGCGCCTCCACGTAAAGCGCCAGGCGCCTGCGGGCGCACCCCGATTTGCCATAAGACCCATCCCGCATCCGCATGGGATGGCGATTTTCCATGAACAAACCCAATGAGGTGGAGACATGAGCACCCTATCCGTCAACGGCCCCGGACTTTCGGCGGCCGATAAAGAAACCCTGGTCCCCGAATCCGAGCGCCGCCGCGCGCTCATGGGCAGCGCCGTGGGCAGCACCATCGAGTGGTACGACTATTTCCTGTATGGAACCATGTCGTCCATCATTTTTGCCAAGCAGTTCTTTCCCAGCGACAACGCGCTGGTGAGCCAGATGATGGCGCTGGCCACCTTTGCCCTGGCCTTCCTGGTCCGTCCGCTGGGCGGCGTGATCTTTTCGCATATCGGCGACCGCATCGGCCGCAAGAAGACGTTGGCGATGACGCTGTCGATGATGGGTTTGTCAACGGTGCTCATGGGCCTCTTGCCCAACTATGCGCAGATCGGGCTGGCCGCGCCCATCCTGCTGACCCTCCTGCGCCTGATGCAAGGCCTGGCGCTGGGCGGCGAATGGGGCGGCGGGGTGCTGCTGGCCGTGGAGTATTCCCCGCGGACGAAGCGCGGCTTCTACGGGGCCGTTCCGCAGACCGGGGCCGTGCTGGGCCTTGCCCTGGGCAACATCATTACCTCGCTGCTCAGCGCCAGCATGAGTGAAGAAGCCTTCCAGGCCTGGGGGTGGCGCATTCCTTTCGTGGGCTCGATCGTGCTGGTGATGGTCGGTATGTGGATCCGTAACGCCGTGGGCGAAACGCCTTCGTTCAAGAGAATCCAGGCGACCCGCAGCAGTGCCCGTATTCCGCTCAAGGAAACGCTGCAGCACCACTGGCGGGAAGTGCTGATCGCGATTGGCGCGAAGGTCGTGGAGACCTCCACCTTTTTCCTTTATGCCACCTTCACTATCTCGTACATGATGGACCACGGGTTCGCCCGCTCGACCATCCTGAACATCGTGCTGGTCTGTGCCTTGATCGCCTTTCCGGCCATGCTGTTCTTTGGCCATCTTTCCGACCGCATCGGCCGCAAGAAGGTGTTCATCGGGGGCAGCGTGGCCTTTCTGGTGTGGATCTTTCCGTACTTCTGGTTGCTGGACCAAAAGTCGGTCTGGGCTGCCGGTCTTGCGATCGCCGTGGGCTTTGGTGTCATCTGGGCCAGCTACGGCGCGATGATCGGCACGCTGCTGGCCGAAGCGTTCCCCCCGGCCATTCGCTATACCGGCATGTCGCTGGGCTACCAGATCGGCGCGGCGCTTGTGGGCGGGCCGATGCCCTTGATCGCCACCGCGCTGATCGCTTACTTCAGCGGCAGCTATGTGCCCGTGGTGCTGTTCCTGGCCGCATGCGCCGCCGTGTCCATCATTTCCGTGGCGGTGGCCCGCGACCGCAGCGGTCAGCCCTTGGACGACTGATCCATCCCGTTATTCCACCGAAGCCTTCTTCGCGCGCTGCGGCGCCATGCCGCCGGCAGTGCGCGAAGCACCTTCATTCATTCAGAACACCATTCAAGGAGTCCCTTCATGCAGATCACAGGAGAGATGCTGATCGGCCATGCCGCGGTACGCGGCACGGGCGGCACCCAGCGCGCCTTCAATCCGGCGTTGAACGCCGAGATTTCAGAGCCGGTCTTTGGCCTCGGTACCCGTGCGGACGTTGAGCGCGCTGCGCAACTGGCCGCTGCGGCATTCGATCCCTATCGAAATCTTCCGCTCGTGCGCCGCGCCGAATTTCTTGAAGCCATTGCGGACGAGATCCTGGCGTTGGGCGACGAACTCATCGAGCGCGCCCATGCCGAAAGCGGTCTGCCCCGGGCGCGCCTGACCGGTGAACGGGGGCGCACCATGGGCCAACTGCGCCTTTTCGCCCAGGTGGTACGGGACGGCCACTTTCTTGGCGCGACCGTCGACTCGGCCCAACCCGAACGCCAGCCGCTGCCGCGCCCGGACCTGCGTATGGTGAAAATTCCGCTGGGGCCGGTGGCCGTGTTCGGCGCCAGCAACTTCCCGCTCGCGTTTTCGGTGGCGGGCGGCGACACCGCATCGGCCTTGGCGGCCGGCGCGCCGGTGGTCGTCAAAGCGCATAGCGCGCACCTGGGTACCTCGGAGCTGGTGGGGCGGGCGGTGCAGAAGGCCGCGCGTCGCACGGAGATGCCCGAAGGCGTGTTCTCGCTGCTGATCGGGGCCGGCCGCGAGATCGGCGAAGCGCTGGTCGCGCATCCGGCCATCAAGGCCGTGGGTTTCACGGGCTCGCGCCCAGGCGGCCTGGCGCTGGTCAAGATCGCCAATGGCCGCCACGAGCCGATCCCGGTGTATGCGGAGATGAGCAGCATCAACCCTGTGTTCGTGTTGCCGGCCGCGCTCGCGGCCCGCACGGACGCGATTGCGCAGGGCTTCGTCGAATCGCTTGTTCTGGGCGCGGGCCAGTTCTGCACCAACCCCGGCCTGGTGCTGGCCATCGAAGGCCCGGACCTGGACCGTTTCATCGCCAGCGCCGGCCAGGCGCTGGCTTCCAAAGCGCCGCAAGTCATGCTTACGCCGGGCATTGCCTCGGCGTACCGCAAGGGGCGCGAACAGGTTCAGTCGGCGCCGGGCGTGGAACTCGTGGCAAGCGGCACCCCCGCCGAGGCCCCGTCCCATGCCGCCCAGGCCGCGCTGTACGTCACGGATGCGCAGAGCCTGCTGGGCAACGCCGCCTTGCAGGCCGAGATGTTCGGCCCGGCCTCCCTGATCGTGAAGGCGCGAAACCTGGAAGAGTTGCTGCAGGTCGCGGAGCATCTGGAGGGCCAGCTCACCGTGACGTTGCAGATCGATGAGCCGGACTTTGCGGCGGCCCGCAAGCTTGTCCCCGTGCTTGAGCGCAAGTGCGGCCGTATCCTCGCCAATGGCTTCCCGACGGGCGTCGAGGTCAGTTACGCGATGGTGCACGGTGGGCCGTTCCCCGCCACGTCCAATGCGGCGCACACCTCGGTCGGGGCAACCGCCATTGAGCGCTTTCTACGGCCTGTCTGCTATCAAGACTTGCCGGACGGACTTCGGCCCCAGGCACTGCAACAAGAAAATCCGCTGTCGGCCTGGCGTTTGATCGATGGGGTGCCGACCCGGCCGCAGGGGAGTTAACCGGCGGGTCCAGGCCAGGCGCGGGCCGAGAATCGGCCTTGCCGCCTGGATCACGATGCCGCCTTGGCAATGCTGGCGATGAACGCCTTGGCGGCGTCGGGCATGATGCGCCCCGCCAGGGTCTGCACTTCGAAATGACGTTCATTCATTTCGCGGTCCCGTAGCGGCACCGCGACGATCCTGCCCCATTGCAGGCGGTTGCGGATCGCCAGCTCTCCACAGAAGGCGACCCCGCCGCCTGCGCTGGCAAAACCCACCAGCGCGTCGATGCTGCGGCTAGTGAAGGCAGGCTCGCAATGCAGCTGCTGGCGGCTGCAGCTGATGTCGATCAGTTGGCGCAGCGTGGAATCGGAAGAGGGCAAGGCCAGGGGGTAGCCAATCAACTGCGGCAGCGCCAGGTCGCGCCGGCTTGCCAGCGGGTGGTCGACGGCGAGGATCGCCCGGACCGGCGCCGGCACGCGGACTTCTACCCGTATATCGCGCTGCGACGTCAGGCTGAGCGTGACCCCGATGTCGGCCGAGCCGTCGCGGATCCGCTGGGGGATCTCTTGCTGCGAACACACGTCCAGCGAAAAGCGGATGCCTGAGAAATCGTCGCGGAACCGGGCGATCGCGGCGGGCACGAATTCCGACGCATAGCCTTCCGTGCTGGCGATACGCACATGACCTTGCCGCAAGCCGCGCAGCGCCAGGATGTCTCCTGCCACGCGTTCGACGTCCTGCTGCATGCGCTTGGCATGCGCGGCCAGCAATTCACCGGCGGCGTTGGGCGTCATGCCCCGGGATTGCCGTTCGAACAGCAGCGTATCCAGTTCGCGCTCCATCCGGGCGATTTGACGGCTAACGGCGGAGGGGGCGACGTCCAGGCGGGCCGCGGCTGCGCTGACCGAACCGGTACGCACCACTTCCAGGAAGTAGCGCAGCGAGATTTCCTGCAGGACTTGGGCATTCATGGCGGGCCTCCTGGTTTGCGGAAAACGCAAAGAAGAATTCTATCCGTTGATATTGCCGCAATGCCGCCGTGAATTCTAGGATGGGGGCAATTCCTTCGCGGACGGTGCTTACCACAGCCATGTTGCGATCCGACGCGATCGAAACGCCGCATTTTCCACCCCCCTTCCTCGAGCACAGCCATGAACACCTTGCTTCTTGCAGTCAGTCTCGCCCTTGCCACCGCCGTTGTCCCCGCAGCGGCCCAGGATGCCTATCCCAGCCGTCCGTTGACGATGGTTGTGCCCTTTCCCCCGGGAGGCGCCACCGATGTGCTGGGGCGGGTCGTGGCGCAAAAGCTGGGTCAGGAACTGGGCCGAACCGTGGTGGTGGAAAACCGCGCCGGCGCAGGCACCGTGATCGGCGCCAGCTTCGTGGCCAAGGCTGCGCCCGACGGCTACACGTTGTTGGTGAGTTCGGGCACAACCTTCACCGTGAATCCGGCGATCCAGAGCCATCTGCCCTATGACCCGGTAAAGAGCTTCGAGCCCATCGGCATTGTCGGCCGCACGGGCCTGGCCCTGCTGGCCAACCCCAAGGTGCCGGTCAAGGACCTGAAGGAGTTCGTCGCCTATGTGAAGGATCACGCGCAGGAACAGCCGCCGTACGGCTCGTTCGGCACCGGTACGACGGCGCATTTCGTCGGGGAAGCCTTCATGGCGTCGGCAAAGCTGAAGATGACGCACGTACCGTACAAGGGAAGCGCGCCCGCGATGACTGACCTGATCGGCGGCCAGATCCCGTTCTCGGTGGACACCGTGGCCGCCGCGCTGCCGCAAAGCAAGCAAGGCAAGGTGCGGGTGCTGGCGATTTCCGGCCCTGCGCGTTCGGCCTTCCTGCCGGAGGTGCCCACGTTCGCGGAGCAGGGCTATCCCTCGGTGGCAATGGATACCTGGCTGATGGTGGCCGCGCCGCGCGGCTTGCCTGCCAATGTGAAAAGCCGGCTGGAGCACGCGCTGCGCGCCACGGTCGAATCGCCAGAAGTGAAGAAGAGCTTGGAGGCCCAGGGCTTCGATGCGGCCTTCGCCAGTGCGGCCGAGGGCGAGGCGCTGATTCAGCAGGAATTGCCGGTGATGAGAGCGGTCGCGCAGCGCGCGAACATCAAGATCGATTAAAGGAGAAAGACGATGGCATTGGACGACACCCTGGTATCCCTGACGGCCGTGGAGCTTCGGCGCATGATCGGCGCGCGGCAGCTTTCGCCGGTGGAATTGCTGGAGGCCTGCATCGCGCGTATCGATGCCGTCAACCCGTACGTGAACGCCGTGACGGCCACCGCCTACGAGCGGGCCAGGGCGGAGGCGCGCGCGGCCGAGCGCGCCGTGATGGCCGGCGAGCCGCTGGGCCTGCTGCATGGCCTGCCGATGGGCGTGAAGGACCTGGAGGCCACGGCCGGCGTGCTGACGACCTACGGCTCGGCGCTGTATCGTGGCTACGTGCCCGAAGCGGACGTTGAGCTGGTGGCGCGGCTGCGGCGCGCCGGGGCCATCGTTGCCGCCAAGACCAACGTGCCGGAGATGGGCGCGGGCGCCAATTCACGCAATACGGTGTGGGGCGCAACAGGCAATCCCTTCAACCCCAACCTGAACGCCGGCGGTTCCTCGGGAGGTTCCGCCGCGGCGCTGGCCTGCGACATGCTGCCCGTGTGCACCGGGTCGGATACCGGCGGTTCGCTGCGCATCCCCGCGTCCAAGTGCGGCGTAGTGGGCTTTCGCCCGTCGCCTGGCATCGTCCCCAGCGTGCGCAAATTGCTGGGCTGGACACCGATCTCCGTCGTCGGGCCAATGGGGCGTACGGTGGCGGATGCCTGCCTGCAGATGGCGGCATCGGCCGGGCCGCACGCCGGCGATCCGCTCAGCTATCCGCTTGACCCGCTGCAGTTCCTGCGTCCGGGCGTGGCGGACCTGGGATCACTGCGCGTGGCCTACACCGAGGACTTCGGCTGCTGCGCCGTGGATGACGGCATACGCGCCGTCTTCAGGGAGAAGATCGCTGCCATGCGGCACCTGTTCGCGGCTTGCGATGCCATCGAACTGGATCTGGGCGACGCCCACCGATGCTTTGACGTGCTGCGTGCAGAGGCCTTCGTGGCAGGCATGCGCGATGCCTACGAAAAGGATCCTTCAAGCCTGGGCCCCAACACACGGGCCAATTTCGAAATGGGCGCGGCCATGAGCCTGAAGGACTGCGTATGGGCGCAGGCCGAGCAGACCCGCCTGATCAAGCGCTTCCAGCGTGCCTATGACGACTACGACCTGATTCTCTCGCCCACCACGCCAGTCTCGCCATTTCCGTGGACGCAGCTGTATGCCGAAACCGTCAACGGCGTCGCGCAAGAGAACTACTACCGCTGGCTGGCGCTGACGTATGTCGTCACGCTGACGACACATCCGGCGTTGACGCTGCCCTGCGGGCGCGACGCGCAGGGCATGCCCTTCGGCCTGCAGATCGTGGGACGCTTTCGGGGTGACCGCGACGTGCTGGCCGCTGCTCAGGCGATGGAACAGGCCTTCGCGGGCATACAGGGCCTGGGTCGTCCGCGACCGGACCTGGGTGGCCTGGCGCCGGCGGAACCTGCATTGACCTCAATTGTGACCACCCCGCCGCATGGGCAGGGCGGCGGGCGCGCGCAGGCGGTGTCGGCCGTATAGCAGCCGCCGACATGAGAACCGACGGGGTTAATCGTGACGCGCCATATTGGCCAAATGGTCCAACAGTACCTGCGCGGCAGGCGGCAGATTCTCTTCGTCGCGAAAGCACAGGGTGAAACGCCGCTCGGCCCACGTGTCGGTCAATGGAATCACGATCAATCCCGTTGCGCGGGCATAGGGCTGCGCGACTTCGCAGGGCACGATAGTTATCCCGAGGTTCGCGCGAACCACACGCAAGGCCGAGTCGAAGTTCGAGACGATCACCCGGTGCAGTAGGGGTTTCCCGGCTTGCGCCGCGGCCCGGTGCAACATGACCTGCACGGAGCTTGCGACCGGCATGCCCACATGTTCGTAGTCCAGCGTTTGGTTGAATCGCAACGTGGATTCCCGCGCCAGGGGATGGGAGGGATGCACCACGATCGCCAGATGATCGTTGCGGTATGGGCGCGACTGCAACCCATCCAGAGGCGATGCGTCCCAACAGATGCCCAACGACGCCACCCCTTCCTTGATGCCGCGGATCACTTGATGGCTCAAGCCTTCTTCCATATCGACGCGGATGCTGCGATGACGGGGATCTTGCAGGAATATCGCCACATCCTCGGCCAACGATTCAGCCAGCACGGACGACGTGGCCAGCACACGAATCTGGCCACGCAGCCCGTGGGAATAGGCGGACATGTCGCGCTCGATCCGAGCCGTGCTCGTCATGATCGCGCGGGCATGTTCCAGCAGGGTTTCCCCGGCTGGCGTGGGCTCCACGCCGTATTTGCGACGGGTCAGCAATTTTGCGCCAACGGTGCTTTCCAACTGGGCCAGACGCTTGCTGATGGCGGATCCCACCAGATTGGCGTTCTCGCCCGCCCGGGCGATGTTGCGGGTTTCGCAAACGGCTACGAACAGCCGCAATGAAGTCAGGTCCAGATCGCGCATGGGAAGTTCCGTTCACAGTAACGTCGTCAGACCCTTCATAAGATATTCCGTTTTGGAACGTTTTGCATTCCCAATGATCGTTATTCGGTAGATAGGTGAAATCTACACTATGTCCATTCCAGGCTTATTGGACGACGTCATTCATGTTTGCTACTGAACTTCCTACAGGCTGGCCGGCTCATGCGATCGTGCGCGAGGTGGGCTTGCGCGACGGCCTGCAAAGCCTGGCACGGGTGGTGCCCACCCCCATCAAGCGTGAGTGGATTGCGCAGGCCTATGCCGCAGGATTGCGCGAAATCGAGGTCGGCTCGTTTGTGCCGGTACGCCTGCTGCCGCAATTGGCCGACACGGCAGAGTTGGTGGCGTATGCCCGGACATTTCCTGGTTTGCGGGCGACGGTGCTGGTACCCAATCTGAAAGGCGCGGAACGCGCCATCGAATGTGGCGCGGACCTGATGGTCGTGCCGCTGTCAGCCAGCCATGCGCACAGCCTGGCCAATCTGCGCAAGACGCCTGACGACGTGGTCAAGGAGGTCGCCAAAATCCGCGCGGCGCGCGATGCCGCCGGTTCGCGCATGTTGTTGGAAGGCGGCGTGGGCACCGCGTTCGGCTGCGCGCTGCAGGGGCATGTGGACCCGGTCGAGGTGCTGAGATTGATGCAGGCGTTGCTGGACGCGGGCGCCGATTGCGTCAGCCTTGCGGACACCGTGGGGTATGCGGACCCGCTGATGGTGCGGCGCTTGTTTGAGGCCGCGCGCCGTATTGCCGGCGATCGCCTGACGTGCGCGCATTTCCACGACACGCGGGGTCTGGGGCTGGCTAATGTCATGGCGGCAATGGAAACGGGCATCTCACGATTCGACGCCTGCCTGGCGGGTATCGGCGGATGTCCGCATGCGCCGGGCGCCAGCGGCAACGTGTCCACTGAAGACGTGGCCTATCTGCTGGGAAGCATGGGCGTGCACACTGGGCTGGACATGCCGCGGCTGTTGGCCTTGCGTAGGCAGGCCGGCGTTTGGCTGGAAGGGGAAACGCTGGGCGGATCGATTGCGAAGGCGGGATTGCCGAAGATATGGAAGGGCGTGGCGTTGGGCGCGGGCGACGACGGCGCGGAAGTTGACGCCCCGGCAGCGGCAGCAGAACAGGCTAGCGCCGTCGCAGCCAGCAACGGCGTTCCGGCCGGAGACGCCTCGGCGCCCGGCGCATCGGCCGCTGCCAGGACTCGCCGTCTGCCCTTGGTCGGCATCCGTGTGGTGGAGTTCACCCACATGGTGATGGGACCGACCTGTGGAATGGTGCTGGCTGACCTGGGCGCTGAAGTGATCAAGGTCGAACCCATCGAGGGCGACCGCACCCGTCACCTGCTGGGCGCGGGCGCGGGGTTCTTTCCGATGTTCAACCGGAATAAAAAGTCCATTTCATTGGATCTGCGCAGCCCTGCGGGCGCCGAAGCGGCGCACAAGCTATGCGCCAGCGCCGATATCGTGGTCGAGAACTTCCGACCCGGCGTCATGGCGAGATACGCGCTGGACTACGCCTCGTTGAGTCAGCGAAACCGTGGCCTGATCTATGTCAGCTGCAAGGGGTTCTTGCCGGGTCCCTATGAACAACGCACTGCGCTGGACGAAGTCGTGCAGATGATGGGCGGCCTGGCGTACATGACAGGACGTCCTGGCGATCCCTTGCGCGCGGGCTCAAGTGTGAACGACATCATGGGCGGCATGTTCGGTGCGATAGGGGCGATGGGCGCGTTACAAGAACGCAGGGCGACGGGTCTTGGGCAGGAAGTGCAGTCGGCGCTGTTCGAAAACAACGTCTTCCTGGTCGGACAACACATGCTGCAATACGCGGTCACGGGCCAAGCCGCCGCACCCATGCCTGAACGCATTTCCGCATGGGCCTTGTACGACGTTTTTACCGTCAAGGATGATGGTCAGATCTTCCTGGCGGCCGTCAGCGACGCGCAGTGGATCACATTCTGCGATGCGTTCGGGTTTGACGATCTTAAAAATGCGTCGCATCTGAAAACGAACAATGACCGGGTGCGAGCGCGCGCGCAACTGCTGGCCGATCTGCGGTCGCGTTTGCAGGGGTATGGGGTGGACGAATTGGCGCGTATCTTCGAAAAGAACGGGTTGCCGTTCGCGCCCATTGTCCGACCGGAAGAACTATTCGACGATCCCCATCTGCGCGCCACCGGTGGCCTGGCGAATATACGGTTGACCGATGGCGAACGCGCCGGGCAGCAAGCGAAGGTGACATTGTTCCCGATCACCATGGACGGAGCGCGGCTGGATGTGCGGCTGCAACCCCCCGTCATGGGAGAGCACACCACGGATCTGCTGAGAAGCGTGGGCTACTCGGACGAGAGTATTCACAAGCTGCGCGAGCAAGGCGCCATCCACTGACGGCCTGGCTGCGCTTATACCTATAAAACAAGGAGACAGCATCATGAAGGCATTCGATAGATCGGTGACTCGGCGCGGGATGCTGGGCGTCTTGGGGGCGGGCATGCTGATGGCCCCCTTTGCGCTGCGTGTTGCGCGCGCGCAGGACAGTGCCCGGCCGGTGAGGTTGATTCTGCCCATCAGCGTGGGGTCTGGCGTGGACACCATCGTGCGTTCCGCCGGGCCTGCGCTGAATCGAGCGTTCGGGCAGTCGGTGGTGGTGGAAAATCAGCCGGGGGCGGGTGGCATTCTGGGCACGTCGGCCATCGTGCGCGCCACCGCCGATGGTCACACGTTAGGGGTGGTGTCCAACAATCATGTGATCTTTCCCAGCGTGCTGAAGTCCGTGCCGTTCGATCCGATCCTGGACATCACGCCGATTTCCATCATAGGCGCCACGCCACTGCTTCTGGTCGTGAATCCTGTAAAGCTGCCGTACACCAACGTGCGCGATCTGGTCGCTGCCTTGCGTACGAAGCCCGACGCCTATAACTATGGATCCTCGGGCAACGGCACCATCCTGCACTTGGGCTGTGAGCTATTCCTGCAGCAAAATGGACTGAAAATCCGCCACATTCCGTACAAGGGAACCGGCCCCATGGTTACCGACATCATGAGCGGTCAGGTTGACTTTGGCGTGACCTCGCTGCCGTCGATCCTGCCGCATCTGAAAAGCGGTGCGCTGAAAGCCATTGGCGTGGGCAGCAAGGAACGGAGTCCCGCGGCGCCAGAGATTCCCACCATTCGTGAACAAGGCATGCCCGATTACGAAGTGGAAGGCTGGTTCGCGGTGATCGGGCCGGCGAAATTGCCGGCCGATCAGGTGCGGCGTGTGTACAGGGCTTTCGACGCGGCATACCACGATCCAGAAACCAAAAAGGCCATGGACGTGCAGGGCAATAGGATCACCATGCTCGACCCTGCGAAATCGCTCGATTACTTCAAGAGCGAGACTCGAAAATATGCGGCAATCGTGAAGAATGCGAATATCGAATTGCAATAGGCACGGGGGCGATTGATCGACAACCCGGCCATTCTCGCCATTCACCGTTTCGCCTGCGTATCCCCGCAGTGCTGCCCCATGAAGTCCACGAACACCCGCACCTTGGGCGACAGGTTCCGGTTCGACGGCCACACCAGCTGGAATCGGCCCATGCCTTCGGTGTGTTGGGGCAGCACCTCTACCAGCACACCCGTTGCTAACGCATCGCGCGCCAGGAAATCCGGCATGCAACCGATGCCGAACCCCTGTATCACCGCACCGCGCAACGCTTCCATGTTGTTGCAGGTCAGTGCCGTGCGCACCGCAGGGTCGGGATGCGCCAGCGGCCAGCGTTGCAGGTTTCCAGAGTTTGGAAAGCGGAATCGGACCGCGGCATGCGCTTGCAGGTCGTTGGGCGATTGCGGCGTCCCATGCCTTGCCAAGTACTCCGGGCAGGCGCACAACAACATTCGAAACTGGCTCATCGGCCGGGCCATCAGTCGGGAGTCCGGCAGGTCACCGCTGCGGATCGCGACGTCGATACGTTCGCCGATCAGGTCGACAACGCGATCATTGAAGTCCAGGTCGAGCTCGACGCCCGGATATCGCGCCGCAAAATCGGGCAGCACCGGTAGTAGAAAGTGATAGCTGATCAGCGGCGCGCTGACGCGCAGACGGCCGCGCGGTTCGTCTCGCGTGCGCGACAGCATGGCGTGGGCGTCATCAAGGTCGTCGAGGATGCGCTTGCAGCGCTCGAAGTAAAGGCGGCCCTCTTCGGTGAGCTGCATGCGGCGCGTGCTGCGTTGGAACAGACGCACGTGCAGGTCCTCTTCCAGGCGGGCGACGGCCTTGCCCACGGCGGAGGGCGATAGGCCCAGGTTGCGGCCCGCGGCGGCGAAGCTGCCCAGCTCGGCGCTGCAGACAAAGGGCATGAGAGCGGCAAGACGGTCCATGTCTATTCAAGAATCTTATTCCGTAATGACAGGATTATCGCCCCATTTATCCGCCAAGTCGGAACCACTATCTTGAAATCCCTTTTTTGGATTTCACATTGACGATGACCGCGCCCGTTCCAACTTCTTCCGCCTCGCAGCGGTGGGCACTTGCTGCCGTATGCCTTGGCGCACTCGTAATGCCGCTTAGTTTTACCGGCCCGGCGGTCGCGCTGCCGTCGCTGGTGCATGCGCTGCATGCGAGCCCGGAGGCGCTCAGTTGGGTGACCAACGCGTTCATGCTGGCGTTTGGCAGCACCTTGTTGGCCGCTGGGGGACTGGCTGACCGGCATGGGCGCCGGCGCGTATATCTTTGGGGTGCGGCGCTTTTCGTGCTGGCATCGCTGGCGCTGATCGCGGCGCCTGGAATAGGCGTGTTCAACCTGTTGCGGGCGGCCCAGGGGCTGGGAGGCGCGGCGATCTTGTCGGCTGGGGCGGCCGCGTTGGCACAGGAATTCGATGGTGCGGCGCGCACGCGGGCCTTTAGCTTCATGGGCACGAGCTTCGGCGTGGGGCTTTCATTCGGGCCGATCCTGTCGGGGTTGCTCGTGGCGCAATTTGGCTGGCGCGGCGTGTTCGGCCTGACTGCCTTGATGGCGCTGGCGGCGTGGGGGCTGGGATGGCGCTATCTGCGCGAATCGCGCGATCCGGATGCGGGCAGTCTGGACTGGGGGGGAGCGTTCGCGTTCTCGGCCGCGCTGGCTTTGCTTACGTGCATGGCGCTGCGCGTGCCGGGCGCGGGCTGGGCGGATCGCGGCACCTTGGGGCTGCTGGCGGGTTGCGTGCTGTCGTTCATCGCGTTCGTAAAAATCGAGCTGGGTTGCAAGCGGCCGTTGCTGGATCTCTCGTTGTTCCGTCATCCGCCCTTCGTGGGCGTTCAACTGTTGGCCGCGGCCCCGGCGTACGGATTCGTGGTGCTTTTGATCCTGTTGCCCGTGCGTTGGATTGCGGTGGTGGGGCTGGACGAGGTGCGTGCGGGCCTGCTGATGATGGCATTGTCGGGCCCCTTGATGGTGGTGCCGATGCTGGCCGGGCGCCTGGTGCAGCGGTTTTCGGCAGCGAGCCTGTGCGCCGTCGGCCTTCTGGCGAACGCGGCAGGGTTGGCATGGCTGGGTCACGCGACACAGCAGGCCGATGTATCCGCCAGCGTAGGGCCAATGCTGCTGATCGGCGCAGGCATTGGCTTGCCTTGGGGGTTGATGGATGGATTGGCGGTGAGCGTGGTGCCTAACGAGCGTGCAGGCATGGCAGCCGGCATTTTCAGCACCTCGCGGGTGGCAGGCGAGGGCCTGGCGCTGGCGATCGTAAGTGCGGTACTGGCCGGCCTCACGACCTATTATCTTGCGGCAGCCACGCCAGGCGAGGCGGCATCGGCGGGGGCGGCCGCCCAGCGTCTGGTGGCCGGCGATGTGGCCGGGGCGATGACGCTACTGCCGTCGGCGCAACAAGCCGCATTGATCCTGGCGTCGGGGCAAGCGTTTGCCGCGTTGCTCTACGTACTGTGCGCCGTGACGGTGGGGACGGCGGTGGCGTTATATTGGTCCATCGGAAGGCAGGGGCGCGACAGCGTCAAGCCCATCCATGCCCTTCAGGACGTATCGACGGGCGCTGTCGCTTCCGCCGGAGCATGTTCGATCAAGGAGGCAAGATCCGCTTGCGGCGGGGTAAGTCGTTGATGCCGCGGGCCCGGGCGAAGCGTCATGTCGGTGGGTTTA